>NZ_JBHXDQ010000022.1:0-45944 GCF_042725875.1 Streptomyces sp. NPDC127038 | reverse complement strand
CTGGACCCGAAGCCGGTGCTGGACCCGAAGCCGGTGCTGGACCCGAAGCCGGTGCTGGACCCGAAGCCGGTGCTGGACCCGAAGCCGGTGCTGGACCCGAAGCCGGTGCTGGATCGGAAGCTGGCACCGGACTCGAAGCCGGTGCCGGACTCGAAGCCGGTGCCGGACTCGAAGCCGGTGCCGGACCCGAGGCCGGTGCCGGACCCGAAGCCGGTGCCGGGCCCGAGGCCGTACGGTTCTCCGTCGGCCGGCGTCACGGCCCCCGGCACCTGCCCCTCGGCGTACGCGGCGGCGCCGGCCCCGGCCCGACCGGAACCGTCCGCGGGCCCCTCGAACCCGTCGGCGCGCGTGAGACCGTCCGGTCCCGCGAAACGGTCCGGCCCCGCCGATCCGGCGGCGTCCGTGAAACCGGTGGGGCCGGTGAAACCGTTGGTGTCCGTGAAGCCGCTCGCGCCCGCGCGCCCGCCCGGTTCGCGAGGCCCGTCCGTGTCGTCGAAGCGGCCGGGCCGGCGCCGCTCGCCGGTGTCCGTGAAGGCGTCCGCCCCGGGCAGCGCTCCGGCGGCCCCGGCGGTCAGCAGCCTCGACCAGACCGTCTTGACGCCCGGACGGTACGTGATCCCCCAGGCCTCGGAGAGCGCGGAGACGAGGCGCAGGCCCCGCCCGTACTCCGGTGTCCCGTAAGGCGGTTCGGCGCCGTCCTCCCGTATGGCGCGCGAGGGATGGTGGTCGGAGACCTCGACGACCACCGTGCCCGGCGGCCCGTCGGCCGGGCTGTCCTCCAGCCGGCACAGCAGCTCGACGTCGGTGCCCGCGTGCACCACCGCGTTGGTGACGAGCTCGCTGACCACCACGACCGCGTCGTCGGTGAGCCGGTCGTCGATGATCCCGGCACCCGGCAGGCCCGACTCGGTCCAGTCCAGGAGCGTGTCCCGGAGGAACCGGCGCGCGGCGGCGGGGGCCAGCGGAGTGCCCGGCAGCGACGTCCGTGACACGACGTCCCGGCCTGCGCGGTGTGCGAGCGTGTCCGGTGCGCACGCCGTGGTCTCCCGTTGCGTCGGAATGGCCCCCACTGTGCGGCTCCCTGGGCAGTTCGGACGAATACACCTCGGACGATGCGGCCAGGGTGACAGACTGGCGGCACTCATAAGCGCCGAGTCACCGAAGTGGGCCGCCATGAGTGAGAACAGTGGTATGGATGTGTTCGAAGTCGGACAGAACCGAGCACCGCGGTCATGAGCGCCGGGACGAGGGACGACGAGGGCGCGAGCATCCTCCTGGTCGACGACATGGAGGACAACCTGGTCGCGCTGGAAGCCGTCCTGCGCTCGCTGAACGAACCGCTGGTGCGGGCGCGTTCGGGCCAGGAGGCGATGGAGGCGCTGCTGCGGCGACGGTTCGCGGTCGTCCTGCTCGACATCCGGATGCCGGGCATGGACGGATTCGAGACGGCCGCGAACATCAAGCGGCTCGACCGCACCAAGGACGTGCCCATCATCTTCCTGACGGGCTCGGACGCCGACGCGGGCTACGCCTTCCGCGGGTACGCGACGGGCGCCGCCGACTATCTGACGAAGCCGTTCGACCCCTGGGTCCTGCGCGCCAAGGTCACCGTCTTCCTCGACCTGCACCGCAAGAACCGTCAACTGGAGCGCCTGCTGGCCCGGGAACAGGACCAGATCGACGAACTCGCCGCCCGCCTGGGCAGGTTGGACGCCCAACTGGCGGCCGGTGCCGTGCGGGACGTACCGCGACTCCGCGACCAGATACGGCAGATGGACGAGCTGCTGGGCCGGATGCGGCGGAGGCGGGACGGATAGGAGGGGGCACCGGTTTCCGGCCCGCGCGAGGCGGGTCCGGAAACCGGGTGCCGACGGCGGCTAGGCCTCGCGGGTACCCGCGTACATGTCGTCGATCAGGTGCTTGTACGCCTTCTCGACGACCGGGCGCTTCAGCTTGAGGCTGGGCGTGATCTCACCGTGCTCGACGTCGAGGTCACGGGGCAGCAGACGGAACTTCTTGATGGTCTGCCAGCGCTGGAGGCCCCCGTTGAGCTCCTTCACGTAACCCTCGACCAGCGCGACCGTGGCGGGCGCCGCGACGACCTCCGCGTACGACTTGCCCTCCAGGCCGTTGTCCTTGGCCCAGTCGAGGATGGACGGCTCGTCGAGCGCGATGAGCGCGGTGCAGAAGTTCCGGTCGGCGCCGTGCACGAGGATGTTGGAGACGTACGGGCAGACCGCCTTGAACTGGCCCTCGACCTCGGCGGGCGCGATGTACTTGCCGCCCGAGGTCTTGATGAGGTCCTTCTTGCGGTCGGTGATCCGCAGATAGCCGTCCGCGGACAGCTCGCCGATGTCACCGGTGTGGAACCAGCCGTCGGCCTCCAGGACCTCGGCGGTCTTCTCGGGCAGCTTGTGGTAGCCCTCCATGAGGCCGGGGCCGCGCAGCAGGATCTCGCCGTCGTCCGCGATGCGCACCTCGGTGCCGGGCAGCGGCTTGCCGACCGTGCCGGTGCGGTAGGCCTCGCCCGGGTTGACGAAGGAGGCCGCGGAGGTCTCGGTGAGTCCGTAACCCTCCAGGATGTGGATGCCGGCGCCGGCGAAGAAGTAGCCGATCTCCGGCGCGAGCGCGGCGGAGCCGGAGATGCAGGCGCGCAGGTTGCCGCCGAAGGCCTCACGGATCTTGGCGAAGACGAGGGCGTCGGCGACCTTGTGCTTGGCGCCGAGCGCGAACGGCACCGAGGCCGAACCGGTGCGGCGGAAGTTGTCCTGGCTGGCCTTCGCGTACTCGCGGGAGACGTCCGCGGCCCACTGGAAGATCTTGTACTTGGCGCCGCCGCCGGCCCGCGCCTTGGCCGCGACCCCGTTGTAGACCTTCTCGAAGATGCGGGGCACGGCGGCCATGTACGTCGGCCGCACCACCGGAAGGTTCTCGATGATCTTGTCCACGCGGCCGTCGACGGCGGTGACGTGCCCGACCTCGATCTGCCCGGAGGTCAGGACCTTGCCGAAGACGTGCGCGAGCGGCAGCCACAGGTACTGGACGTCCGCCTGGGTGATCAGACCGGTCCCGGAGATCGCCTTGGCCATGTAGGACCAGTTGTCGTGCGGCAGCCGCACGCCCTTGGGACGGCCGGTCGTGCCGGAGGTGTAGATGAGGGTGGCGAGCTGGTCCGCGGTGATCGCGCCGACCCGCTCCTTGATCAGCTCGGGGTGCTTCTCCAGGTAGGCGGCGCCGCGCGCCTCCAGCTCGGTGAGCGTCAGGACCCAGTCCTCGGTCTCGACGCCCTCCGCGTCGACGACCACGACATGGGTGAGCTCGGGGAGCTCGGCGCGCTTCTCGCGGGCCTTGGCGAGCTGGGCCGCGTCCTCCGCGATGAGGACCCGGCTCGCGGAGTCGGCGAGGATGAACGCCGACTCCTCGGCGTTGGTCTGCGGATACACGGTCGTGGTGGCCGCGCCCGCGCAGAGGATGCCGAGGTCGGCGAGGATCCACTCGACCCGGGTCGAGGAGGCGAGCGCGACGCGCTGCTCCGGCTGGACGCCGAGTTCGATGAGACCGGCCGCGATGGCGTAGACGCGCTCCGCGGCCTGCGCCCAGGTCAGCGACCTCCACTCGTCCGGTCCCGCGCCGGAGGCCGGTACCGGGTAACGGTATGCCTCGGCGTCGGGTGTGGCCGCCACACGCTCCAGGAAGAGGGCGGCGACGGACGGCGGACGGTTCTCGATCAGGGTCTGTGTGTCGCTCACGACATCCTCCGGGGCCCGCGGCAGTGCGGCTGGCTCAATTGCGGCTGTTGTTTAACTCGCGAGTAACTACCGAGCAGAGATCAGACTAGAGCGCGTCCGGCCGGTGCGTAAGGGGCGACGGCCGGTCACTTCTTGCAGGACACATCCATGAGACAAGCACAGGGCCCGCCGCGCCGAAGCGCGACGGGCCCTGAATTCCGGGATTCGGCGTGGCTACTTCTTGCCCTTGGCCGAACCGCCGCTGTCGTCGCTGGACAGCACGGCGATGAAGGCCTCTTGCGGAACTTCCACAGAGCCCACCATCTTCATCCGCTTCTTGCCCTCCTTCTGCTTCTCCAGCAGCTTCCGCTTACGGGAGATGTCACCGCCGTAGCACTTGGCGAGGACGTCCTTGCGGATGGCGCGGATGGTCTCGCGGGCGATGACCCGGGAGCCGATGGCCGCCTGGATGGGCACCTCGAAGGCCTGCCGCGGGATCAGCTCGCGCAGCTTGGCGACCAGCCGGACGCCGTACGCGTACGCGGCGTCCTTGTGCGTGATCGCCGAGAAGGCGTCGACCTTGTCGCCGTGCAGCAGGATGTCGACCTTGACCAGGCTGGAGCTCTGCTCGCCGGTGGGCTCGTAGTCGAGCGAGGCGTAACCGCGGGTCTTGGACTTCAGCTGGTCGAAGAAGTCGAAGACGATCTCCGCGAGGGGGAGGGTGTAGCGGATCTCGACGCGGTCCTCGGAGAGGTAGTCCATGCCGAGCAGGGTGCCGCGCCGGGTCTGGCACAGCTCCATGATCGAGCCGATGAACTCCGAGGGGGCGAGGATGGTCGCCCGCACGACGGGCTCGTACACCTTGTCGATCTTGCCCTCGGGGAACTCGCTCGGGTTGGTGACCGTGTGCTCGCTGCGGTCCTCCATCTCGACGCGGTAGACCACGTTCGGGGCGGTCGCGATCAGGTCGAGGCCGAACTCGCGCTCCAGGCGCTCGCGGATCACGTCGAGGTGCAGCAGCCCGAGGAAGCCGACGCGGAAGCCGAAGCCCAGCGCGGCCGAGGTCTCCGGCTCGTAGACGAGCGCGGCGTCGTTGAGCTGGAGCTTGTCCAGGGCGTCGCGGAGCTCGGGGTAGTCGGACCCGTCCAGCGGGTACAGGCCCGAGAAGACCATCGGCTTGGGGTCCTTGTACCCGCCGAGCGCCTCGGTCGCGCCCTTGTTCAGGGTGGTGATGGTGTCACCGACCTTGGACTGGCGGACGTCCTTCACCCCGGTGATGAGGTAGCCGACCTCACCGACGCCGAGGCCGTCGGCCGGCTTCATCTCGGGCGACGAGACGCCGATCTCCAGCAGCTCGTGGGTGGCGCCGGTGGACATCATCTTGATGCGCTCGCGCTTGTTGAGCTGCCCGTCGATGACACGCACGTACGTCACGACACCGCGGTACGAGTCGTAGACCGAGTCGAAGATCATCGCGCGGGCCGGGGCGTCCTGGACACCGACCGGGGCGGGGATCTCGGCGACGACCTTGTCGAGCAGCGCCTCGACACCGAGGCCCGTCTTGGCGGAGACCTTGAGGACGTCCTCGGGGTCGCAGCCGATGAGGTTCGCGAGCTCCTCGGAGAACTTCTCCGGCTGGGCCGCCGGCAGGTCGATCTTGTTCAGTACGGGGATGATCCTGAGGTCGTTCTCCATCGCCAGGTAGAGGTTGGCGAGGGTCTGCGCCTCGATCCCCTGGGCGGCGTCGACGAGCAGGACCGTGCCCTCGCAGGCCGCCAGGGACCGCGACACCTCGTAGGTGAAGTCGACGTGCCCGGGGGTGTCGATCATGTTGAGGATGTGGGTGCGGCCCGGATCCTCGGACGGGGCCCAGGGCAGCCGGACCGCCTGGGACTTGATGGTGATGCCGCGCTCGCGCTCGATGTCCATGCGGTCGAGGTACTGAGCGCGCATCTGCCGCTGATCAACCACCCCGGTCAGCTGGAGCATGCGGTCGGCGAGCGTGGACTTGCCGTGGTCGATGTGCGCGATGATGCAGAAATTGCGGATCAGCGCCGGGTCGGTACGGCTCGGCTCGGGCGCATTGTTAGGGGTCGCGGGCACGCAGGGTCCTGTCTCTTGAGGCGCCTGTCGCCTCGGGTCGGATCGATACGTAGGTTCCATGGTCCCACGCGCGGCGGACTGCGACCGGTTTGGGCCGCGGGAGGGGGACGGCGGCGCCCGGTCCGAAGGCCCTGACCAGGGCATCGGCGACGGGCCGCGGGACCGGGACGTACGGCCGGTTTGGGCCGGTCGGGCGGGGACTGGTAGCCTGGGTGGCTGTGTCTCATGCCCTCTCAGCACGAGACGCACCCATGAAAATCAAACGGCGGGTGAGACATGACGTCTCGCGCGCCTGAACCTGTAAAGGCTCATCAGTGGCGAACATCAAGTCCCAGATCAAGCGGATCAAGACCAACGAGAAGGCGCGGCTGCGCAACAAGGCCGTCAAGTCCTCTCTGAAGACCGCGATCCGCAAGGCCCGCGAGGCTGCTGCCGCGGGTGACGTCGAGAAGGCCACCGTCGCGGCGCGCGAGGCTTCGCGCAAGCTCGACAAGGCCGTCTCGAAGGGCGTCATCCACAAGAACCAGGCCGCCAACAAGAAGTCGGCGCTTGCTTCGAAGGTCGCCGCCCTCCAGGGCTGAGTCGGCTGAGCTCTCCGGAGCTCGACCCCTGACTTGACCGTCGGCCGGACCCGAGCGGGCCCTCTCTCTCCGCTCCCGACCGACGTACCGGATTCACGCACGATCTGCGTTCGCCACGCGGGCGTGAGTCCACCGGCTTGAACCGAAGGCCCCGCTCCCCTCCCTTCCCCGGGAGACCGAGCGGGGCCTTCGGTGTTCCACGGGGTCCCCGGGCGATGCGGAGAACGGGCGGGGCGGCCTGGGCGGCTGGTCGGCGGGGGCGGTCGGCAGCGGCCGGTCGACGGGGCCGGTCAGCGGCCGGCCGGAGCGGGCCGCGCGGGGAGCCTGGCGGGTGGCCGGGTCAGGCCGCTCAGTGGCGGCCGGGAGCGGGCCGGGCGAGGAACCTGGCGGTACTGCCGGGGCGGCCGGTCAGTGGCGGCCGGAGCGGGCCGCTCGGGCGACGGCCACGACCGCCTTCTCCAGGGCGTACTCGGGATCGTCCCCGCCGCCCTTGACCCCGGCGTCCGCCTCGGCGACGGCCGTGAGCGCCATGGCGACCCCGTCCGGTGTCCAGCCCCGCATCTGCTGCCGCACGCGGTCGATCTTCCACGGCGGCATGCCCAGCTCACGGGCCAGGTCGGCGGGCCTGCCGCCGCGTGCGGAGGACAGCTTGCCGATCGCCCGCACCCCCTGCGCGAGCGCGCTGGTGATCAGGACGGGGGCCACCCCGGTCGACAGGGACCAGCGCAGCGCCTCCAGCGCCTCCGCGGCCCGCCCCTCCACGGCCCGGTCGGCCACGGTGAAGCTGGACGCCTCGGCCCGCCCGGTGTAGTACCTCCCGACGACGGCCTCGTCGATCGTCCCCTCGACGTCCGCCGTCAGCTGCGACACGGCCGATGCCAGCTCCCGCAGATCACTGCCGATGGAGTCCACCAGCGCCTGGCAGGCCTCCGGGGTGGCCGCCCGGCCGAGCACCCGGAACTCGCCTCGCACGAACGCCAGCCGGTCCGCCGGCTTGGTCATCTTGGGGCACGCCACCTCCCGCGCGCCCGCCTTGCGCGCGGCGTCGAGCAGACCCTTGCCCTTGGCGCCGCCCGCGTGCAGCAGCACCAGGGTGATCTCCTCGGCGGGCGCCCCGAGATACGCCTTGACGTCCTTGATCGTGTCCGCCGACAGATCCTGGGCGTTCCGTACGATCACGACCTTGCGCTCGGCGAAGAGCGAGGGACTGGTCAGCTCGGCGAGCGTGCCCGGCTGCAACTGGTCGGGGGTGAGGTCCCGTACGTCCGTGTCGGCGTCGGAGGCCCTGGCGGCGGCCACCACCTCCTGCACGGCACGGTCGAGCAGGAGATCCTCCTGGCCCACTGCCAGCGTGACAGGGGCGAGAGGGTCGTCTTGTGCGGTCTTCTTGGCCATCCCCGAAAGCATCCCACGCCCCACCGACAACCCTCACCGACCGAGGCGAGAGCACGGGAGTGGGGATCAGGGAGTGGGGATCAGGGAGTGGGGATGGGGACGGGCCCGGGTTTTGGGTTGGGGGTCGGGAACCGGGGTTGAGGTTGGGGGTCGGGACGCGGGGTTGGGCCAGGGGCCGAGCCTGGCCGGGTTGGGCCGGGCCGAAGGCGAGCCGGGGCATCCGGCCCTGCGGCTTGCCGCCTGCCCGGGCTGGGCCCGGCCCGTGTGCCTGGGCTGGGCCCGACCCGCGTGATTGCGGCAGGCCCGGCCGTGGGGCTGGGCTGGTCCTGGCCGCGCGGTTCGGCCAGGCCCGGGCCCGGCCCGGCCGGGCGAGGCGGGTTACGGCTCCTCGTGCCAGCCGTCCCATTCCGCCGCGAACTCGTCCAGCTCCTTCGGGTCCAGCCGTGACTCGGGGTCGGTCAGGACCACCAGCCACTGCGCGTCCTCGGCGTCGTCCTCGCCCGCGAGGGCGTCCCTCACCAGCTGCGGCTCCTCCGGCAGTCCGAAGCGGTCGCCGGCGGCCTCCGCCGCCTCCTCCGCGGCGTCGCGGTCGGGCAGCACCAGTACATGTCTCACATCGCTCACCCGGACATTTTCCGGCACGCCCGGGGCGTCCGACGCCGACTTCGGACTCCGCGGGGTGTGATCTGCGCGGCTCCGGACCACTACTTGGCCCCCGCGACCTCCGGCACCCGGTCCAGCTCGATCCCGAAGCGCTCCCGGTACGCGGCCAGCACCTCCTCGTCCGTCTCCAGCTGCGTCACCTCCTTCGTCCCGTCGGCCGTCGACACAGTGAACCTGCGTCCGCTGAGCGTGATCCGGCCTCCGTCCTCGGTGACCCGCGAACAGACCAGCGACCGGGTGAAGTGCGACTGCGGAGACGTGCCGTGCCACCAGGCCCCGACGACGAAGTCCCCGAGCACCCGCGGCCGGACCTCCAGCCGGTACTGCCGCTTGTCGCCGACGATGACGTCGAGGTCCTCGTGCTCCCGCGAACCGCCGGCTCCCCGCACCCCCGCCGCGTCCGGCGCGGACTCCACGACCCGGAACAGCCCGCCGGGGTCCCGCTGTTCACCCCGCTCCGTGAACGACAGCGGATAGTGGCTGTGCGCCCCGAACCCGACGTCGGTCAGCCAGTCGCCCCCGTCCACCGTCCGCACCCGCAGCGCGAGATGGTCGTAGGGGATCCCCGGCTTCCCGTCGTCCCCGTACACCCGCGCCGCGAGAAGCGTCACGTCGAAGCCCAGCGCCCCCAGCAACGCCCCGAACGCGCCGTTGAGTTCGTAGCAGAAACCCCCTCTGCGGGCGCCCACCACCTTGTCCAGCAGCCGCTTCTCCTCCAGCACGATCTCCTCGCCGAGGTGGATCGAGAGGTTCTCGAACGGCACCGTCCGCAGATGACACAGCTGGAGTTCGCGGAGCACGTCGGACGTGGGCCATGCCGGGTGCCCGGCCCCGATACGGCGGAGGTAGGCGTCTGCCTGTGCGGAATTCATGCCTTCAGTGTCGCGCCACACCGAGCCCTCCGCCCGCACCGATGACCGCGAGATCACCGTCCTCGTCGGTCCGCAGCACCACCGCACCCCCCGCCCGCAGGGCCGCGACCGTACTGGGTGCCGGATGTCCGTAGGGGTTGTCCCGGCCCACCGAGATGAGCGCGAGCCGCGGGGCGACCCGGCGTATGAGCCCCGGATCCTGGTACGCCGAACCATGATGGGCGACCTTCAGCACGTCCACACCGGCCAGTTCCGCGGCCTGCGCCGATCTCGCCAAGGCCCGCTGGGCGGGCGGCTCCAGGTCGCCGAGCAGGAGCAGTCTCAGCCCCGAGGACCGCACGAGCATCGCGACACTGGCGTCGTTCGGGTCGTCCGGCGGCACGGCCGGATCCGGCGGCGGCCACAGCACCCGCCAGTCCAGACGCCCCACGCATCTCCGCTCCCCCGCGACGGCCCGGGTCAGGGGAATGTGCCGTGCGGCCGCCTCCCTCCGTACGAACTCGGCCTGTTCCGGGGGCTCTTCGAAACCGGTCGTCTCGATCGCCCCCACCGAGCGCCCCCGGAGCACGCCCGGCAGGCCCGCGACATGGTCCGCGTGGAAGTGCGTCAGGACCACGAGCGGGATCCTGGTGACGCCGAGTGTGCTCAGACAGCGGTCGGCCAGTACCGGGTCGGGCCCCGCGTCCACCACCACCGCGCTGCCGTCCCCCACCGCGAGCACGCCCGTGTCGCCCTGCCCCACATCGCACAGCGCGAACCTCCAGCCGGGCGGCGGCCACCCCGTGATCACCCTGGTGAGCGGCGGCGGCTGCACCACGAACAGCAGCAGCAGCACCACGGCGACACCGCTCGGCAACGGATGTCTCAGCAGCCGCCGGCCGAAGGCCACACCGGCGACGGTGAGGAGGGCCAGCAGCAGGGCCCCCGTCCATGTGTCCGGCCAGTCCACTCCCCCACCCGGCTGGGCCGCCCCCGCTCGCGCGATGCCCGCGATCCACCGGGCGGGCCAACTCGCCGACCACGCCAGGTACTTGGCCAGGGGCATCGCCCACGATGAGGCCGCCAGTGTCGCGAACCCCAGCACCGTGGCCGGTGTGACCGCGAACTCCGCGAGGAGATTGCACGGCACCGCCACCAGACTCACCCGCGCCGACAGCACGGCGACCACCGGCGCGCACAGCGCCTGCGCGGCGGCGGACGCGGCCAGGGCCTCGGCCAGGCGCGCGGGCACACGGCGCCGTTGGAGCGCCGTGCTCCAGCGCGGGGCGAGCGTGAGCAGGGCCGCGGTCGCGAGGACGGAGAGGAGGAATCCGTAACTGCGGGCGAGCCAGGGGTCGTAGAGCACCAGGAGCAGAACCGCGGCGGCCAGTGCCGGGATCAGCGATCTGCGGCGCCCGGTCGCGATGGCCAGCAGCGAGATCGCTCCGCAGGCCGCGGCCCGCAGCACGCTCGGGTCCGGCCGGCACACGATCACGAAGGCGAGCGTGAGCGTTCCGCCGAGCAGGGCGGTCGCCCGGAGCGGCACCCCCAGCCGGGAGGCGAGGCCCCGTCGCTCCACCCGCTGGGCCAGACCCGGGGGCCCGATGAACAGCGCGAGGACGATGACGAGGTTGCCCCCGCTGACGGCGAGGAGGTGGGTGAGGTCGGTGGCCCTGAACGCCTTGTCCAGCTCGGGCGTGACCCGTGAGGTGTCGCCCACGACCAGTCCCGGCAGCAGCGCCCGCGCGTCCGGGTCCAGGCCGTCGGTCGCCTTCCGCAGCCCTTCGCGCAGCCTGCCCGCGAACCGCTGCGGACCGGACGGCCCTCCCACCACCTCCGGCGGCCCGCTCCCCCGTACCCGCAGCACCACCGCGATGCCGTCCCCGTCCGACAGGGCGGGCACGACTCGTGCCGCGATCCGCAGCCGGGTCGACGGCAGCAGCGACAGCCAGGGGGAGCGTCCGCCGGTGTTCCGGGAGGCGCCCCGTCGCGCGGGTCCGCCCGCACCCTCGGGCGCGGTCCGCCGTGGGCGGGCGTCGACGATCACCAGCACCGGCGTCCGGGTCGCCTCCACCGTGCCGTCCGACTGGATCACCCGCGTGACGTCGGCGTCGAACAGCAGAACCGTCGGAGCCATGTGGTCACCGTTGATCCGGGGCCGGCTGAGCCTTGGATCCGAGGTGATCACCACCTCGGCGGTCACCTCGGCCGACCGCTCCGCGAGGGCAGGAAGGGGGCCGCGCCTCAGGTCCGCCGCGCGCAGCCCCGCCGAGGCCGCGGCGGCGCCGACGCAGAGGAGCAGGGCCGCGACGGACACCCACCACCCCGGTCGCCCCGCCCGTCCCCGGCCCAGCCGTCCCGTCCGTCGCCCTTGCCCGGTCCATCGCTCCTCTCCGGCCTGACACTGCTGTCCCGCCGATCGCCCCTGCCAGGCCCCGCGCTCCTGTCCCGTGCCCGCGTCTCCCCTCCCCTTGGTCGCATCGCCGTCCTTGGCCCTGTTCTCCTCGGCGCCCTCCCCCTCGGCCACCTCGTGCTTCCACTCGTCCTCCGTCTCCGCCCGCGCGTCTCTCGGTCCGGCCGCCAGCAGCACGCCACCCGCGACCAGGGACACGGCCACGACGACGGCGACCCCGCCCGGCGACGCTCCGACGCTCACGGCCGCCGTGAGCCAGACCGCGGCGGCGGGCAGCACGAGCCGGAGGTCGACCGGCCCCTCCACCCGGGGGTGGGAAGCCCCCAGCCGGCTCTCCGAGGCCGCGTGCACCGGGCTGCGGCCCCAACCAGCGGCTCCGGGAAGTTCCTCGGGGCCCGCCGGAGAGGCTTGCGGCTCCCCCGCGTCCCTCGTCTCCGGACCCCTCATGGCCGCACCAGGTTGCGGAGGTCGGCGAAGCGACGGTCTCCGATTCCGCTCACTTCACGGAGCTCGTCGACCGAGCGGAAACCACCGTGCGCGGTGCGGTAGTCGATGATGTGCCGGGCCAGGACGGGCCCGACCCCGGGCAGGCTGTCGAACTGGTCGACCGTGGCCGTGTTCAGGGGAATCGGCGCGGCGGGCACGGCACCCGCCCCGGATCCCCCGGCACCGAGCGGCCCCGTACCGCCCGAACCACCCGGCCCCGGCCCCGGCGGGGGCGCGGTCACGCCGACCATGATCTGTTCGCCGTCCACCAGGACCCGGGCACGGTTGAGGCCGTCGGTGTCCGTGCCGGGCCGTGGCCCTCCCGCGGCCCGCAGGGCGTCCTCGACGCGGGACCCGGCGGGCAGCCGCCGGAGTCCGGGGGCACGCACCTTCCCGCCCACGTCCACGACGACCACACCCCCGCCGGCACCCGCCGCGCTCGAAGCCCCGGTCGGGTCGCCCGACTCCGCTCCCGGCCGGCCGCCCGGCCCCGCACCCGCGACCCACTTCCCTCCGAAGGGCGCCGCTGCTCCGACCACCTCGGGAGCCCGCACCGGCCGTGTCCGTCCCGCCCAGAAGTGCTGCACGGCGAAGACGGCGGCCACGGCCAGCAGCACGGTCAGCGCGGCCACGCTCCTGCGCTCCAGACCGCACCTCGACTGGAACCACAACGGCAACCGCTCCCGCACGGCGAGCCCGGCCCGGCCCCACCACCCTCCAACCCCGTCGGCAGGCTCGTCCGGGACCGGGCCGTGTGAGACCGGATCCCGCGTAACCAAACCGTCTGGGGCCAGCTCATACCGAGCCGGTTCGTGCGAAGTCGGATCGTGCGGAGCCGGGGCATCCCAAGCCGGATGGTGCCGAGCCGGATGGTGCCGAGCCGGATGGTGCCGAGCCGGATCGCGCGGAGCCGACTCACGCGCAACCGACTCACGCGCAACCGACTCGTACGAGGTGACCGCCCCCGGAGCACCCTCGGCCGCGCGGCCCGCCCCAGGTGGACCGCTCCCCGACTCGCGTCGTTCCTGGGCGAGTTCGGTGAACAGCGCGTCGGCGCGCAGACGGAGAGCCGCCGCCGAGGCCTCGTGCCGACGGGCCGAGGTCCGGACGTCGTGACGGGTCAGGGTCCGCCGGTCGCCACGGTGACGGCGATTGCGGCCGCGGCCGTCGGAGTCGGGGCCGCGACCCGGGCCGCTGGTCGGTGTCGCGGTGCGTGTGCTCGATCGAAGTGCCATGCGGCGAGGATGCGGCAACCCGACACCCTCGCGATGATCTTGCTCAATTCCGGTGGAGAGCGGCCCACTTGTGGACAACCCCGTCACCCGCACGAGCGACGCGAGCGAGGATCGGGGCCGCCCCTCCCCTCATCGGGGCGACACGACCGCCGCGAGCAGCCCGGGGCCTGTGTGCGCTCCGATCACCGCGCCCACCTCGCTCACATGCAGCTCGGCGAGCCCCGGCACGCGCGCCCGCAGACGGTCCGCGAGCGCCGACGCCCGTTCCGGGGCGGCCAGATGGTGAACGGCGATGTCGACCTGCCCGCTGCCCGCCCGCTCGGCGACGATCTCCTCGAGGCGCGCGATCGCCTTGGACGACGTCCTGACCTTTTCGAGGAGTTCGATGCGGCCGTCGTGGAGTTGCAGGATCGGCTTCACCGCGAGCGCGGAACCCAGCAGGGCCTGCGCGGCCCCGATCCTGCCGCCGCGGCGCAGATAGTCGAGCGTGTCGACGTAGAAATGGGCGGACATGCCCGCGGCCCGCTTCTCGGCGGCGGTGACCGCGTCGTCGACGGAGCCGCCCGCCTCCGCGGACTCGGCGGCGGCCAGCGCGCAGAACCCGAGGGCCATGGCGACCATCCCGGTGTCGACGACACGCACCGGTACCGGGGCCTCGCGCGCGGCGAGCACCGCAGCGTCGTAGGTGCCGGAGAACTCGGAGGAGAGGTGCAGCGAGACGATGCCGGTGGCGCCGGACGCGGCGACCTCGCGATAGGTCGCGGCGAACGTCTCGGGGCTGGGCCGGGACGTCGTGACGGGACGCCGTTTCTGGAGTGCCTGGGCCAGTGAGCGGGCCGAGATCTCGGTGCCCTCTTCGAGCGCCTGGTCCCCGAGGACCACGGTCAGGGGAACCGATGTGATGCCGTGGCGCTCCATCGTCCGCGGCGCCAGGTAGGCCGTTGAATCGGTGACGATCGCGACATGGCGGGACATGAGCTGGAGATTACCTGGCGGGGCGGGTGCGCGGCAGCCCGGCCCCTTCCACCTGCGGCGGGAACGGCCGGATCATGTCGTGCTCTCGGGGCGGGGCTTCTTCTGCCAAGGGTAGGTGGGCCGTTGGCCGGGCGGCGTGATCGCCGAACGCTGCGACCGGTCCCCGTCCTCGGGGCGGGAGCGCGGGTCCGTCGGCCGGGACGATCCGCCGGGGGCGCCGGTGTCCGTGCCGGGGGCGTCGGGGCGGGACGTGGCGGGATCCGGCTCCTTGGTCCAGTGGCGCAGGGCGCCGGCCTCCACGTCGATCTGGGCGCTGAGGGTGTCCAGGTCGTCGCCGGCGAAGCGGTGGGCCCGGTCGCGGGCGGCCCAGCGCAGCGAGTCCGCCGATTTCGTGATCCGCCGGGTGCGCTCGCGCAGGGCGGGCAGCCGGGTGGCCAGGGTGCCGCGGTCGGGCTCGGCCTCCAGGCGCCTGAGCTCGGCGTCCAGCTCGTGGCCGTGGGTGCTGAGCCGCTCGAACAGGCTCAGCGACTCCTTGAGGGACTCGTCCTCCGCCGCGCCCGCCTGGAGCGCGTCCTGGGTGGCGCGCATCGAGGTGCGCAGCGTCAGTCTGAGCTGGGCGAGCTCGCCCTGGGGACCGGGCTGGGCGAAGGTCTTGGCACGCAGGGTGGTGTCCTCGACCGTGCGGCGGGCCTGCGCGATGGTGCGGTCCACCCCGCGTTTGGCGGCGCCGACCACCTTCACCGTCGCGTACGCGCCGAACACCACGAACAGCAGGAAGAGCAAGGCGATTACGGTGATCACGGTACCCATCACACTCCTCCTCCGACCGGTCGCGGCAACTTTCGCCGCGCTCTCAACGGTAAACGCTGCGGGCAGGTCCCGGGTTCCGAAAGAACCCCGAACCTGCCCGTAGGGGACGACCCTGAGCCGTCACACGGCCCGGCTCGGCGCCGAGCCGAGCCTTGCCGTGCCGGTCAGCCCGTCGGCCGGTCAGCCGGTCAGCCGGTCAGCCGGTCAGCCGGTCAGCCGGTGACGATGTTCACCAGCTTCGGCGCGCGCACGATCACCTTGCGGATCCCGGCACCGCCCAGCGCGGCGACGACCTTCTCGTCGGCCAGCGCCACCTTCTCCAGCTCCGCGTCGGTGATCGACGGGGAGACCTCCAGGCGGGCCTTGACCTTGCCCTTGATCTGCACGACGCAGGTCACGGCCTCGTCGACGACGTACGCGGGGTCGGCGACGGGGAAGTCCTGGTGGACGACCGAGTCGGCGTGGCCCAGCTTGCTCCACAGCTCCTCGGCGATGTGCGGGGCCAGCGGCGCGACCATCAGCACCAGGGCCTCGGCGACCGGGCGCGCCACCGGGCCGCCCACCTTGGTCAGGTGGTTGTTCAGCTCGGTGACCTTGGCGATGGCGGTGTTGAACCGCATGCCCTCCAGGTCCTGGCGCACACCGTCGATGGCCTTGTGCAGGGCACGCAGGGTGTCCTCGTCCGGCTCGGCGGACGCGACGGTGACCTCGCCGGTCGCCTCGTCGACGACGTTGCGCCACAGGCGCTGCAGCAGGCGGTACTGGCCCACCACCGCGCGCGTGTCCCACGGGCGGGACACGTCCAGCGGGCCCATCGCCATCTCGTACAGGCGCAGGGTGTCCGCTCCGTACTCGGCGCAGATCTCGTCCGGGGTGACCGCGTTCTTCAGGGACTTGCCCATCTTGCCCAGCAGCCGGGAGACCTTCTCGCCCTGGTAGTAGTAGGCGCCGTCGCGCTCCTCCACCTCGGCGGCCGGCACGGCGATACCGCGGCTGTCGCGGTACACGTAGGCCTGGATCATGCCCTGGTTGAACAGCTTGTGGAACGGCTCGGCCGACGAGACGTGGCCCAGGTCGAACAGGACCTTCGACCAGAAGCGCGCGTACAGCAGGTGCAGCACGGCGTGCTCGGCACCGCCGACGTACAGGTCGACGCCGCCGGTGGGCTGACCCTCACGGGGGCCCATCCAGTACTGCTCGATGGCCGGGTCGACCAGCTGCCGGTCGTTGTGCGGGTCCAGGTAGCGCAGTTCGTACCAGCAGGAACCGGCCCAGTTGGGCATGGTGTTGGTCTCGCGGCGGTACTTCCGGGGGCCGCGGCCGTCCTCCAGGTCCAGGGTGACGTTCACCCAGTCCTCGTTGCGGGACAGCGGGGTCTCGGGGGAGGTGTTCGCGTCGTCCGGGTCGAAGGTGCGCGGGGAGTAGTCCTCGACCTCCGGCAGCTCCAGGGGCAGCATCGACTCGGGCAGGGAGTGCGCGACGCCGTCCTCGTCGTAGACGATCGGGAAGGGCTCGCCCCAGTAGCGCTGGCGGCTGAACAGCCAGTCGCGCAGCCGGAAGTTGACGGTGCCCTCGCCGATGCCCCGGCGCTCCAGCCACTCCGTGATGCGCGCCTTGGCGTCGACGACGCCCAGACCGTCCAGGGTGATGTCCTCGCCGGCGGAGTTGACGATCTTCGCGTCGTAGGAGGCGAAGGCGTCGTCCCAGGTGGAGGCGTCGGTGCCGCGGTCGTCCGAGGGCTCGACCACGCAGCGCATGGGCAGCTCGAAGGCGCGCGCGAACGCGAAGTCGCGGCCGTCGTGCGCCGGGACGGCCATGATCGCGCCGGTGCCGTAGCCCATCAGCACGTAGTCGGCGATGAAGACCGGGACCTTCTCGCCGTTGACCGGGTTGGTGGCGAACGTGCCGGTGAAGACGCCGGTCTTGTCCTTGGCCTCGGCCTGGCGCTCGACGTCGGACTTCGAGGCGGCCTGCGCGCGGTAGGCGGCGACGGCCTCGGCGGGCGTGGCGTGACCGCCGGTCCACACGTCGTGGGTGCCCTCGGGCCAGGCGTCCGGGGTGAACTTCTCGACCAGCGGGTGCTCCGGCGCCAGGACCATGTAGGTGGCGCCGAACAGGGTGTCCTGGCGGGTGGTGAAGACGGTGATCGCTTCGCCGTCGATCGGGAAGTCGACGCGGGCGCCCTCGGAGCGGCCGATCCAGTTGCGCTGCTGGAGCTTGATGGCCTCGGGCCAGTCCAGCGCGTCCAGGTCGTCCAGCAGGCGGTCCGCGTAGGCGGTGATGCGCATGTTCCACTGGCGCAGCTTGGCCTTGAAGACGGGGAAGTTGCCGCGCTCGGACCGGCCGTCGGAGGTGACCTCCTCGTTGGCCAGGACGGTGCCCAGGCCGGGGCACCAGTTGACCGGCGCGTCGGAGGCGTACGCCAGGCGGTAGCCGCTCAGGACGTCGGCGCGCTCGCCGGCGCTCAGTTCGTTCCACGCGCGCGTGGTGCCGCCGATGGCGGGGACGGCACGCTCACCGCTCTCGAACTGGGCGACCAGGGCGGAGACGGGGCGGGCCTTGTCGGCCTCGTCGTCGTACCAGGAGTTGAAGATCTGCAGGAAGATCCACTGGGTCCACTTGTAGTACTCCGGGTCGATCGTGGCGAACGACCGGCGCTTGTCGTGGCCCAGGCCCAGCGCGCGCAGCTGGACCTTCATGTTCTCCATGTTGGCCTCGGTGGACACGCGCGGGTGCGTGCCGGTCTGCACGGCGTACTGCTCGGCGGGCAGGCCGAAGGCGTCGAAGCCCAGGGTGTGCAGGACGTTGTGGCCGGTCATCCGCTGGAACCGGGCGTACACGTCGGTGGCGATGTAGCCCAGGGGGTGGCCGACGTGCAGACCCGCGCCCGAGGGGTACGGGAACATGTCCATGATGAACTTCTTGGGCCGGGCGGCCAGCTCGGGGTCCCCGGCCAGGTCGCCGGTGGGGTTCGGGGCCTCGTAGGTCCCCTCGGCGTCCCAGAAGTCCTGCCAGCGTGCCTCGATGTCGGCGGCCAGGGCCGCCGTGTAGCGGTGCGGCGCGGCCGACTCGGCGGTGGCGGCAGCGGTGTTCGTCTCGCTCATGTCCTCAAAGCTCCATCGATCGTCTCTGCCAGCAGAAATGAAAAAACCCCTCGCACAGGAGGGGACGCCGCGCTGATGCCGACCGCGATGCGTCAGCGGTCGGGACTGATCAGCGCGGCTCGCTAAGCAGAAGGCGTACGGCACGCATGGCGTCAGGGTACCGCAGCGCCCATGCGGGCCGCGACGAGCTTGCGGGCACCGCTGATACCCGCTGCGGCCTCCGCCACCCCGAAAAAACGTTGACCGATGTTCAAATTTTACTTCGCTTAACGGACGCTTGCGGACAACACAAAGACCTCATTGCCCTTTGGTAACAACGCAATAACTCAAACGTTGAGTTCGGCGCCGGTTCTCGACCTAGAGTGCGCCTTCGGGACCGCTTCCCCGAACCGTAGGGAGTACCCCTCATGAACCCTCGTCGTAACACCAGCTCGCTTCCCCGGATGGGCCGTTCGGCCTACGGGGCGGCGTCAGCTGCCGTCCTGGTCCTCATACCCGTGATCGTGCTGGCGGGTGGCAACGCTGTCCAGGACTTCCTGAACTTCGGCGCCGGCGTCCTGTCGCTGGTCTCCCTGACCTGTTCGGTGATCTGGGGCCTGGTCGCCCAGGACCGGCTCCTCCTGGACACCCGTCAGCGGATCGTCGCGCAGGGCGTCCACCGCGTGACCGCCGTCGCCTCGATCGCGTTCCTCCTGGTCCACATCACCGTCAAGCTGGCACTGGACCACACCGTCCTGATCGCCGCGCTGATCCCCTTCAGCCTCGGCGTCACGGGCCTCGGCGGACTCATCGGCCTCGGCTCGCTGGCCGGCCTGCTGATGATCTTCGTAGGCATCACCGGCGCGCTGCGCAATCAGTTCGCCGCGCCGGCCGTGGTCGCCGCCCGCTGGCGCGCCATGCACATGCTGGCCTACCCCGCCCTGTGCGCGGCCCTGGTCCACGGCCTGTTCGCGGGCCGCGCGGCGAAGCCCTTCTTCATGATCTCGTACGAGCTGTGCCTGGTCGGCGTCATGGCCGCGCTCCTGCTGCGCGCCGCCCCGAACGCCTTCAAGCACAAGGTCGCGGCGCGGATCCTGGCGCTCACCGGCGGCGGCAGCGCCCGCGGCTTCCGCGAGGAGCTGGACGCCTCGCGTGCCGCAGCGATGGAGTCGCAGCAGGGTGCCGGCGGCCGCTCCGAGCGGCGTTCCGCGGGTGCCGAGGCCCCGCGCAAGGAGCGCAAGGAGTCCTCGTCCACGCTGTTCGGCGGCGCGCAGGCCGCGGCGGACACGGCCGGCTTCGCGGCGGCCTACCGGACCGTGGCGACACCCGGCGACGCGCCGGCGGCCCCGGGGACGCAGCAGTTCCCGATGCCCGTGAACGCGCAGCCCACAGAGACGTTTCCCCGCGTCGGCAACGGCGCCGCCCAGGGCGCCTGGCCCGTCCCCCAGTCGGCCCCCGTCGGCGAGGCCCCGGCATCGGCGTACGACCCGCTCCAGGACACCGGATACACCACCCCCGTCTATGGCAATTCGGCCGCCGGCGGCTACGGCACGAGTGATGTGTACAACACCGGTGAGACGAACACGTCCTACCGCACGTACAACACCAACGACACGTACGACAGCGGTCCCACGACTGACGTACTGCCGGGCGCCTTCGACGCTCCTGGCTCCGGTGAATCATGGAATGCCCCTTCCGGAGGCTTTAAGTGAACGAGGCCCTGCCCGACGTCCCGGAAGTCCGCGTGGTCGGACTTCCGCAGCTCACGTCGGGTTTCGACCTGGTCGAACGCCTTGATCTGCCCATGCACCTCAAAGTGCATGGGCCGCTCGAACCCCTGGGGGGCGAAGACCTCGCCAGCCTCGCCGAGGACATCAATCTGAAGGGACGCGGCGGGGCGGGCTTCCCGTTCGGCAAGAAACTGCGCTCGGTGGCCGAGTCGGCCATCAAGAAGGGCATCCGCCCGGTGGTGGTCGTCAACGGGAGCGAGGACGAACCGGCCTGCCGCAAGGACACGGTGCTCATCAACCGTGCCCCGCACCTCATCCTCGACGGCGCGCTCCTGGTCGCCGAGGCCATGGGCGCGCGCACGCTCGTGATCGGTGTGACCCGCGAGTCCACGCAGCGCTCCATGGAGGCGGCGCTGGCCGAGCGGGGGCTGAGCAACCGCAGGGGCTCGCCGCTTCGCGCGCGCGTGCAGCGCAATCCCGTACGGATGGTGACCGGCGCGGCCGCGTCGCTGATCCGCTCGATCGACGGCGGCCCCGCGGTGCCGCCGGGCCGCAAGGTCAGCGCGTCCCAGGCGGGTGTCGGGGGCGCGCCCACCCTGCTGTCGAACGCCGAGACGTTCGCGCAGCTGGCCATCGCCGCCCGCATCGGTCCCGACCGCTACCGCAACACGGGCCTGTACGACGAGCCGGGCACCGTCATGCTCACCGTCTCGGGCGCCGTCGCGCGCCCGATGGTGATCGAGGTCCCCACCGGCGTGCCCCTGCGTTACGTGCTCCAGCTGGCCGGCGCCCCGGCGATGCCCCAGGGCGTCCTGACCGGCGGCTACCACGGCAAGTGGCTGGACGCGGCGACGGTCAACGAGGCGATCGTCTCGCGGGACTCCCTGGCGGCGGTGGGCGGCGCGCTCGGTGCCGGCGCGATCCTCCCCATCACCCAGGAGACCTGCCCCCTGGGCGAGTCGCTGCGCGTGGCGCAGTGGCTGGCCGACGAGAGCGCGGGCCAGTGCGGCCCCTGCTACCTCGGACTGCCCGCCGCGGCGCGCGGCCTGGCGGACATCCTGAACGGCGGCGGCCCGGCCGCGCTGGAGGCGGTGAAGCAGGTCGCCAAGTCGGTGAAGCGCCGCGGTGCCTGCTCCCACCCGGACGGTTCGGCGATGTTCATCGAGTCGACGCTGAAGGCGTTCACGGACGACCTGGCCGCGCACGTCCTCGGAAACGGCTGCGGAAGGCCCGTGGAGGGCGTTCTGCCGCTCTTCGAGGACGGACAGGTGCCCATGGGCGTCCTGACCGGTCCGGGCCAGCAGGAGGCGGGCCCCAGCCGCCAGAAGATCTTCGTCGACTGGACGCTGTGCCGCGGGCACGGCCTGTGCGCCGACCTTCTTCCCGAGGTCTTCGAGCTGGGCGCCGACGGCTTCCCGACCGTGGCGCAGGCCCCGGTCCCCGCCTTCGCCGAGGCGAAGGCCCTGCGCGCGGTGCGGCGCTGCCCGGCGCTCGCCCTGCGCATCGAGGAGGACACCCGGGGGGCGTCGTCCTCGCGCACGAACCTGCCGGTCCTCTCCCAGGGGCGCGGCCGCCGCGCGCTCGGCAGCGGCCGCTGACACGAAGGAGCGGGCCACCGGAACGGGTGGCCCGCCCTCGGCATGTTCCGTGTGGTCACCGCGGGCACTGCGCCGGAGACGCGACCGCCGGGCGGTGCGCGGCGGCAAGGCCCGGGAAACGAAGAAGCGGACCACCCTGACCGGGTGATCCGCTTTCAACGTCTGTGGAGCTAAGGAGAATTGAACTCCTGACCTCCTGCATGCCATGCAGGCGCTCTACCAACTGAGCTATAGCCCCTTGTGGCCACGCGGTCGAACCGCGTTTTCACCGTGTCGCCCGGTTTCCCCGGCGGCGACGCCAACATTACACGGTTCCCCAGGTGAACCACCAAATCGTTTCCCGTGTGTACCGATTCGTGCCTCATGTCGCTTTTTTCGGGAGCGGGGAGAGGCCGGCGCCGGGGGCAGGGAGGGTCGTGAGCGGCGAGGCGCCCGCCAAGATGCCGGGCGGCCCCTGGAGGGCTCCACGGGCCCCACGGCGGCCCGTTGGCCCCCTCGGGCGGCTGACGGGCGCACACGGCCCGCCCCGGGGCGGCCAGGCGCCCCCACGGACAGCCCGAGGGCGGCCCGGGCGGCCTGTGCGGACACCCCGGGGCGGGTCCGGGAACGCGAAGACCCCCGGGGCGGACATCACCCGGGGGTCACACGGCCGTGAGGTCAGGCCGTGGCGAACGAATAGAACCGTTTGAGCGTGCAGTGCTCGTCGAGGAGCCGTGCGTAGATCGGCTCGCCCTCAAGCTCCCGATACGTCTCGATCGGGTCGCCTTTTATGATCAGTGCCCGTGCGCATTCCTCGCACCAGTACTGGTAGTCGTGGTTGACCGGCTCCATGTCGCGGACGATCGGCGTACCACTGCCGCACCAATCGCATTTCCGCCTGTGCGCACCCATCAATCAGCTCCAGCTGTGGCCGCAGGCCGTGCACACGTAGGAGATTCCACCGTTGTCGCCGAGAACCTGGGCAACGTGGACCGATCCGCAGGAAGGGCAGTCGAGGAGGGTGGCTTTCTTACGGTTCAGTGCCACTTCGAGGAGATCGTCGACCTCCTCGAGGATGCTGGCAGGCATCGCTACTCCCTCCCGTCGGGCCGCGCCCCCTTCCGGCCGTTTGATTCTGCCACGGCCGGAGCAATACGGTCAGCGACGCCTGCGTACCAGTCCGGACACGGGCTCCCGTCAGGGCTCCGGCAGGCGGCGCATACGAGCACGCCGGGAGCGCGTCCGCACAGGTATACGCCCCGGAGACCCCAACTGACTCAAGCGTGTTCCCGAAGAATGTGCCGAAGGCCACGGCCCCCGCGGACCGGGCGGGGACGCACGGCCCGCGTCCGTCCACCGGACGGACCGGTCGGGCCCCGCCCGCCAACTGCGCCCGCCGCGCCGCGTTCTCCGGAGACGACACCTCAACTCGGTGACGGACAACGAAAAATCCCGCCCCCCTGACGGGAGCGGGATCTTTCTTCAAGCTGTCCGACGACTCTCGGGAGAGTCGGTCTGTGGAGCTAAGGAGAATTGAACTCCTGACCTCCTGCATGCCATGCAGGCGCTCTACCAACTGAGCTATAGCCCCTTGCGTTCTTCCCGCCCTGCGGGCCGAACAAGAAGAACTTTAGCCTGCGACCAGCCGGAAAGTGAAATCCGGTCCCGGCGGGCCCGGGCGACCGGACGGAGAGCCGTCCGGCACCCCTCAGTCGTCGTCTCCGAGGACCGGCTCCGGCAGCGTGCCGGCGTTGTGCTCCAGGAGCCGCCAGCCGCGGACGCCCTCGCCTAGGACGGACCAGCAGCAGTTCGACAGACCGCCGAGGCTCTCCCAGTGCCGGGACTCCAAGCCGAGCAGCCGGCCGATCGTGGTGCGGATCGTGCCGCCGTGGCTGACGACGACGAGGGTGCCGTCGTCCGGGAGCTTGTCGGCGTGCCGCAGCACCACGGGGGCGGCGCGGTCGGCGACCTCGGTCTCCAGCTCGCCCCCGCCGCGCCGCACCGGCTCACCGCGCTTCCACGCGGCGTACTGCTCGCCGTGGCGGGCGATGATCTCCTCGTGCGTCAGCCCCTGCCAGACGCCCGCGTAGGTCTCGCGCAGCCCCTCGTCGTGGGTGACGTCGAGGCCGGTGAGGGCGGCCAGTTCGGCGGCCGTGGCCGCGGCCCGCTTGAGGTCCGAGGCGACGATGGCGTCGGGCTTCAGCGAGGCGAGCAGCCGGGCGGCACGACGGGCCTGCCCGATGCCCGTCTCGGTCAGCTCGACGTCGGTCGAGCCCTGGAAACGCCGGTCGACGTTCCAGGAGGTCTGGCCGTGCCGCCACAGGATGACGCGGCGGCCGCGGCCCGGCTTGCGCTCGTCGGACGCGGCTCCGCGGACCTCTGTGCTCACCGCAGTCCTCCCAGGTCGGCGGAGTCCTCCTCGGCCTGGAACTTGGCGTGCTCGGCGGCCTTGCCGCGGGTGGCCTTGGCCTCCTCGGGCAGGTCCAGCTCCGGGCAGTCCTTCCAGAGCCGCTCCAGGGCGTAGAAGACGCGCTCCTCGCTGTGCTGGACGTGCACGACGATGTCGACGTAGTCGAGCAGCACCCAGCGTGCCTCGCGGTCGCCCTCGCGGCGGACCGGCTTGGCGCCGAGCTCCTTGCTCAGGCGCTCCTCGATCTCGTCGACGATCGACTTGACCTGGCGGTCGTTGGGCGCGGACGCCAGCAGGAAGGCGTCGGTGATGGAGAGAACATCGCTCACGTCGTAGGCGATGATGTCGTGCGCGAGCTTGTCTGCGGCCGCCTGTGCGGCGGTCTGAATGAGCTCGATGGAGCGGTCCGTGGCGGTCACTACGCGGCTTTCCGTCGGCGGTCGGTTACGACTCAAGGGTCTCACGGACCGCCGAGGACACCCCACGCGTTTCTCCGGCCACGCCCCGGGGCCGTCCCCCGGGGCGTGACGCCGGTCACCCGCGGATCATCCCGTCCGGGTGCTGGTGATCTTGTAGTCCTGGCCGAGGACGACGGACACGTCCGCGTTGCCGCTGGCCTTGCCCTTGGTCACGCTGCTGGTGGGCAGACCCAGGGTCTTGGCCACCTGGACGGCGTCCGCCTTCCTCGCGGCGTCGCCGTACGTGATCCGGGACACGCTCTGGGCGGCGGAGGTGCCGGAGTCCAGGAACGTGTAGCCGCCGTTGACCAGGACGACGCGGGCCTGGCTGGTGGCCGTCTTCACGCCGGTGGCGTTCTCGATGCCGACGCGGACCGCGGAGCCGGCGTCGGGGCTCTTGGCCGTGCCGCCCAGGACGTCCTTGATCACGCTGCTGGAGGCGCTGGCGCTCAGGGTGCCGTCCGTCTGCACGGGCAGCAGCGCGGTCTTGTAGTCGCCGCCCTTGGCGAGGTCGGCGAGCTTGGCGAGGAAGGCGCCGAGGTCCTGGTCGGTCAGGGACGGGTCGAGGATCTGGGCCAGCGTCTGCACGGTGGTGGTCGCGGCCTGCTTGTCCGAGGACAGCTTGCGCATCACCCCCTGCATGACCTGCCCGAACCGCTCCAGCTGGGCGTTCTGGGCCTCGCCCGGGGCACGGTAGGTGGCGTAGGCGACGGCCATCTTGCCGCTGAGGGTCTCGTCCGTGCCCTTCTTGACGAGGGGGTCCTCGCCCTTCTTCTTGGCGTCGGGGTCGGGCACCGCCGCGTTGGTGGTGACCTCGATGTTGCCGACGAGTTCGACGAGGTTGTTCAGGTACGGGGTGTCGAGCCGCCAGGTGCCCTGGATGTTGGTGCCCAGCACGGTGTCGAGCGCGTCCCGGGTGCCGGAGGAGCCGTCGTTGTCGACGGACTTGGCGAGCGTGGTCGTCGAGCCGTCGTCGTCCGTCAGGGCGAGGGAGTTGGGCAGCAGGACGGTGGTGCCCTGCTTGGTGGTGGTGTTGTCGACGAGCAGGGCCGTGGAGGTGCCGCCGCCCTTGGTGTTGTGCAGATGGACGACGATCACGTCGCGCTTCTGGGCGGCGACGGGCGTCGAGGCCCCCGGCTTGGACGCCGTGGCGGTGCCGGGCAGCTTGCCCGCGTACCAGAGGTAGCCCGCCCCGCCGACCACGGCCAGGGCGGCGACCACGACGAGGGCGACGATCCGGCTGCGGGCGCGGCGCTTGGCCTCCTCGCGGCGCTCGGTGCGGTTCTCCGTGAACTTCAGCCAGTCGATGACGTCCTCGGACTCGGCCTCCTGCTCCTCCACGAAGGCGAACTGCTCGGTGCGGTAGTCCCGGTCGCCCCCGGGAGCGCCGTCCTCGGCGGGGCCGGCCTGTCGCGGGGGTCCGGCCTGCTGCGGGATGCGGGCGGTCTGCTCGGCGACGCGGGGCTGCCGGCCGGTGCCCGCCGTGCCGACGTCCGGCCCGTGGCCGTCGTAGGGCGCCCGGGCGGTACCCGCCGCGCCGCCGCGGGGCGCGCCGGTGCCGAACGGGTCGAAGGAGTCGTACGAAGGGACGGCGGGCTGCTGACCGGTGTCGTACGGCGACACGGCCTCCTGCCGGCCCGTGTCATAGGGAGACACCGTTTCGTGCTGACCGGTGTCATAGGGCGACACGGTCCGGTGCTGACCGGTGTCATAAGGCGACACGGTCTCCTGCCGGCCCGTGTCATAGGGCGACACGGTCGGCCCGCTGCCCGTGTCGTAGGGCCGGGCAGGTTCCTGACGGCCCGTCGCGTAGGGGTCGTAGCCGTAGCCCTGCTGCTGCCGGGCGTCGTAGCCGTCGTACCCCTGGGCGGGCTGCTGCGGGACCGGCCGGTACACCGGCTGCCCGTACTCGTCGTAGCCGACGAGCTCGTACTGCTGGTCGCCGCCCGCGTATCCGTCGTATCGGTCGTTCACCGGGTGCCCCTCTCGGCTCACTGGCCGCGGTACAGCTCACGCTTGTCGATGTAGCGCACCACACCGTCCGGCACCAGGTACCAGACGGGGTCGCCCTTGGCGACTCTCGCACGGCAGTCTGTGGACGAGATGGCGAGCGCGGGAACCTCGACCAGCGAGACACCGCCCTCCGGGAGGCCCGGGTCGGTCAGCGTGTGACCGGGCCGGGTGACCCCGATGAAGTGCGCGAGGGAGAACAGTTCTTCCGTGTAGCGCCAGGTGAGGATCTGGCCGAGCGCGTCCGCGCCGGTGATGAAGAAGAGATCCGCGTCGGGGTTGAGCGAGCGCAGGTCGCGCAGGGTGTCCGTCGTGTAGGTCGGACCGCCGCGGTCGATGTCGATCCGGCTGACCGAGAACTGCGGGTTCTCGGCCGTGGCGATGACCGTCATCAGATAGCGGTCCTCGGCCGGGGTGACCATGCGGTCGGTCTTCTGCCACGGCTGCCCGGTGGGCACGAACACCACCTCGTCGAGGTGGAACTGCGCGGCGACCTCACTGGCCGCGACCAGGTGACCGTGGTGGATCGGGTCGAAGGTGCCGCCCATGACGCCGAGCCGGCGCTTGCCCGGATTCAAGGGGCCGTTGCCGGGGCCGGTCGCCAGGCGCTTCGGGCCGCCGCCGGCCGCCGCGCCCGCGCCGCCCGTGGCGTCGCCGACGGCGCCGCTCTCCGTGTCATTCGCCGGACCGGTAGGCATGTCCTGCTCTCCCATGCGTGCAGACCCTACCGGCCCGGCCGAGGGGCTCCGGCCGACAGGGGCCCCGAGCGGGCCCTCGGGGCTCAGCGGTCGCGGTTGAAGCGCGTGGTGATCCACAGCAGCAGAAGCAGGATGAACAGGGCCCCGCCGCCGGTCAGGAACGGGCTGAGGCTCTCGTGGTTGCCGCCGTTCTCGCCCTCGGCGACGACGGTGGCCAACTGTGCGGCGGTGTGCTGGATGCTCATCTCGGCAAGACCTATCCGATGAGGGTCCCCCCGCTCGATCGGGATCGAGAGGTGGGGAGGGCGGGATGAAGATGTCGGCCCATCGTATGCGGGCGCCTACGCCGCGAACACGCCGACTCCGCCGTTGGGTACGGCACCGCGGCCGCCGGCCTCCGGCCGGACCTCAGTCGTCGCGCTTGTAGCCGCGCAGCAGGAACCAGGCGGTCAGGACCACGCCGATGATCATGACGATCAGCACGACGCGGAGCAGATTGCCCGGACCCTGCTTGTCGGCCGCCGCGGCGGCCTCGGTGAACCACGCGGCTGCGGGGATGTGCTCCATGTCGTACGACTCCTTCTCTGTACTGCCCGACAACGGTATCTCCGCCTAGGCTGGGCCCTGCCTCGGGGGCACATCGGGCACGGAGACGCACATGGGGGAACACATGTCAGACGGCGGCCACGAACGGAACGGGCACGAGAAAGTGCCGAGCAGGCAGCGCAGGCGCTTCGCGGGGATCTCCTCGCGGGCCTACGAGCACCCGGCGGACCGCTCGGCCCTGGTGGCCCTGCGCAAGCTCAGCGGCTTCGACACGGTCTTCAAGGCACTGAGCGGCCTGCTGCCCGAGCGGAGCCTGCGGCTGCTCTTCCTGTCCGACTCGGTGCGCGTCTCGGACGCCCAGTTCGCGCACCTCAACGACATGCTGCGGGACGCCTGTTACATCCTGGACCTGGAGAAGGTCCCGCCGATGTACGTGAACCAGGACCCGCAGCCGAACGCGATGTGCATCGGTCTGGACGATCCGATCATCGTCGTGACGACCGGGCTCGTCGAGCTGCTCGACGAGGAGGAGATGCGGGCCGTCGTCGGCCACGAGGTCGGCCACGCGCTGTCCGGTCACGCCGTCTACCGCACGATCCTGCTGTTCCTCACCAACCTCGCGGTCCGGGTCGCCTGGATCCCTCTGGGGAACCTCGCGATCATGGCGATCGTGACCGCGCTGCGCGAGTGGTTCCGCAAGTCGGAACTGTCCGCCGACCGGGCGGGGCTGCTGGCCGGCCAGGACCTGCGGGCCTCGATGCGCGGTCTGATGAAGATCGCGGGCGGCAACCATCTGCACGAGATGAACGTGGACGCGTTCCTGGAGCAGGCGGAGGAGTACGAGTCCGCGGGCGACCTGCGGGACTCCGTGCTGAAGATCCTGAACGTGCTGCCGCGTACACACCCCTTCACCGCGGTCCGCGCGGCCGAGCTGAAGAAGTGGGCGGAGTCCCGCGACTACCAGCGGATCATGGACGGCCACTACCCGCGGCGCGACGAGGACAAGGACACCTCGGTGTCGGACTCCTTCCGGCAGTCGGCGGCCAGCTACGCGAGCGACGTCAAGAGCTCCAAGGACCCGCTGATGAAGCTGGTCAGCGACATCGCGGGCGGCGCGGGCGACCTCGGGGGCCGGGTACGGCGCGGCTTCGGGGGCTTCGCGGCGGGCACGCCCAAGGACGGCACGGCCGACACCTCCGGCGGCGACACCGGCGACGGGCGCACCGAGCCCGAGGACCGCGCCGGCGGCAAGGGCACGGACGGCGGCGGGGACGGCGACGGCAAGAACTGATCACCGCGACCGGACGGCGTTCCCGGGACCGGTCGGCGTGCCGGCCCGAGTCCCCGGAACCGGTCCGGGCGCCGGACGCCGTCCTCGGAACCGGTCGGAGCGCCGGGCGGTTCCGTCCGGCGCTCCGGTCACACCTTCGGCTGCGCGCTGACGGCCAGCGAACCGCACACGGCGGTGGCGCTTCCGGTGGCGTACGGGTCGGTGCCGGCCGGAGTGCCCGCCTTGGCGGTCTGGCCCGCGAGCAGCGGCCGCAGCCGGCTCACCGAGTCGTCCGAGCAGGCGAGCGGGCCGGCCTGGACGTAGGACGTGACCAGTTCGGCCTGGTGCAGGCGCAGGTCGTCGCTGTCGAAGCGGAAGGTCAGCTCGCGCCGGACGGTGAACAGGGAGGCCTTCGCCCGCGCGTCCGCGCCCGCCGGCTTCAGCGCGTAGACGAAGGTGTGGTCGGCGACGACCTCCAGGGTGTTCGCGTCGGACTCGGCGGCCTGGAGGGTGCCCTGCACCCGGATCCCCTTGTCGGCGAGCTGCGTACGGGCCGCGTCGAAGCGGATCAGCCAGCCGGTCGGGGCGTGCCGTCCGTCGGCGGCCGGCTGGACGAAGCTCTGGTCGAACTGGTCGAGCTGGCTCGGGTCGAGCAGGATCCGTACGGGCCGGGTGGCGCCCCCGGTCAGGACGCTCGGGTCGAGGGACGACTCCACGAGGTAGTCCTTGGCCGTGGTCAGGGCGGTGACGACCTCGCTGTCGGAGAAGTGCGCGGTGCGCCGGACGGCGGGCAGGGTGATGCCTTCGGCGCCGATCCGGAACTGGGCGGCCGGACTGCTGCCGAACAGCTGGTCGGTACTGGCGGAGCCGGGGACGGGGGTCTGCGGGGCGAGCGGGATCACCGTCATCCGCAGCGGTTCGGCCGTCTGGGGCACGGCGGCCGGGTACGGGTGCCGTACGCCCATGTAGATCGCCGTGCCGAAGGCGACGGCTATCAGCAGGACGAGGATCAGGGCCTGCCGGGACAGCCCGCGCTGGAGGGGCGGACGGCGGCGCACGGCCGGGCTGTGGTCGGCCATCCGTTCCCGGGCGGAGAACTCCTGGAGGCGGGCAGCGCGGACGAACGACTCGTCGAAGACGACGGATCGGTACTCGTCCTCGCCACCGGCGGGAGCACCCTCGGGTGTCCCCTCAGGTGGGTCTCCAGGCCCGCCCATACCTTCAGAGTAGGTCTCCGGGGGCTCCGGTAAACGCTGTCGTGCGCGACAAGTTCTGACAGGTTCCCACCAGGACGGTCACGCTGTGCGACGCACGCCAGCGCCCCGGCGGGAAGACCCGTGTCAGGGCGGTGCGCGCGTGCGCGGAGGAGACGGGTCAGCGGGTGCGCGCGTCCGCGGAGGGGGCCGGGTCAGGGGGTCCGCGGGACCGCCGACACCGCCGGGCGGGGAAGGGTCGCGGAGGAGGAGGGGCCCGGGCCGATGATCTTCTCCTGGCCCTGTTCGAGTCCGGAGGAGGCGGGTGAGGGGACCTGGTCCCGGTCGCCGGACGAGGCACCCCGGTAGACCGCGGTGAAGGCGAGGGCGACCATGCCGATGCCCATGACCAGGGCGAGGACCCAGGCCACGGGGCGGTGCCAGCGGATCGGCTTGCCGTACGGCCGGCCGTACAGTCCCGGGAAGCCGTGGCGGCCCTCCAGGACCTCGGAGTCGTCCGGGTCGTCCGGGTCGGGATCGTGGGCGAAGTCGGGGCCGAAGGCGTCCTCGTAGCGCTCGTCCTCGCCGCGGGAGCCGCGGGCGTGCGCCCGGCGCGCCTCGGCCTCGGAGGCCTCCGCGCGGGCCTGGGCCGCGGCGAGCAGCCTCTCGACGGCGGTCGGTTCGTGGAACGCCGCCGCCCGTACGAAGTCCTCGTCGAAGACCACGGAGGCGAACTCTTCGTCCGCGCCCCCGCGGTCGTGGTCGTCGTCGGGCTCCCAGCCGTCAGGGAACGGCGTGCCCCCCACGTCCTCCGGCACGGATCCAGAGTAGACCTGAGGGGTCAATTTGGGCAGACGGTACGGAAATTCGTCTGCACGAGGGACCCGCGCGCGAGTGGACCGCGGGCCGCGGACGATCCGCCGCGCGCCCCGGCGCACGGCGGCGCGCCGGGCACGCCTCCCGAGGCCTCGTACGCCCGTACGGGGCCGTCGCCGGGGTCCGGGGCAACGGGCCCGGGGCGGCCCCGCCGGGGCCTCAGCGGCGGATGTGGCCGTCGCCCGTGACGATGTACTTGGTGCTCGTCAGCTCCGGCAGTCCCATCGGGCCTCGCGCGTGGAGCTTCTGGGTGGAGATGCCGATCTCGGCGCCGAAGCCGAACTGGCCGCCGTCGGTGAAGCGGGTCGAGGCGTTCACGGCGACGGTCGTGGAGTCGACCAGCTGGGTGAAGCGGCGGGCGGCCTGCTGCGAGGTGGTGACGATGGCCTCGGTGTGGCCGGAGCTCCACAGCCGGATGTGGGACACGGCCCGGTCGAGCGAGTCGACGACCGCGGCGGCGATGTCGTACGAGAGGTACTCGGTGTCCCAGTCCTCGGCCGTGGCCTCCACGACGGTGGCCCGGGAGTCCTTGGCGTAGGCGAGGACCCGCTCGTCGGCGTGCACGGTGACCCCGGCGTCCGCGAGGGCGTCCAGGGCGCGCGGCAGGAACTCCGCGGCGATGTCCTGGTGGACCAGGAGGGTCTCGGCGGCGTTGCAGACGCTGGGCCGCTGGGCCTTGGAGTTGATCAGGATGTCCACGGCCATGTCGAGGTCGGCCTGGGCGTCGACGTACACATGGCAGTTGCCGGTGCCGGTCTCGATGACCGGGACGGTCGACTCCTGGACGACCGTGCGGATCAGGGAGGCGCCGCCGCGCGGGATGAGGACGTCGACCAGACCGCGGGCGCGCATCAGCTCACGGACCGATTCGCGACCCTCGCCGGGGACGAGCTGGACCGCGTCGGCGGGCAGTCCCGCGCCGCCCACGGCGTCACGCAGGACCCGTACGAGTGCCGTGTTCGACTCGTAGGCGGAGGACGAGCCGCGCAGCAGGACCGCGTTGCCGGACTTCAGGCACAAGGCGGCCGCGTCGACGGTCACGTTCGGACGGGCCTCGTAGATGATGCCGACGACGCCGAGGGGGACGCGGACCTGGCGCAGGTCGATGCCGTTCGGGAGGGTGGAGCCGCGGACGACCTCGCCGACCGGGTCGGGCAGCGCCACGACGTCACGGACGTCGGAGGCGATCGCGCGCACCCGCTCGGGGGTGAGCGTGAGCCGGTCGATGATGCTCTCGGCGGTCCCGGCCTCGCGGGCCTTGGCGATGTCCTTGGCGTTGGCCGCGACGATCTCGCTCGTACGGACCTCCAGCGCGTCCGCGATCGCGAGGAGCGCGTCGTCCTTCTCGGCCCGCGGCAGCGGCGCCAGGTCGGCGGCGGCGGACTTCGCGCGATAGGCGGCCTGGGCCACCGGGGACATGGAGTCGTACGGCGAGAGCGTGGTCATGGGGGAAGGGTAGTGCGCCCGCCGGGCCGGTTCCGCGGTCGTCCCATTCGGCGAGACGGGCTCAAAAGGGATGAACTCCCACGGGTGTGGCGGGCAGCGGCCCGTATCCCTCGGCGATCCGCTGGTGGTAGGTCTCGCGGTCGATGACCTCCAGGCCGACGATCTCCCAGGGCGGGAGTTTGGCGGTCTGGCGGTGCTCGCCCCACAGGCGCAGCGCGACGGCCGCCGCGTCGTGCAGGTCGCGGGCCTCTTCCCAGTAGCGGATCTCCGCGTGGTCGTTGGCGTACCGGCTGGTCAGCAGGAAGGGGTGGTCGTGGGCGAGCTGTTCGAGACCGCGCCGCACCTCGGCCAGCGGGGCCTCGCCGCCGGACACGCTCAGCGTGACGTGCCAGAGCCTGGGCTGGTCGGCGGGCCGCTCGCCGCCGTAGGTGTCGCCGGCCGCGACGCTGGTCAGGGCCCGCTCCTCGCCCATCGCACGGGAGGCGGGACCACCGCGGGACGCCGCCGCCCCAGGGCGCACTCGTCTCACGACGGCCTCCTTTACCCGATGGTCGTACCCGGTCCCGGACTCTCCCTGCCACAAAGTTGAGCAGGTGAGAAGCCGCCGTGTGGCGGTTTTACGGAACGTCCACCGCCGGGGGCGGGGGATTCGGCCGTTTACGGGTGTACCGGACAGCGGTTTTCGGCGGTGCGCCCGGGGCACCGGTGCCGAGGTCGGGCGGATGGGGCCACGGTGACGTCCGCCGTCCCTCCGGCGTGTCCCACGGTCACACGACCGGGCGCAGGTTCTAAGGGGTGAGCAGGACGAGGTCGTCGCGGTGCACGACCTCGCGCTCGTACGCGGGGCCCAGCTCGCGCGCCAGCTCCCGGGTGGAGCGTCCGATCAGCTGGGGGATCTCCTTGGCGTCGAAGTTCACCAGCCCCCGGGCGACGGCCCGGCCGGCGCTGTCGCGCAGTTCGACCGGGTCGCCCGCGGTGAAGTCGCCCTCGACGCCCGCGATGCCCGCGGGCAGCAGCGAGGTGCGCCGCTCGACGACCGCGCGCACGGCCCCGTCGTCCAGGGTGAGGGCGCCCTGCGGGGTGGAGGCGTGCTGGAGCCACAGCAGCCGGTCGGCCGACCGCTTGCCGGTGGCGTGGAAGAAGGTGCCGGTGTCGCGGCCCGCGAAGGCGTCGGCGGCGTGGACCGCGCTGGTCAGCACCACCGGGATACCGGCCGCCGCGGCGATCCTGGCCGCCTCGACCTTGGTGACCATGCCACCGGTGCCGACGCCCGCCTTGCCGGTGCTGCCGATCTCGACGCCGGCGAGGTCGGCGGGCTCGCGCACCTGCGCGATCCGCGAGGTGCCGGGCTTGCTCGGGTCGCCGTCGTAGACCCCGTCCACGTCGGACAGCAGGATCAGCAGGTCGGCGCGTACGAGATGGGCGACGAGGGCGGCGAGACGGTCGTTGTCGCCGAAGCGGATCTCGTCCGTGGCCACCGTGTCGTTCTCGTTGACGACAGGCAGGGCGCCCATCGCGAGGAGCTTGTCCAGGGTGCGCGAGGCGTTGCGGTGGTGGGCGCGCCTGCTGGTGTCGTCGGAGGTGAGGAGCACCTGTCCGACGCGGATGCCGTAGCGGGCGAAGGAGGCCGTGTAACGGGCCATCAGGAGGCCCTGGCCGACGCTCGCCGCCGCCTGCTGGCGGGCGAGGTCCTTGGGGCGGCGGCGCAGTCCGAGCGGCGCGAGGCCGGCGGCGATGGCCCCGGAGGAGACGAGGACGATCTCCTTCTCGCCGCCGTCGCGGGCCTTGGCGAGGACGTCGACGAGAGCGTCGACCCGATCCGCGTCGAGCCCCCCGGAGGCGGTGGTGAGCGACGAGGAGCCCACTTTGACGATGATCCTGCGGGCTTCGTTCACGGCGTGTCTTGCGCTTGCCACCTGTCGTCCGCCCCTCTCACATGCGCTTCGCGTCCCACCCTGCGGAGCAATCTACGCCAACGGGTAGGAAGGGCCTGCCGAGGTCCAGTGAGTGGACCGGGCGCCGTCAGATGATCCGCCTCGGGCCTCCCACGGCCGGAGGCACGTCAGGGGGAGGGGGCTCCGCCGCTAAGCTGATCTAGTGGATGACGATTGGTTCGATGTGGACGACGACGTGAGCGGCCCGCACCAGAGGGTTGCCGAGATCGTGCGCGAGGCCGCGCTTTCCTGGCCGCAGTGCCGGCCCGAGTCGACCGCCGTTCTCGTCTTCACGCCGGAGGACGCGGACGCCTCCGGCGGGGCCGAGGAGACGGACGACGGGCTCGACCCTTACGAGGCGGCCTTTCAGGCGACGCTGGCCGACGGGGAACCGGTTCTGATTCTGGTCGTGGACCTTCTGGACCAGGAAGGGGAACGCCTCCTCGCGACCTTGGGCGCGACTGTGGCCGGTGATCGTCTCTTCTGCTCCCGGCTGCACGACACGACCCACAGGCCAGAGCCCAGCGACGACATCGCACCGCTCGAGGCGACCGGATCGCTGGAGGATCTGGCCCGTATCGCCGCGGGCTGGTTCGAGGAGATCGTGTCCCGTCCGGTGACCGGTCCCACCGGCCGCTTCGGCGCGTGGTCGTTCGCCGCCACGGGGACGGTCCTCGCGCCTGGACGGCGCTGGCTGCGCAACGGTTCCGACGCCACTTAGAAGGCCGGTGCGCGGCGGATCCGCCGGGAACGACGGGCGGCGCCAAGTTGAACGCCGCCCGTCGGACCCTCACCTACGGAATGGAGAGCGTCACTCGTCCTCCATCCCCATGGCGAATCCCTCGCTCAGGCCTTCCGCCTCGGCCTCCGCTTCAGCCATGGCCTCGGCCTCGGCCTCGACCCCTCCTTCTTCCCCCATCTGCTCGAGGTAGTGGCGACCGTCCTTGGCCATACGAGCACCGGAAGCCCGGAACTGCTCGAGTTCACGGCTCGCCTGGCACCGGGCGCAGATGTCGGCCTCGCCGCCACGCCCGCGTCCCGCCTCGGCGTACTGCAGATCGTCCGGATCCGAGCCGTGCTTCACGGCTTCCGCGTCACAGAAGTCCTCGGCGCACATGGAGCCCTTCCCCCTGTTCTGCGCGCTGTAGGCGGCCCAATAGATCATTTTCTTCTTCTCGTCCCACGCCACGCTGACCGAGGCGAAACTCTTCAGCTGCCTGTTGCTGATCTCCCCGGCGGCCTGCCTCTCCTGCAGTTGCGCCAAGATGGCGTCGCGTACGTTCCGGGACGCCTCCAGGTACTGCTGCGTCTCCCAGTCCTCGTCCGAGACGGCGATGGCGCCGGAGACCGAGTTCTTCCCGGAGATGGCCAGGATGTGCTTGTCCGAGGCGTACAGCGCGGCAGCCGACAACACCGCCTGCCCAGCCTTTTCGAGGTAGCTCGGCTTGGCCTTGGGGTTGTAGCCGGAACAGTTCTTCGCGTTGCAGAGGTTGCCGAAGCCCTGCTCGTTGGCCAGATTCTGGCTGATGGGCTTGTCACCCTTGTGGACCGGCTTGTTCATGGTGGGGTCCGCCCACCAGTTGTCCAGGCCCGTGGGGTCGATGAACGCGATCGGGTTGTCGGCCCCGTAGCTGTAGGCGTTCATTTCCTGCGGCGCGTAGGGCTTGTCGAGTTCGTCAGGGCTGAGGAACCGCCCCAGGTGCGCGTCGTACATGCGCGCGCCGAGCAACGACAGGCCGCTGGAGTCGTCCTCGGGTTTGCCGAGGAAACCCCTGTCCGTAGAGGAGGGCAGGTTCACGCTGCCGCGCGCCTCACCGAACGGCTGGTACTTCCGCCGGACGACCGTGCCGTCCATGGCGATCAGCAGCGACGTGGAGTCCTGGTCGTCGGCCAGGAGCCAGGTCAGCTTGCCGTTCGCTGACGTGTCCGCGGCCCGGATCGCGACCGTGGCACCTGCCGCGACGTAACTGCGCGTCGCCTTGATACCGGCACTGGACTTGTGCAGCTCATGGCCCTCCAGGTACAGCACGTTCTCCTGCGGGGAGGTGCGCAGCAGGACGTTCCCGCCCGTGTCGTACACATAGGTCGACACCGTGTCGCCGCCGGATGTGTGCTGCGTGATGCGGCTGACCCGGTTCTGGGCGTTCCACTGGAGGTCGGAGCCGACTCCCCCCACCGTGCGCGAGGTCATCTGCCCGGCGTCGTCGTAGCCGAAGGCGTCGTTGCCCGCCTTGGTCACCGCGTGCGGCCGGGACTGGCCCGCCGTGTACGTGGAACCGTCGGCGTTGTAGCCGGGGTAGCTGTAGCTGGTGAGTGTGGATCCCGCGCCGGTCGTTCTCTTGACCGCCTTGAGGTTGCCGATCTCGTCGTACGTGTAGGTGTTGTCGTACGGGTCGAGTGTGCTGCTGAGGTCCGGGGCCGCAGCGCCCGCGCAACGGTCGGCCGCCTCCGTGGTCCAGGCGTGGGAGAGCCGGTTCAGTTCGTCGTAGGTGTAGCACTCGCTCTGCTTGCTCACGCCGTCGGTGATGCCGGTGATCTGGCCGCCGAGGTCACGCGTGAAGCTATCGTCCTGCGCCGTGCTCGTGCTGTTCGAGGTGACGGTGGTCTTGATGCCGGAAAGCGCGCCGCTGCCGTCGGTGTCGTCGAAGGCATAGGCGCGGCTGACCGTGGCGTCCGAGCCGCTCGTGCCGAATGTCCGGGCGTCGAGCCGTCCCAGACGGTCGTAGCCGATGGACGACTGGTAGACAGCCAGCGGGGACGCCACCCGGGACGCCAGACCCTGATCCGTGTAGCTGGTGGTCACGGTCTCGGCCGGCAGCCCGCCGAGCGCGGGATAGCTCACCGAGGTCGCGTGGTCGGCGAGGTCGTAGCCGTATCCGAACTGATAGGTCCCGGCGAAGCCGGAGCCGTCATCGGGAATCGTGTACTTTCTGCCCGTCACGCGACCGCGGTCGTCGTACCCGGTGACCGTCGTGGTGTACGCGTTGCCGTTCGCGTAGGACGTGGACGACGCCGCCGCCCCCACGCCGCCGGGGGCGGTGTCGTACGACAGTTTCGACAGTGGTGTCGTGCCCTGACTGACCGTCGTCGGACGGTGCAAGGTGTCGTAGGCGTACGTCAGGGTGTCGTGGTCGGCATCGGTCGTCGTGGCGGTCTGGCCGTTGTCGTCGTATGTGGTCGAGGACGATCCGGTGTCCGGGTCCGTGGTCCCCGTACGCTCGCCGAGCCAGTCATAGGTGTAGCTGGTGGTGTTCCCCTTGGCGTCGGTGACCTTCTTCAGCCGGCCGCTGCGGGTGTAGTCGTAGGAGGTCGTCTGCGGACCGCCCGGCCCGTGTTCGACGACCTTAGTGACCTGACCGAAGACGTCCGTGTAGGAGTCGCGGCGCTCACCGGTCGCCGGAACGATGGTGGTGTGGTCGCCGTAGTAGTAGGCGTGGGTGTGACTCGTCGCCTGCAGGGTGCCGTTGACCAGGACCCGGCTCTCGGTTGTCCGGCCGGCCCAGTCGATGACGGGGTCGGTGTACGAGGGCAGGTCGGCGACCATGGGCAGCACCATGCCCGAGCCCGGGGCCGCGGAGTGGTAGAAGTCGGCAGAGGTTCCGGTGACGTTGCCCGACGTGTCGTACCGGACGGACAGCACGGTGCGGCCTGTGCCGTCCGGCGAGGGGTCCTGGGTCTCCCGAGCGCGTCCCAGGCCGTCGAAGTACTCATAGGACTCGACGTAGGTGGTGCCGGACTGGAGGGTGCTGGACTCGGTCCGTGGGGCGCCGGTGACCGCGTCGGGGACGCCGTCGCTGTTGGTCGCGGTCGGAATCGTGTAGGTGAACTTCATCGACGGCGCGCCGTCGGGGTAGTTCGCGATCTCCGTCGGCTTGAAGACCTGGCTGTAACGGCCTACCGAGTCGTGCACCAGCCGGGTGGTGTGCCCGTTGGCGTCGAGTATCCGGTACGGGCTGCCCCACAGACGCGAGTACCACGTCGTGGTGGACATCGCGGTGGCCGGGCCGTTGCCGTCGGGGTCGGGAGTGGTGACGGTGACCCCGTCGTCCGGCCAGGTCGTTTCCGGCGCGTACGTCGTCGTGGTCTTGTTGTTCTCGCCGTCGTACGAGGCTCTGACGCGCCCCGCGCCGTCGTAGTCCGCCCGGGTGGTGCGGGAGTGCGCCGCGTCGGTGGAGGCGATCGTCTGAGTCGCGTTGCCGTCCACCAGTTTGCCGTCGTTTTCCGCGACCGAGGCGGACCCGTCGTAGAGCGTGACCTGATAGGCGTCCTGGTTGGCCGCTGCGCGGTCGGCGCAGTCCGCGTCGTAGTGACGCTCCTCGTCCTCGAAAACCATCCAGCGCTTGACGTCGGAATCGGGGAAGTTCGACGTGTTGTAAGCCCGGCCGTAAGTGGTGCAGCGGTTGTCGTCGGTGTCGACCTGGCCCCAGTCGTTGGTGCGCAGGGGCAGGCCGTAGGTGGTGCTGGTGGAGCTGGTGTCGTCGTACTCGTCCTTGACGACGCTCTCGCGCCAGCCCGTGGACGTCAGGTTGTCGGTCGTGGTCTGGCTGTCGCGCACGAAGCGGGCGTCCGGCAGGCCGTCGTACTGGGCCGTGTCGTGGACCCAGTACTCCTTGCGGACGCGCTGGTGGGAAGTGCCGGCGCCGTCACGCTTCGAGTACTCCAGGGTCTTGCTCGCCAGCCAGGCGGAGTCGGTCCAGGAGGTGCCGAAACCGTCCACGGCCGTGACGCTGCGGGTCGCGGAGGTGTCCGTCTTGGAGGTGCGGTCGCCGTCCAGGCCCCGGTAGAGCCAGTAGTAGGTGGAGGCCGCGTTGCTCTTGGTGCCGGTGAAGACCTCGACCTGCTGGTAGCCGCGCCAGTCCGACCATGTCTCGTCGGAGTCCGAGACCAGTGGGTCGTTGGTGAACCGCCATCCCGCGCCGCCGTGGTACTCGTACCGCGTGGTCTGTACGGGGTCGCCGTCGTCCCCGGCGCCCTTGCCCACACCCGGGTCCACGGACACCTGGGTGACCACGTACTTCTTGAACCAGCCCGAATGGGTCGTGGAGTCACCCTCCGGTGACCATTTCTGCCAGAAGCAGTCCTGCGTGTTGCCGGACTCGGTGGGCAGGCTGTTGATGTCGCAGGCGTCGGGCTGTCCGTAGGTGACGCTGGTCACCGAGCCGAGGTCGCCGTACACCTTGTTCACACGGCGGAAGTTGAGCGTGGACGAGCCGACCTGGTTGTCCAGCCACTCACCGTTGAAGTTGATGACGGGTAGGCGCAGATCGTTGCCGTCGCCGTAGCCCTTGCGCTGGACGTAGTCCAGCCAAAGCGTCTTGCCGACAGCGCCGCTGGGGTCCGGCAGCCCGTACTTCATCTGGTACTGCATCGCCGGGTCCCACGTCGTGCCGTCGTCGCTGACGTAGGTCTTGATGTCCCACAGCATGTCGGTGGTGAAGAACGTCGGGTAGTACGTCTTGCCCTTGCAGTCGTCGCCGTTGTCGGGACCACGGCAGATCAGGTCGGTGGGCACGTCGGGATAGGAAGCGGGCTTCTCGGACAGCGCCGGGCAGGCCGGGGGCTCCTTGCCCAGCGGGTCGTCGTAGCTCATCCGCTCCACGCAGCGGCCGACGTGGGACAGCTCGACCTTCGCCGGCAGCTTCGCGCCGGGGATCTGGGAGGCCCAGCCGTACTCGATCCGCGTCAGGTAGCTCGCCGCGTCGTACTGACGGGCCTTGTCGGTGTTGACGACCGAGCGGTAGTAGTTCGTGTCCTTGTCGTAGAAGTACGCGTTCTCGACCTCGTTGGGGTCGACCACACGGTCCAGGTTCCAGCGCCAGGCCTGGGTGCAGGGCTCCGGGGACTGGTCGTGGCAGGGCTCTCCGGCGTCGTCACCGACCACGGGAACGGTCAGTACGGAGTGCGTGGCATCACCGGTGCGCTCGGCGCGGCCCCAGCCGAAGTAGTAGCGCATGCCGTCCTGGGTGGAGATCACCCAGTACTCGTCGTCGGCGCCGTGCCCGTTGGTCAGGTGCTGCACACGCCAGCCCGGGTCGTCCTGCACGTGGTAGGAACCGGTGCCGTTGCCGTCCTGGATCAGGGCCGAGTCGACACCGTTGAGGCTGATGGTGTACTCGGCGCCGTCCGGTTCGGTGCTGTGGTTCGGCGACTGCCAGCACAGGTCGCCGACCGTGTTGTTGATGTCCTGGGAACAGTTCTTGTAGCGCCGCTCGATGGAGCCGGTGCTCAGGTCCCAGCCCATGCCCGCCCAGGACGCCTGGTTGTTGGTCGCGGAGGTACGGCCGTCGACCGACTGGGAGTTGTACGAGAGGGACAGGTCCGGCGTCGCGCCGAACGGCGCCTTCGGCACGGTGATCGGCAGGTCGTAGGTGAAGGCACCCGAACCGGTCGACACGTCCCACTTGCCGCTCGGGCTCAGCGTGGAGGCCCGGTAGTCACCGGCGTCTGAGGAGGAGCTGGTCGTCAACGTGGTGACCGTGGCCGTCGTGACGGCCGCGGACATCAGGGCGCCGGACAGCTTCGAGGTCGGGGCCTCGGTCCCGGGAAGCTGCGAGGTCGGGGCATCGGTCCCGACCGTCGTCGCGGGGTCCGCGTCGGCGTACACCGTCGCCGTCAGCCTGCCCGTCTTCACGTCGTTGTGGACGGGGACGTAGTGGCGGGTGTCCGGGGAGCAGCCGCGCGCCTCCGGCGTGGTGAGCGCGCACGCGGGCATCTGCACCAGCCGCAGCCGGGAGGCGAAGTCACCGCCGTAGGCGTTCTTGAAGGCGGAGTAGTCGATGGTGACGCCGACCGGCCCGGGCGCGACCTTCCTGTCCTTGCGGGTCAGGCGCAGTCCCATGCCGATCCCGCCGAGCTTCTCGACCTTGGCCCGGTCGAGGACCTGGAGGTCCAGGTCCTTGGGCGCCTGGGCCGACGGAACCAGGCCGGGACCGCCCTTGTCCGAGGTGACGGCGCCCTTCCGGGCGCGGGTGAACGCGGACTGCGGAGGCACTCCCGCGCTCATGATCTGCGCGGCTGTCGGGGTCTGGACCGAGACGACGGCGGACTCGGCCGCGGCGCTGCCGGCCGAGGCGTCGACCACGGCACCGGAGGGAGCCACCGCCCTGGGCTTTCCGGGCTTGACCGCCGAGAGATCGACCCTGGCCGTCACCCCCTTCGGCCAAGAGACCTTCGGCGCCCTGGTCATCGTCGGTTCCGCCTGCTGCCCGGGCACCTTCGCGCCCTTGCGTGCGGACACACTGACGGTCGTGTCCTTCGGCTTTGCCGCGCCGACGACCACGGCGAACGCCGGCGCGGACACCAGACCTGACAACAGCACGCTGGAAACCGCTACGACGAAGCCGCGTCTGTATGACGCACGCATCACGAAACCCCACCCCTGGTCGAATATCGACCATAAACGGTCAAAATGACGGGTTCATGACATGGGGGCACACAAAGCCAACGCGTCACGAACACACGCGGACCAGAGGTTAACCAGAATCTTAACCGGGTCAATTCAGGCAAAGCGCGATGCAGGCCGCGAATCCCACGGACCCCTTGGCGAAGAATTTGCGCCTCCATGACCAAGGGGAAATCGCGCCACTGCCATCTCTGCCGCACCGGTATTCCCGGGTGCTTTAATGGCCCGTCGGCAATCCAGCCAGCTCCCCTTTGACGCAACATGTCCCATTTGCGCATCAAAGGCGCGGACCGTGGCGCTTTTCTCTTTTCTTCAGGGGGTTCAATTACCATGCTCGATCGCAGACGCTTTCTGCGTACGGCTGGAATCGTCGCCGGCGCGGCCGCCGTTCCGGCCGTCTCCATCGGGGTGGCACAGGGTCTCGCACGTTCCCGCGGCGCCGCGCAGGACGACGTCACGCCCGGCTCGGTGACGGCCAGCAAGCGGTTCGACCTCACCGCCGCGTCCACCGAGCTGCTGCGCGAAGTAGCGCTGGGCAGCACCCGCGTACTCCAGTCCTTCGCCTTCGACAACACCAACGGGCACCTCTTCACGGTGCAGTTGGTCGACGGCGGACTCCAACTGCCCGGCGAGACACAGATCTACTCGGGCGCCGACCGCGAGGCCAACGGCGACCTCTGCCTGACCCGCCTGGACACGTCCGGCAACATCCTCGGCACCATGTATCTGCGCGGCTTCGGTCACGGTGTGCAGATCGGCGTCGAGGCCACCGGTTCCGGCGCCTACGTCTGGACCGAGACGCACAATGTCCGCAGCCTGAATTCCGACGGCACCACGTACACGGGCTGGGGCGACCGGCTCGCCCGGTTCGAATTCGCCAACGGAACGGTGCTCACCGCCGATTCCCCCGCACTCACCCAGTACACCCTCGAAAACGGCGTCGACCGCACCACCTGCGCCATCGACCCGGTCAACAACCGGCTCGCGGTCCGCTGCCGGGTGAGCGGCGCCTTCCGGTTCCGTCTGTACGACCTGGCCGCCTTCAAGTCCGGCAGCCGGACCACCCTCGCGGACATCGCCCAGCCCGCCGATCTCCAGCCCGGCTACACCGACACCTTCCAGGGCTTCGCGAGCTACGGCAGCTACCTCTACCTCCTGGCCGGTTCGCCGTACGGAACGAACGGATCCGTGTCACCGAACGGCAACACCTACATCACATCTCTGGACTGGAACACCGGTACCATCACCGAGCAGAAGCTCAGCAAAGCCGGGTACACGCTCTCCTACCGCGAGCCCGAGGGGATGGCCATCCAGATCCCCGACTCGAACAACCCGCAGGCACTGCGCCTGTGCAGCGGTTTCAGCTCCTTCACGTCCGACACGGACCAGAGCAAGAAGGCGAGCGTCTACTACAAGGCGGTCCTGGTCTGACCGCCGCCAGGGCCTCGGTGAGGCTCGCCACACCCCCATTGACCTGGAACGGATGAGCCTACGATGGGGCCGGTCCGCGAGGCCGCGTACGGTAGACTTCGGCAAACATTAATCTTGCCGTCCTTGCGCCTCTTGCGCCCTGCACCGTAGCCCCGGTAGCGGGGCGCAGTTCAGTTTGACCGACAGTCCGGGAGTCCCAAGCATGACCGTTGCGAATGGAAACGCTTCGCCGAAAATAAGCGTCGTAGTTCCTGTCTACAAAGTTCAGGGATATCTGCGCGCATGCTTGGATTCCATTCTTTCGCAGTCTTTCGGGGACTTCGAAATAGTCGTTATCGACGACCATTCCCCCGACGCCTGCGGCCGGATCATCGATGAATACGCCGCCCTGGACAGCCGCGTCATACCCGTGCACTTCGAGGAGAACCGGGGCATCGGAAAGGCGCGGGACGCCGGTGCGCTGAAGTCGCGCGGTGAGTACATCCTGTTCCTGGACAGCGACGACACCCTCGGCGAGGGCGCGCTGCAGGCGATAGCCGACCGCCTCGAAGTCACGGGCGACCCCGACATCCTGCTGCTGAACCACGTCCGCACCTACTGGAACAACCGCGTCCAGGAAAGCGCCGCCGGTGAACTCCTCGCGGGCGCGGGAACCGACGTCTTCACCGCGCTCGAGCGTCCCGAGTTCCTGACCATGTTCGCCGTCGTCTGGAACCGGGCCTACCGCCGCGAGTTCTACGTCGGCAACAACTTCATCTTCACCGACGGCATCTACGAAGACGCGCTCATGGTCTACAAGACCATGCTGACCGCGGAAAGCATCGCCGCCACCGACCACGTCTGCGTCGAGTACCGCCAGCGCCGCCAGGGCAACTCCATGCGCACGCCCGGCCGCAAGCACTTCGGGATCTTCGAACAGTACGCCCGCCTCTTCGAGTTCCTCGACGAGCGCCCTCATCTCGAGTCGGTCCGCGCGATGCTGTTCGAGCGCACGGCCAGCCACTTCCTGTTCACCCTCGCCCGTGAGGACCGCATCGTCCCCAAGGACCGGGCGGAATTCTTCAAGCTCTCGGCGACGCACTACAAGCGTTTCAAGCCGAAGGGCTTCGTCCTGCCCGAGGGCTCGCAGGGCGTCAGGTTCCAGCTGCTGGAGCGCGGCTCCTACACCGCGTACGCGGCCGTGACGACCGCCGCCAGCACCCGGCACCAGGTGGTCCAGCGGGCGGTCAAGGTCAAGACGAAGCTCGGCAAGACCGCGTACAACCGGCTGTACCGGCTGCATCTGCGCCGCCCCATCGACGAGAACCTCGCGGTCTACACGGCCTACTGGAACCGCGGTGTCGCCTGCAACCCGGCGGCCATCTACCACAAGGCGAAGGAACTCGCCCCGAACATCCACGGTGTGTGGATCGTGCGGCCGGACGCTGTGGACACCATCCCCGAGGGCGTCGACTACGTGGTGGCCAACTCGCCGCGCTACTGGGAGGTCCTGGCCCGGGCCAAGTACCTCGTCAACAACGTCAACTTCCCGAACAACATCGTCAAGCGCCCCGGCCAGGTCTTCCTGCAGACCCATCACGGCACTCCGCTGAAGGAGATGGGCATCGACCAGCAGAAGTACCCGGCCGCCGCCAAGAACATGAGCTTCGCCAAGATGCTCGAGCGGGCCGACAAGTGGGACCTCAGCCTGACCTCCAACCAGCACTCCACGGAGACCTGGGAGCGGGTGTACCCCTGCGCGTTCGAGGCGGTCGAGTACGGCTACCCGCGCAACGACGTCTTCTTCCGGGCCACCGCCGAGGACGTCGCGCGCATCCGCGGCGAACTCGGCATCGAGGAGGGCAAGACCGCCGTCCTCTACTGCCCGACGGTGCGCGACTACCAGAAGGGCTACGTGCCCCGCATCGACCTGGAGCGCTTCTGCCGTGAGCTGGGGCCCGACTACGTCGTGCTGGTGCGCACCCACTACTTCTACGGTGCCGACCCTCAGCTGAAGGCGCTGCAGGAGCGGGGTCTGATCAGGGACGTGTCGAAGTACCCGGTGGTGGAGGACCTCTGCCTGGCGTCCGACGCGCTGATCACCGACTACTCCTCCATCATGTTCGACTACGCGAGCCTCGACCGCCCGATCGTCACGTACGCGGACGACTGGGAGGTCTACCGCCGGGCCCGGGGCGTCTACTTCGACATTCTCTCCGGCGAGCCGGGCGAGACCCCGGGAGCGACCGCGACCGACGAGGACCAGCTGATCGAGGTCTTCCGTTCGGGAGCCTGGAACGGCGCCAAGGCCGCCGAGCTGCGCGCCGCGTTCCGCGAGCGGTTCGTGCAGTTCGACGACGGGAACGCGGCGGAGCGCGTCGTGCGCCACTTGTTCCTCGGCCAGCAGCCGTCCCCCGCCGTACTGCCCCTGAACGAGCGGACCCCCGCCCCTGCGCCCGCCACTCTCGCCAAGGCACGCATTCCCCTGCAGCCGACCGGCGAGCGCGGCCTCATCGGCGCCTGACGTGCGGAACCAGAGAGAAGAGCACCACGTGACTTCCCGGCCCACCAAGGCTGTCATTCCCGCGGCCGGCCTCGGCACCCGGTTCCTGCCGGCCACCAAGGCCACTCCCAAGGAGATGCTGCCGGTCGTCGACAAGC
>NZ_JBHXDQ010000021.1:87348-120468 GCF_042725875.1 Streptomyces sp. NPDC127038 | reverse complement strand
TGCCGGTACATCGATGGCCGTCGCCACCGACGCCCACACCTCACCCAACGGCGACGGCCTGATGCACCGGCACGGCCCCGACCCACCCACCGAACCGCCCCCGCGACGCCGACCGCGACGCCGGCCCCTGCCTCAGCCCGCCTGGACCCACGGCCAGTCCGCGTCCCGTGCCGACTCAAGGAGCGGAACCATCCGGAAGGCCGCGTCCGAGAGCCCGCCGAACGTGTGCCGGTTGTCCTTGCCCGAGGGCCCGTGGCCCGGGGCGTAACCGGCGAGGTTCCAGGTGTAGACCGGAACGTGCGCCGGCACCTGCTCGGTCGGGTCCCCGTAGTGGCTGTACATGGCCTGCTCGTCGGTGACGATCAGCACCCGGTCGTGCTTCCTGTAGTGCTCGCGGACCGCCTCGGTCGTATTGGTGCCCCCGAGGTCACCGAACCGTCCGAGGATCTTCAGCACGGACTCGCCCGCCCCGAACTCCACCCGCCTGCTCGTGGTGCCGAACTCGACGAGGTCCGCGTCCGCCGCCCGCAGCGCGAGCGCCGTACCGAAGATCGCCGCCGCGTCGGCCCGGTTGAGCTCCGAGCGCTCCGAGAGCCGCGAGTAGAACATCGAGCCCGAACGGTCCACCAGCACCAGGGTCCGGCCGGGCAGCGCGGGCACGTTGGCCAGCGAGTGGCCGAGCGCCTGCTCCAGCGGGTACGACCAGCGCAGCGACGGCGCGTGCTGGTACGCCGCGAGGTAGCGGAACGGGAACTGCCGCGAGCGCGCGACCTCCGCCGGGTCACTGATCTTCGCGGCGACCCGCGTCGCGACCTCGTCACCGACCCCGGCCTCGTCGAAGTTGCGCAGGTTGCGGACGAGCGCCATGGCGCCCATGGACGGGATGACGGCCTCCCAGGCCGCCTTGTCCATCGGCCCCTGGAGCCAGCCGGCCAGCGCCTCCCAGGTCATGCCCGCGTCGGCCAGACGCTGCGCGCCCCCCGCTCCGGTGACGACCTTGCGCCGCTTGGCGGGCCGCAGCGCCATCAGGTCTCGGTGGGCGGCGACCACGGGCAGCGACTTGGGGACGACGGCCGTGTCCGGGTTGTGGCGCCGGTCCAGCGCGTACTGGAACAGGTCGCCCTGCCACGGCTTGTCCGGGTCCGGCGCCGCGTGCACGAGGTTGAGGATGTCGCCGAAGCGGTATCCCTTGGACGCGGTGTCGTACTTCAGCAGCGACTTGCCGTTGTAGAGACGGCGTACGGCGTCGGCGACGCCCCGCTTGACGGGCTTGGGCACGTTGCGGCCGTACCGGGAGGTCCAGTAGGCGAGCAGCTCGCCCGGCTCGTCCGGACGGCGCAGCACGGAGGCGATGACCTGCCGGTTGGCCGGGCCGTCGGTGGCGCCGGCGTCCAGGCGTGCCTTCACGTACTCGGCGGCACCCACGAGCGAGGCCGTACGGAGGTTCCCCTCGCCGCGCAGCCAGCCCAGCAGACCGGCGGTCCAGGACGGATCGGCGACGGCGAGCTCCCGCACGAGCGCGGCGAACCGGTCGTCGCGGGCCTCGCCGCTCTCGTAGAACGTCCGCTGCGAGACGAAGTTGGCGATGGCCAGCAGGAAGAGCTCGGAACGGGCGTCGCGCTCCTGACCGCGGCCGCCCTGATGGGTGCGCAGCACGCGGCCGGTGGACGTCACGCGCGAGGTGGGCTGCGCCTTCGCCGTCTTGTTGTTGAAGCGTGCCATGGCGAATTCCCCCGAATTCATGAGTGTTTCGGAGGGAGGCACAGCAAATGGAGGGTGTCCGAGATCAGGGACGGCGACGGTTGCTTATAAACTGGCGCGTCTTCCGTTTCCGCCACACCGACCCGAAGTCGATGACGGGATTCGAACCCGCACGAGGCCGAGGCCCCACCAGTTCCCGAAGTATCCGCTGCCTGCGCACCGGGCACCCACCATGAGCTGCGCCTCCCGAGATCAAGTCGGCCGCGGCGTGGATTCTTTGAGAGAGAAGTAGCCGTGGCCCGCGCACCGGGAGGTGCGTGAAGTTGTGGTGTCCAGAGATCGAGATCGGCGGAACCGACGTAGGTGCTCTAACCCCTGAGCTACATCGGCGCGTTGTGCCGACGGCGGGACTCGAACCCGCGACCGCCCCATTATCAGTGGAAGTAGGTCCTGCCTTCGCACCTGGACATGCATCACTTTAGGAGGGCGGCCGCGAGTCCGGCGAGCGAATTAATCCGCGGGAGGAACGGGGTGCGGAGCGGCGGGAGTTCAGCCGCGCTTCTGCCGCTTCCAGGGGCCGGTGACGGCGAGCATGATGCCCGGCTCCTGGATGTTGGCGAAGAGGGTGCGGCCGTCGGGCGAGAAGGTGACGCCGGTGAACTCGCTGTAGGCCGGCGCCTCGGCGGTGCCGATGTTGAGCTCGTTGCGGGCGATCGGGTACGTACGGCCGCTCTCGGTGGCGCCGAAGAGGTGCTGGACGCCTTCGCCGTCCTCGGCGATGACGAGGCCGCCGTACGGGGAGACGGTGATGTTGTCCGGTCCGTCGAAGGCGCCGTCCGCGGACGGGTCGGGGTTCACGCCGAGGCGGATCTTCAGGGTCAGGGTGCGGCGCTTGGGGTCGTAGAACCAGACGGCTCCGTCGTGGGCCTGGCCGGGGCTCTCGGCGCGGGCGTAGGAGGAGACGATGTAGACGCCGCCGTCGCCCCACCACATGCCTTCGAGCTTGCGGGCGCGGGTGACCTGGACGTCGGTGAACTGCTTGCGGACGGAGACGGTCCTGGCGTCACGGTCGGGGACGTCGACCCAGTCCACGCCGTACACGGTGCCGATCCTGGTGGCACGGGAGAGGTCGTCGACGAACTTGCCGCCGGAGTCGAAGCACTTGAAGGCCTGGAGCGCCCCGGCGTCATCGGCCAGGGTGGCGAGCTGTCCGTGGCCGTGCTCGAAGCCCTGCGGGGGCGTCCAGCGGTACAGCAGGCCGTTGGGGCCCGAGGCGTCCTCGGTGAGGTAGAGCCGGCCGCGCTTGGGGTCGACGACGACGGCTTCGTGGGCGTAACGGCCGAGCATCTTCAGGGGCTTGGGGTTCTTGTTGCGGCGGCGGTCCTGGGGGTCGACCTCGAAGACGTAGCCGTGGTCCTTGGTCATGCCGTTCTGGCCGGCCTTGTCCTCGGTCTCCTCGCAGGTGAGCCAGGTGCCCCAAGGGGTGTTTCCGCCCGCGCAGTTGGTGGAGGTACCGGCGATGCCGACCCACTCGGCGACCTGGTCGTGGCGCACCTCGACGACGGTGCAGCCGCCGGACGCGGCGGGGTCGTAGACGAGTCCCTCGGTGAGCGGCACGGGGTGGGCCCAGCCGGAGCGGGGGCCCTTGAGCTCGTGGTTGTTGACGAGGAGGGTGGCGCCGCGCGGGCCCTGGAAGGTGGAGGTGCCGTCGTGGTTGGACGGCGTGAACTCGCCCGAGTCCAGTTTCGTACGGCCGCTGTAGGTGATGACGCGGTAGGAGAACCCGGCGGGCAGCGAGAGGAGGCCCGTCGGGTCGGTGACGAGGGGGCCGTAGCCGACGCCGCCGTGGCGGGCCTCCGCCGCGTCCTCGCTCACGCCCTCGGTCTCCGTCTCGGTGGCGGCGAGCGCGTTGGGGGCGGTGGCGAGCGCGCCGACGCTGCCGACCAGGACGACGCCTGCACCGGTGATCGCGGACTGCCTGGCGAAGTCCCTGCGAGAGAGCGACATGTGGTGTCTCCTGTGACGGTGGACTCGGACTGTCGTGGGGCGCGGCCGGCGACCTCGGTTCGCGGCCACACCGTGCCGTCCCCGCCTGAACGCGAGTTGAACGCGCGCCGACGTCCGGGGTCCCGCTTGCATGAATCCACCCGACCGGCGCAGAGGAACGAATCCCTCCGCGCCCGGATACCCACCTGCCCGGCACAGAGGAACAAGACGCTCCGCACCTGACGCCCACCCGACCGGCGCAGAAGAACAAGACCCTCCGCACCCGAGACCCACCCGACCGGCACAGAAGAACAAGACCCTCCGCACCCGACGCCCACCCGACCGACGCGGAGGAACAAGACCCTCCACCCCCAGGACCGCCGCCAGCCCGGCCCCGCACGAAGGCGCGCCCCCGCGCCGGGATCACCTCACCTCCGGGTCACACCCCCTGCTGCGACCGGGCCTTGAACGCGGCCTTGCGGGCCTCCTTGGCGACCCTCTTGTCGGGGTGGAGCCGGCCCATGGCCTCCAGGACGTCGGGCGCGGCAGGGTGCTCGACCCGCCAGGCCGTGTCGAAGAAGCCGCTGTGCTGCTGGGCCAGGCCCTCGACCAGGGCCTGGAGCTCGTCGGAGTTCCCCTCGGCGGCGAGCTGGGCCGCCACCGTGTCGATGGTCAGCCAGAAGACCATCGCCTCGGACGGCGGCGGCACGTCGGGCGCGCCGCGTTCGGAGAGCCAGACGCGGGCGAGACCGCCCAGCTCGGCGTCGTCCAGCACCTCGCGCAGCGCGGGCTCGGCCTGCGCGCCGACGAGGGCGAGGGCCTGCTGGCAGTGCAGGCGGCGCAGCGGGGCCCCCGGGTCGGCTCCGCGCGCGGCGGAGAGCAACTCCTGTGCCGCGGAGAGCGGTTCACGCCGGGCGAGCCACTGTTCGATCTCGGCCTGCGCGGCGGTCGGGGGGAAGCCTGCCGTCCCGTCCAGCAGGGTGTCCGCCCCCTTGTCGGTGAGCTCGCCGACCGCGGGGGCGGAGAATCCCGCCTCGATCAGACGGGCGCGCAGTCCGTACAGTCCGAGCGGGGTCAGACGCACGACGCCGTAGCGCGAGACGTCCATGTCGTCGACGGGGGCGGGCTCCTCGGCGGCGTCCGCCATCAGGGCCTCGTCGACCGGCTGGAAGGCGACGAGTCCGATGGGTTCGAGCAGCCGGAACTGGTCGTCGAGCCGCATCATGGCGTCCGAGACCTGTTCCAGGACGTCGTTGGTGGGCTCGCCCATGTCGTCGGGCAGGATCATCGAGGCGGCGAGCGCCGGCAGCGGCACCGACACCTCGCCGAGCGCGTCCTCGCCCACGGTCAGCAGATACAGGTTGCCGAGCACCCCGTCGAGGAACTCGGACTCCGCCTCGGGGTCCCAGTCGAGCGAGGACAGGTCGATCTCGCCCTCCTCGTCCATGGCGTCGACGAGTTCGCCGAGGTCGGGCACGCTCGCGTCGGCCAGGACGACGTCGAGCGCGCCGAGCCAGACGCCGAGGACGTCCTGCGGGGCGCCGGAGGTGAGCAGGGCGAGGTCCTCGCCGGTGGTGACGGTGCCCTCCTCCTCGTCCACGATGTCGACGAGCCCGGTGTCGACGGCCACCCGCCAGGCCTCGGAGGCGAGGGCGGCCGCGTCGTCGCCGGACAGTCCGAGGACGCCGGCCGCCTCGGGGAGCTGTTCCTCGTCGAGTTCGCCCCCGGCGCCGACGCGGGTGGCGGGGCCTGCCCAGCGGGCCAGCCGTGCGGCGCGGGAGAGCAGGGGCGCGGCGAGGGCGTCCCGCGCCAGCTGCGCCTCGGAGTGCAGCCGCACGGGCGGCAGGGAAGAGCTGTCTGACATCGGCTGGGTTCTCCTCCGGACAACCACGACGGGCAGGGCGGGCGGGGCGGGGCAGGGCGCGCGGCGGATCCCGACGGGGCGCCGAGGGGCCCGCGGGCCCGGAGGCGGACCGGGAGATCCGTGCCAACTGCTCAGCCTAGACGGATTTCCACCCATGCCGCCCGGTTCATGTGCCCGACAGGTCTCGTACACCGCCGAAACCTTGACAACTCCCCTCGCCACACACGAGATTGACGCGCGTAGAAGTTCAACGGCCGTGCGGCCCGACATCTTCTACGCGCGTCACTGGCCCGCAAGCAGGACGCGTCCCCCCACCAGTCCACCCTCGTCCCGACGCTCATGAACGTCCCCGGAGGGATTCCCTTGCCGAGCAAGAGAACCGCGCGCATCGGCGCGCTGACCGTCGCCGCGGTCTGTTCCACCGTCTCCGCCGTTGTGCTGACCACACCGGCCCGGGCGGACACCGTCCACATCCACGACATCCAGGGCACCACCCGGACCTCCCCCCTCGCGGGCACGAAGGTCGCCGACGTGCCCGGCATCGTCACCGGGGTGCGGACGTACGGATCGTCCAAGGGCTTCTGGTACCAGGACCCCACCCCGGACGCCGACCCCGCCACCAGCGAGGGCGTCTTCGTCTTCACCAGCTCCACCCCCAAGGTCGCCGTCGGCGACTCGGTCACCGTGACGGGCACGGTCTCGGAGTACGTCCCGGGCGGCGTGTCCACCGGGAACCAGTCGGTCACCGAGGTCACCAAGCCGACGGTGACGGTCGTCTCCAGCGGCAACCCGGTCCCGGCCGCGACGGTCGTCGACGCCCGTTCCGTACCGGACGACTACGCCCCGGCCGGCGACACCGCCGCGGCCGGTTCGGTCAACGCGCTCCCGCTGGAGCCGGCGAAGTACGCCCTGGACTACTACGAGTCCCTGGAGGGCATGAACGTCCAGGTCGCCGACACCCGCGTGGTCACGGCCACCGACCCGTACAGCGAGCTGTGGGTCACGGTGAAGCCGCACGAGCACGCCACGCGCCGGGGCGGCACGGTGTACGGCTCGTACACCTCGCAGAACACGGGCCGCATACAGATCCAGTCGCTCGGGGCGACCGCCGACTTCCCGACCGCGAACGTCGGCGACAAGCTCGCCGGTGTCACGTCGGGACCGCTCGACTACAACCAGTTCGGCGGCTACACCCTGGTCGCCGGCCGGCTGGGCACCCTTCAGAAGGGTGGCCTGGAGCGGGAGACCACGCGCAAGCAGGGGCGTGGCGAGCTGGCCGTGGCGACGTACAACGTCGAGAACCTGGACCCGGGCGACGGTACGTTCGCCGCGCACGCGTCCGCGATCGTGAACAACCTGAACTCGCCCGACATCGTGTCCCTGGAGGAGATCCAGGACAACAACGGCGCGACGGACGACGGCACGGTGGCCGCCGACCAGACGGTGAACAAGCTGATCGACGCGATCGTCGCGGCGGGCGGCCCGAAGTACCAGTGGCGCTCCATCGACCCGGTCAACGACCAGGACGGCGGCGAGCCCGGCGGCAACATCCGCCAGGTCTTCCTCTTCAACCCCGAGCGGGTGTCGTTCACCGACCGCGCGGGCGGCGACTCGACGACCGCCGTCGGTGTCACGAAGGTGCACGGCAAGGCGCAGCTCACGGCCTCCCCCGGCCGCATCGACCCGGCGAACGACGCCTGGAAGAGCAGCCGCAAGCCGCTCGCGGGCGAGTTCGTCTTCCACGGGCAGACGGTCTTCGTCATCGCCAACCACCTCAACTCCAAGGGTGGTGACCAGGGGCTGACCGCGCAGTACCAGCCCCCGATCCGCAGCTCCGAGGTCCAGCGGCACGCGCAGGCGACCCTGGTGAACGCGTTCGTCAACGAGATCCTGAAGACGCAGAAGAACGCCGACGTCATCGCGCTCGGCGACATGAACGACTTCGAGTTCTCCGACACGGCCAAGATCCTGGAGGGCCACGGCGAGCTCTGGTCGGCGATCAAGTCGCTGCCCAAGAGCCAGCGTTACACGTACGACTACCAGGGCAACGCCCAGGTGCTCGACCAGATCCTGGTCAGCCCCTCGATCCGCAAGGGCTGCGACCTGGACTACGACAGCGTGCACATCAACTCGGAGTTCTCCGACCAGATCAGCGACCACGACCCGCAGGTGCTGCGGTTCCGTCCGTAGTCGCACCGGCACGCAGGAGCCCGGCCCCGTCGTACGGGGCCGGGCTCCTCGTCTCTCCGGAGGGTGAGATCTCCGGCCGCGCCCCGGGTCAGGCCGGGTAGACCTCGTCGAGCCAGCCCTTCCAGGCGGTCTCGTTGTCCTTGGCGTCGGCGTCGGGGGCGAAGTCGTGGATGCTCATGCCGACCGGAGCGCCCCAGCGGCCGCGCCCGAAGAAGCGGATGAGCGCGCCGTCTGTACGCAGCCCGAGGAAGTACGGGTCGCGGTAGTCGAGCACGGCGTCGAAGTCCTCGCCGCCGGGCCCCTTGGCCCGTACCCGCTCGCCCGCGGCGGTGCCGTCCGCGAGGCCGAGGGCACGGCCGACGGCCGCGAAGGCGTCGGTGCCGGTGGACGCGCCGGGTCCGTTGAAGGTCGCGAAGGTCACCGGGCGGCCCGCGAAGTGGGTCACGTACTCGCGCAGGGTGTGCAGATAGAAGTCGGTGTGCTTGTCGGCGCCGTCGTACTGGTTGTCCCAGTCGTCGGTGAAGATGCCGCTGTGCACGTACCGGACCCAGGAACTCCGGCCGTCGCCGCGGGCCTCGATGGTGTGGTCGATCTGGTTGAGGCTCTGCGTCGGGAACCCGACGTCCTCGGTGCGCACGGTCAGCCGGTGCGGGGGGTCCCAGGTGGTGATGACGCTGCCGAACGGACCGGCCCCGCCCTGGCGCGGCTCGAACTCCATGGGCCACAGCCAGCCGCCGCTGCCGCTGGTGATCGCGTCCCACACCCGGGCGGGCGGGACGTCGACCTCGTACTCGCGGGCGACCTCGAATTCCTTGGACATGATGAAGACTCCTGGATGATCAGCGGGTGGATACGGTGCCCGTGGGGGCTTCGCCGGTCCCGGCTCCGGCAGGGGCTCCGGCCTCGGACTCGGGTCTGAGCGCGGGGTGGACGGCGACGACGATCCGGTGCGGACGGCCGGCCTCGGCGTCCCCGTCGTGGTACTTGCGGACGAGCGCGCCCACCCCGGCCGTGAGCTCCTCGATGAACGCGGCCCGGTCGGCCGCCGACGCGAAGGTCACCTCGCCGTCGAGCGCGTACGTCGCCAGCGGCTTGCGGGCCTTCGCGGCTCCGGTGAGGAGCGAGCCGACGTCCCGCACGAGCCGGGCGCCGAGCGCGAGGAGCCAGCGGGCGGACAGCTGGTCCCGGAAACGGTCCGGATCTGGCTGCACGGCGGCCAGCGCCTTCGGCGAGATCACGTACGAGGCCGCGGTCGCCCGCATCATCCGCTCGGTGACGTTCCCCTTGCGGCGTTCGCCCGCCAGCTCGACGAGGCCGTGCCGCTCCAGCGTCTTGAGGTGGTAGTTCACCTTCTGCCGGGGCAGTCCGACCCTTCCGGCCAGCATGGCGGCCGACGCTGGTCCGGCGGCCAGTTCGGCGAGCAGCCGGGCCCGTATGGGGTCCAGCGACACGGCGGCGGCCTCGGCGTCCTCGATCACGGTCACGTCCAACATGACTCCAGCGTCGCACCGAAAACTTTTCTTGTCCAGACGGTTCGAATCGTCGGTGCGTCGCCGGGCGGCCGGTGTGCCGGGCCGGCCGGGCGCCGGGGGCGGGCTTCAGGAGCGGGATCCGGGCAACACGGCCGTCATGGACGAGAAGCGGCCGGAGTCGAGGCGGGGAGCTCTTGTGGACGGAGACAGAGTCAGGGACAGAGCCAGGGACGCGGGGGGCGGGGGCGGCACCGGGACGGATGTGAACCTGGATGCGGGTACGGGCGCGGGTGGAGCCATGGATACGGGCGCGGGTGCGGGTGGGGACACGGCGGGGCCCGCCGGGAAGCGCGGCTCCGCAGGGAAGCCCACCTCCGTCGGCAAGGCCGCCTCCACCAGGAAGACGGCCTCCGCCGGGAAGGCCGCCCCCGCCCGGGAGCGCGTCCCCGGCGGGAAGCGCAGCCCCTCCGGACTCCCCGCGCGAGCGTGGTGGCCCGTGGCCTGGCGTACGGCGAAGGAGTTCCGCGACGACGAACTCGCCGACCGGGCGGCGGCGTTGACCTACTACGGCGTGATGTCCCTGTTCCCCGCGCTGCTGGTGGCGGTCTCCCTGCTGGGCGTCATGGGGCGGCGGGTCACGGACAGACTGCTCGGGAGCGTCGGGGACCTGGCGCCGGGCCCGGCCCGCGACATCCTGCGCGACGCGGTCACCCAACTGGGGCACAGCGGCGGTACGGGCGGGGTGCTGGCGATCGTCGGACTGCTCGCGGCGCTGTGGTCCGCCTCGGGGTACGTCGGCGCGTTCATCCGCGCGTCCAACGCGGTCTACGACCTGCCGGAGGGGCGCCCCGTCTGGAAGACCACGCCGCTGCGGCTCGCGCTCACCGTCACGCTGATGCTGCTGCTCACCGGGAGCGCGATCATCGTGGTGTTCACCGGGCCGCTGGCCGAGCGCGCCGGTTCGGCGTTCGGACTGGGCGACGCCGTGATCACGGCGTGGTCGATCGTCAAGTGGCCCGTCCTGCTGGTGCTGGTCGAGCTGATGATCGCGCTGCTGTACTGGGCCGCCCCCAACGTCTCCGGCCGCGGCTTCCGCTGGTCGAGTCCCGGCAGTGTCGTCGCCACGCTGATCTGGCTGGCCGCGTCCGCGGGATTCGCCGTCTACGCGGCCGGCTACGGCTCGTACAACAAGACGTACGGCACGCTCGCGGGCGTCATCGTCTTCCTGGTGTGGCTCTGGCTCACCAACCTGGCCATCCTCCTGGGCCTGGAGTTCGACGCGGAGCTGGCCAGGCAGCGCGCCATCACCCATGGCCGGCCGCCGACCGAGGAGCCGTACGTCGAACCGCGCGACACCCGCAAGTGGCCCGCGCGTCTCAAGGCGTTGCGCGCCGCACGGGAGAAGGTCGAGACGGGGATCGTGCCGCTGCGCACGAACGACGGCGGGGACGGCGGCGGGCGGGTCTGAGGTGCGGCCGGGGGACCCCACACCCCCGACCGTGTAGCACTCGTGCGCTATATCTCGTAGAAGATTTAAGTGGAGCTTCACAATGGAGTGGCCGACACTACGGTCATGACCGTTCCGAGGATCACTCCCGCAACCACCGCCACTCCCGCCCCGGGCGTCACGGCCGCGGCCCGGCCGGGGCGGGCGCCCGCGCCCTTCGGCCGGGCCCTGTGCGCCATGGTCACGCCGTTCACCGACTCGGGCACGCTGGACACCGGGGGTGCGCAGCGGCTCGCCGCACTGCTGGTGGCCGAGGGCTGCGACGGGCTCGTGCTCTCCGGGACGACCGGCGAGTCGCCGACCACGACGGACGCCGAGAAGGCCACGCTGGTGCGGGTGGTACGGGAGGCGGTGGGCGACCGGGTCCCGATCGTGGCGGGGGTGGGGACGGCCGACACCCGGCACACCGTGGAGCTGGCCGCCGCGGCCGAGAAGGCGGGCGCGGACGGGCTGCTGGTGGTCGCCCCCTACTACAGCAGGCCTCCGCAGGACGCGGTCGAGGCGTACTTCCGGGAGATCGCGGACGTCTCGGGGCTGCCTCTGATGCTGTACGACATCCCGGGGCGCACGGGGACCCGGATCGAGCCGGAGACGATGATCCGGCTCGCGGAGCATCCGCGGATCGTGGCCGTGAAGGACTGCGCGTACGACCTGCTCGGTACTCAACGGGTGCTGGCGCGGACGGAGTTGGCTTACCACGCGGGCTGCGACGAGTACGTCCTCGCGCTGTACGCGATCGGCGCTGCCGGATACGTCAGCACCGTGGCCAATGTGGCGCCCCGTCAGTTCCGTTCGGTACTCGACGCGTTCGACTCGGGGGACACCGAAGGGGCGGCCCTCGGGCAGCGGCGGCTGCTGCCGCTGGTCGAGTCGATGATGTCGGCCGGTCTGCCCGGCGCGGTCACGGCGAAGGCACTGCTCAACTCGCTGGGGCGGCCCGCCGGTCCGGTCCGCGCACCGCTGCGGCCCGCCGACCGGGAGGCGGTCGACGGGCTGCGGGCGGCACTCGCCCGGGTCACGGGCGAGGTCGCCGTGGCGTAACGGAGCGGACCACCGCGGGCGCTCAGCGTTCGGCGAAGAGCGGCTCCCAGCGCCCCACCGAGCCGTCGGTGCCCTTGAGGAAGCCGCTGAGCGGCACCTCCTTGTCGCTGCCGATGGTGACGAGCACCAGCCGGTTGTGGAACTCGTTCTTCTCGCCCTCGGCGATGTCCCAGGCGATCAGGGACTTGTCGTCGACCCACGCGAGGAGCATCTGCCCGCGGACCTCGGCCAGGCGCTTGCCGGTTCGCGGGTCGAGGATCCACGAGGAGGTGTGCCACTTCTCGCCCGCGAACTCCCCGGCGAGCCGGCTGCCGTCCGGCGAGAGGCCGGCTCCCAGGGGCCAGGTGCCGTACCGCTCCGCGCCGGGCACGCCCACCTCCCGGCCGGACAGGTCGTAGAAGCGGTCGCCGGGCGTGACCGACTGGCGGCCCCAGAGGGTCTTCCCGTCACGGCAGAACAAGAAGTCCTGGCGGGCCTGGATGTCGTTGCCCTGGTCGTCGCGGACGATGTCCACCTCGGCCCAGGAGCCCTTGCCCGACGCCACGCCGAAGACGTAGAAGCCGGTACGGGAGGGCGTCACCGACACGGGGACCCTGTCGATGTTGTCCATCTTGATCTGCTTGTCGGGATTGTCGCTGTACGTGGTCGCCACGAGTTTCGTGCCGTCGTGCGAGAACTCCAGCCCGCCCACCGGGTGGTCGACCGGGAGCCACCGCTCGACCTTGCCGCTCGTGAGGTCGAGCAGTCCGATCCGGCTCGCGGGCAGGTGCCGCTCCAGTACGGCGGCGGTGTGCAGGCCGGGGGCCACGGCGACCCACGACCACCGGGTGTCCTTCTGGTAGTGGCCGGACTTCGGGTCGAGCAGCCAGTAGGTGCGCACGTTGACACCCTTGCGGATGCCGTCGTGGGCGCTCTGCCAGTCGGTCTTCTGGGTGTAGTACGCGGCGAGCGCGGTTCTGCCGGCCGCGACCAGCGAGTGCACCGGTGACTGTGCCGGGTGCGCCGAGGGCGCCGGGTGCCCGGTGGCCGGCTCGGGGTGCACCCCGCCCGCGGGCCGCACGTCGTGTCCTCCGGAGTCCGGGCCCGGCACCGCGATCACGGCGGCGAGCACCGCGGCCGCGGCGACCGCGACGGACGCGATGCGCCGGGTCCTCCTGCGCCGGCGGACGGCGAACACGCGGTCGGCGAATCCCGGCGGCGTGCGCCGGTCGTCCTCGGCCTGCTCCCGGAGCGTGTCTCGCAGAAGTTCTTCGACGTTCACCGGTGTACCTCCACGGGCGAGAAGTCACGGGACGCCGGCTGCGGCCGGTCCCCCGGGCCGAGGGCGGCCAGTTCCGGCGCGAGGGCGCGGAGCCGGGCGAGCGAGCGGTGGGTGGTGGAGCGCACGGTTCCGACGGAGCAGCCGAGGAGCCGGGCGACCTCGGCCTCGGGCAGGTCCTCGAAGTAGCGCAGGACCAGCACGGTGCGCTGCCGCGCGGTGAGCCGGGCCAGCGCGCCCCGCATGACGACGCGCAGTTCGGCGGCCGAGGAGGCGTCCGTGCCGGGGGCCGCGGGGCTGGACGTCTCGGGCGGTTCGGCGACGCTCAGCTCTCTTCGGGGCCACTTCAGCCGCCAGCGGCTCACCTGCTGCCGGTACAGGATCCGCCGTACGTACGCCTCGGGTTCGTCGACGCGGTTCCAGCGGCCCGCCACCTTGATCAGCGCGTTCTGGAGCAGGTCCTCGGCCGCGTGCCGGTCTCCCCCGCTCAGCAGCACGGCCGTCTTCAGCAGTGCCGACGACCGGTTCGCCACGAAGTCCCGGAAGCTCTCGTCCGCTTCGGCATCCATCGTCACCTTCTCGTTCCCCGGTGGCCCCTGACGAGCCCCCCTGTATTCCTGGTGACGCTTCCGGTCACCGCCCGCTATGCCTCCCGGCACGAAGGGAACGGAAGAAAAAATTGCCTCCGTCCCGCGGGCCGGTGTCCTCTACCGTGACCCGATGAGCCGACCCCTGCTGTTCCTCGACGTCGACGGCCCGCTGAATCCGTACGCGGCCCAGAAGGAGCGCAGGCCCGCGGGGTACACGACGATCCGGGTGGCTCTGCATCCCGGCCGTCCGCTGAGGGTCTGGCTCCACCCGGGCCACGGCCGCGCCCTCCTCGCCCTCGGCTACGAACTGTGCTGGGCCACCACGTGGATGGACGCCGCCAACCGCTGGATCGCCCCCGTGATCGGCCTGCCCGAACTCCCCTGGGTCGACTTCACCGGCACGCTCTTCGTGGAGCGCCCCGACGGGGTCCACTGGAAGACGGAACGCATCGTCGCCCATGCCGGGGGCCGCCCGTTCGCCTGGGTGGACGACGAACAGGGCCCGGCGGACGACGACTTCGTGACCGCGCATCACCCGGCCCCGGCGCTGCTGCGTCATGTGAGCCCCCGCCTCGGCCTGCGCGAGCCCGACTTCGAGGCGCTGGCGGAGTTCGCCTCCGGGCTGTGAGGTCGGCACCGGTGACAAGGGGTCTCACCTGGGCGTATACGATCCCCGGCCATGAAGCGTTCGATGATCGCGCTGGTCAGCGCAGGGGCTATCACGGTCGCCCTCGGCGGGTACGCCGTCGGGGCGACGCGGCACGACGGCGCGGCCGAGCGGTCGGCCGGGTGCGAGCGGACGAACCAGGTCTTCGAGGCGCGGGCCCGCCAGTTCCGGAAGCAGGAGCAGCGGATCGCTCAGGGGAACGACACCACGGCGCAGTACGAGATCGCCACGGCACAGCTGAGGATCCTCGGCGTGATCGTGCGCCAGAATCCGGCCTGCTTCGACGCCGGGGCTCGTGCGACGGCGACGTACCTCCAGCTGCACCCGTCGACGGGCCAGGAGGACGTGGCCGCGTGCGATCTCGCCGGCATCCCGGCCAAGGACTGCGACATCTCGACGGACGACTGAGTCGGCGCACAGCGGGACCTCATGGGCTCGGCCCTTCACACGCAGGGAGCGGCAGTGACGGCTTTCGACCTCTTCATCTGGAGTGTCTTCCTCTGGATGGCCTCTTCCGTGTGGCGCATGCGCGCCCTGCCCCTGTGGAGGAGGGGGCTGCCCTTGGCGCTCCTGGCGGGCGGCGGGGCGGCCCGGCTCATGGCCGCGCCGCTCGACGCCATCGCTCCGCTCCACTGGCTCTCCACGGCGGTGTGCCCGGCCCTGGCCCTCGCCTCATGGGGGCTGAGCCTGTTCGAGCGCCGAAGGGAGGGCGACGCGACCCGTGCCGAATCCGGAGCACCCGGCACGCCGCTCCACTGCTGCGAGACGATGACCAGCAACGTGAACTTCCACTGCGACGCGCACGAGGACCCCTACACCTGCCCGGACGCCCTCGTCGAATTCAGCGCCAGGTTCCAGGAGTACGGCCTGATCATCCACGACGGCGGCACGTCGAGCGTCACGATCGACTTCTGCCCCTGGTGCGGCCACCACCTCCCGGAGTCACAGCGGGACCACTGGTTCGCCGAACTGGACCGCCACGGAATCGACCCGCGAGAGGACGAGATACCCCCCGAGTCCGAGGAACAGCCGGCCACTTCAGATCGTGCCGCGGGACATAACACCTGGCGGTTGCTTCCGCCGATGCGCGAGCGCCCTTCCGGGGGACGTGGAAGGGCGCTCGGGGGTGATCAGGGCCGGTAACCGGGGGCGTTCGCGCCGCAGTTGAGGGCAGTGATCGAGGGACGGTCGCAGGGGCCGTCGTCGAGGGTCAGTTGTGGCTGTGGAGGATTTCGTTCAGGCCGCCCCAGACCGCGTTGTTCGGGCGGGCCTCCACCGTGCCGGTGACCGAGTTGCGGCGGAACAGGATGTTCGAAGCCCCGGACAGGTCACGGGCCTTGACGATCTCGCCGTCCGGCATCGTCACACGCGTGCCCGCGGTGACGTACAGCCCGGCCTCGACCACGCACTCGTCGCCGAGGGCGATGCCGACGCCCGCCTCCGCGCCGACCAGGCAGCGCTCGCCGATGGTGATGCGGACGTTGCCGCCGCCCGAGAGGGTGCCCATCGTGGACGCGCCGCCGCCGATGTCCGAGCCGTCGCCGACGACGACACCGGCGGAGATGCGGCCCTCGACCATGGAGGTGCCGAGCGTGCCCGCGTTGAAGTTCACGAAGCCCTCGTGCATGACGGTCGTGCCCTCGGCGAGGTGCGCGCCGAGGCGGACCCGGTCGGCGTCCGCGATCCGGACTCCCTTGGGGGCGACGTAGTCGGTCATGCGCGGGAACTTGTCGATGGAGGTCACCTGGAGGTGCAGCCCCGCGGCGCGCGCGTTCAGCCGGACCTTCTCGACGTCGTCGACGGCGACCGGGCCGAGCGAGGTCCAGGCGACGTTGGCGAGCAGCCCGAACAGGCCGTCCAGGCTCTGGCCGTGCGGCTTCACCAGACGGTGGGAGAGGAGGTGCAGGCGCAGGTAGGCGTCGTGCGCGTCGAGCGGCTTGTCGTCCAGCGACGCGATGACCGTACGGACCGCGACCACCTCGACGCCACGGCGGGCGTCGGGGCCGACGGCCTGCGCGGCTCCCTCGCCGAGGAGTTCGACGGCCCGCTCGGCGGACAGGCGCTCGGTGCCGGCGGGGCCGGGCTCTGCGGACAGTTCGGGGGCAGGGAACCAGGTGTCGAGAACGGTGCCGTCGGCGGTGAGGGTGGCGAGCCCGGCGGCGACGGCGCCGGTGGTACGAGAAGCAGTCGTGTCGGTCATGAGTGCAACCTAACTTGGCGGGGGCCGCGCGGGCGAACCGGTACGCGGGACGTCTCGCCGACCGGTCGCCGGGTCACGCCACCGGGTCAGCCGCCGGGTCAAGCCGTCGGGCCACCCGTCGCGTCACCGGACCACCGGGGCACCGCTCCCGCCCACCGGGGCACGTCACCGGACCGCTTCGACGGCGCCGGGCCGCACATCACCTCGCCGAACCCCCGCCCCGTCCGGCTCAGCGCTCCCGGTCGTCCGTTCCGCCCCGCAGGATCCGGCCCAACACCTCGCGCGCGTAGGCCTCGTCGTACGCCGTGCCGGTCAGGAGCACCTGGAGGCAGATGCCGTCCAGCAGGGCGACCAGCGCGCGTGCGGTGACCGCGTCCGTGCGGCGGGTCAGCGGTCCGACGAGGCTGTCGATCCACTCGGCGGCCACCGGGCGCAGCGCGGGCCTGCGAAGGGCGGCGAGATAGAGCTCGTACTCCAGCTCGACGCCCGTCGGGTCGCCGGCCAGCCATTCGCCCATCAGACCGGCGAGTTCGGCGGCCAGGTCCGAGCGGGTGTCCTCCAGGGTGCCGCGCGCGGCGACCACCTTGGCGAAGCCCTCGTTGGCCTGGCGGAGGGCCGCGACCATGAGTTCGTCGAGGGTCTTGAAGTGGTACGTGGTGGAGCCGAGCGGCACATCGGCCTCGGCCGCGACGGAGCGGTGGCCGAGCCCGGCGATGCCCTTGGCGCCGACGACCCGGATCGCCGCGTCGATGATCCGCTGCCGCCGCTCGGGGTCGTACCGCCGGGCCGTCACGGTCCGCCGTCCCTCGTGCCGGGCCGGGTCATCAGTGCGCCCCGCCCAGGTTCAGCACGACGACCCCACCGATGATCAGCGCGATCCCGGCGGCCTTCGCGGCCGTGAGCCCCTCGCCGAGGAACAGCATGCCGATCACGGCGATGGCCGCGGTGCCGACGCCGGCCCAGATCGCGTAGGCCGTGCCGACCGAGACGGTCTTCAGGGTCTGCGCCAGCAGCGCGAAGGCGACGACGTAGCCGAGGACGGTCAGCAGGGACGGCCACAGCCTGCTGAAACCCTCCGTGTACTTCATCGCGGTGGTCGCGCCGACCTCCGCCGCGATGGCACCGGCGAGCAGTACGTATCCCATGTGTACGACTGTACACATGGTGCACCCACTGCGGGAACGGATGTGTGTGTCCGATGACGGCGACCTGCCCCGTACGGATCCCGTATTTCCCGTGGGCACCGCGCGCCCCAGCGGATATCGTTCGCGATCACAAGGGGGCCGGAATCGAACAGATTCCGCACGACACATGGAGCGCGAGGGGCATGTCGGACAGTTCGGGGTGGGGACCGTCGGGACCGTACGGGGGCCCTCCGGGCGGCTGGGGCTGGATGCCGCCGCCACCGCCGAGGCCGGGCGTGATCCCGCTCGCGCCGCTCGGCGTGGACCACATCCTCGGCGGCGCCTTCACCACGATGCGCCGTTACGCGAAGCCGCTGTTCGCACTCACCTTCGTGGGCGTCGCGATCCTGGCGGCCCTGACCCTGGGCCTCGACTACCTCGCCTACCTCTATGTGAAGCCGGAACTGCACCGGATGACCTCGGCGCCCCGGTCCGTCGAGTGGACGGATCTGCGGGCCGTCCTGATCGCGTTCGGCTGCGTGTGGGCCGTGGGCACGGTGGTCTCCCTGGTCGCGAGCTCCTTCGTCCAGGCCTCGTCCGCCGCGACCCTGCACGACGCCGTGCTCGGGCGTCGGGCCCAGGTCGGGACCGTGTGGAAGCGCGCCTGGTCGCGCACCCCGTCCGTGCTCGGGGTGACGCTGCTGCTGACCCTGGTCGTGGTGGTGCCGACCATGCTCCTCGTCGTGCTGTTCTGGCTGCTCCTGGCCGCCACCGCGAGCGGTGATCCGTTCGCGATGCTCGGCCTGGTCCCCCTGTTCCTGCTGCTCGCGGTGCCGCTCATGGTCTGGCTGTTCGTCCGGTTCAGCTTCGCCCCGGCCGCCGCCGTCCTGGAGGGGGCGTCCCCGTTGACGGCGATGCGCCGGTCGGCGCGGCTGGTCCGCGGCGCGTGGTGGCGCACCTTCGGCATCCTGCTGCTGGGCGGCGTGATCACGTTCGTCGTGTCCCTGCTCGTCGACGTGCCGTTCCAGTTCGCGATGCCGGCCCCGCAGCCGTACGACTTCTCGTCCGCGCAGGAACCCGCGACCGTGACCGAGATCTACGCGCAGATGCTGCCCGCCATGGGGCGCTCCCTGGTGCTCTCGACGATCGCGGGCATCTTCGTCCAGCTCTTCTCCCTGGTGTTCATGCCGCTGGTGGGCAGCCTGCTGTACATCGACCAGCGCATCCGCAAGGAGGGCCTGGCGGACGTGCTGGTGCTCGCGTCCGCCGGGGAGACGCCGGGCTCAGTCCAGTAGGGACTTCTTCGGCCTCAGCACGCAGAACTCGTTGCCCTCGGGGTCGGCGAGGACGGTCCAGGTGACGTCCTCGCCCTGCCCCACGTCGGCCCGGCGCGCCCCGAGGGCGAGGATCCGCTCGACCTCGGCGTCCCGGTCGTCCGGAGTGAGATCGATGTGGAGCCGGTTCTTGACGGTCTTGCGCTCACCCGCGGACACGAAGCAGATGCCGGGGAGCGCGTGCGCGTCGGCGCCGATGACGATCTCGTCGTCGTCCTCGAACAGCACCTGCCAGTCGAGGACTTGGCACCAGAAGCGGGCGAGGGCCGGCAGATCGTGGGCGTCGATGACCAGTTGGTAGAAGGAGACAGCCATGAACGGCAGTCTCCCCCGCCGCCGCACGCCCCGCCACCGCGTCCGCCGACCCGGCACATCCCCCGCACGCGAACGCCGCGCCCGACCCGTCCACCCCGACCAGGCCCGTCCACCCCGACCCGGCCCGTCCGCCGCCCGGCCCGTCCGGCGCCCCGTGCACCCCGCGCACCCCGTGCACCCCGTGCACCCCGTGCACCCCACCAGAAGCGACCCCCGAGTCCTCCTGCGGGGCCCGCCGCCCCGGAACCCTTCCCGCGGAACCCCGCCTCTTGCCCAACTCCTGCGCGCCTGTGGGCGATTGCCCGAAAAGAACCGCACGTAAATCCCTGCACCGGGGCGGGAAACGACTGCTCGGTAGTCACCGGTTCCACTACTGTTTCACCAGCCGCACACCGGGTCTTCATGACCGCCCCGCTCCGTGTGCCGCCCGCACCCCAGCCCTTCGCTTCGCCCGCTCACGCGCTCGCCCTCCCCCGTTTAGGAACGCGCATGCCAGAAGTGACGCCCGGATCCGGTCCGGACGGGTCCACCCCCTCCAGGGAGATCGTGCCCTGGCGCCCCACCCCGCACGGCACTCCCTACCCGGTGCAGGCCGACCTCGTCCCGCTGTCCACGGCACCCTGGGACGCGATCGGGGCGGACGACGAGGGCCGGCTGCCGGGGACACGGCGGCTCTGGCTGGCCGGCGCGCTCGCGGTGGCCGTGACCGTCGCCGCCGTGGCCGTGATCTCCGTACAGACACGGTCCGCCGACGCCGGGGCGCACGACACGACCACGGCCGACACGGCGAACCCCTTCCTCCTCGCCGCCCCCGTCGCGCCGGCGGAGACGACCACCGCCCCGGCAGGCAAGAACGCGCTCTCCTCACCGGGGAGTTCACCGGTGGCCTCACCGGACGCCTCGTCGCCGGGCTCCGCCTCGCCGCGGCCGTCCGGCACCGGATCCGGCGGCCGGTCCACCTCCGGGAAACCCGCGCCCAGCGCGTCCGGTTCCGGTTCGGCGCCCGGGCGGACCTCGGGGCTGACATCGGTCCAGGCGGTCAACTACCCGGACCGGTACTGGCATCTGAGTGATGGTCAGGTGCGGCTCGACCCGGTGAGCCCGTCCAGTGCGGCCTCGACCCGGCGGGCCGCCAGCTTCAAGGTGGTCGCGGGACTGGCGAGGTCCTCCTGCTACTCCTTCGCCACCTCCGACGGCTCCTACCTGCGCCACCGCGACTTCGTCCTGCGCGCCGACCGCGACGACGGCTCCGCCCTCTTCCGCGAGGACGCCACCTTCTGCCCCCGTACGGCCTCCCGTTCGGGCGCCGTCATGCTGGAGTCGGTCAACTACCCGGGCCGCTTCCTGCGCCACCGCGACTTCCGGCTCGTCCTCGGACGTCAGGAGCGCGGCCGTCTCTACGCGCAGGACTCGGCGTTCCGCCTGGTGCGGGGCCTGGCCTGAGCTCCGAGCCACAGCGCGAAGGGGCGGCACCCGAAGGTGCCGCCCCTTGCGAGGACTCGGGGCCAAGACCCCGGAGCCGGAGGATCAGACGTTGAACCCGAGCGCGCGCAGCTGCTCGCGGCCGTCGTCCGTGATCTTGTCCGGGCCCCACGGCGGCATCCAGACCCAGTTGATGCGCAGCTCGTTGACGAGGCCGTCCGTGGCGGACTTGGCCTGGTCCTCGATGACGTCGGTGAGCGGACAGGCCGCCGACGTCAGGGTCATGTCGATCGTCGCGATGTTCGCGTCGTCGATGTGAATGCCGTAGATGAGGCCGAGGTTGACGACGTCGATGCCCAGCTCGGGGTCGACGACGTCGTACAGCGCCTCGCGGACCTCTTCCTCCGAGGCGGACTTCGCCGTCAGGCCCTCGACCGGAGCCGCGGTGGCCTCGGCCGGCGCGACCGCGGACTCGTCCGAGGTCACCGCGGTCTCGTCCGATGTCACTGTGTTCTCGCTCATGCCGTCTTCCTCTCGGCGCTCTCGCCCAGAGCCTGGGCCGTCGCGTCCTTCCACGCCATCCAGCTGAGGAGGGCGCACTTGACCCGGGCCGGGTACTTGGAGACACCGGCGAACGCGACCGCGTCCTCCAGCACCTCCTCCATCGCGTCGTCGGGCTCGATCCGGCCCTTGGACTGCATCAGTTCCAGGAAGGTCTCCTGGATCCGCTGCGCGTCGGACACGTCCTTGCCGACGAGCAGGTCGTTGAGCACGGACGCGGAGGCCTGGCTGATCGAGCAGCCCTGCCCCTCGTACGAGATGTCCGCGATCCGGTCGCCGTCGTACTTCACGCGCAGCGTGATCTCGTCACCGCACGTCGGGTTGACGTGGTGCACCTCGGCGTCGCCATCCCGCAAGCCCCGTCCGTGCGGGTGCTTGTAGTGGTCCAGGATGACTTCCTGGTACATCGAATCCAGCTTCACGATCCAGCCAGCCCCTCAGCCGAAGAAGTTCCGGACGTGCTCCAGCCCGTCGACCAGAGCATCGATCTCGGCCGGCGTGGAGTACAGATAGAACGACGCCCGCGTGGTCGCGGGAATTCCGTACCGCAGGCAGACCGGACGGGCGCAGTGGTGGCCGACCCGGACCGCGATGCCCTCCTCGTCGAGGACCTGGCCCACGTCGTGCGGGTGGATGTCGCCCAGCGTGAACGAGATCGCCGCGCCGCGGTCCTCGGCCGTGGTGGGGCCGATGATCCTGAGGTCGGGGACCTCCGCGAGCCGCTTCACCGCGTACTCGGTGAGCGCGTGCTCGTGGGCGAGGATCTTGTCCATGCCGATCGAGGACAGATAGTCGATCGCCGCGCCGAGTCCGACCGCCTGCGCGATCGGAGGGGTGCCCGCCTCGAACTTGTGGGGGGCCGGAGCGTACGTCGACGAGTGCATCGACACGGTCTCGATCATCTCGCCGCCGCCGAGGAACGGCGGGAGGTCCTCCAGGAGTTCCTGGCGGCCCCACAGGACGCCGATGCCCGTCGGACCGCACATCTTGTGACCGGTGAAGGCCACGAAGTCGGCCTGGAGGGCCTGCACGTCGAGCGGCATGTGCGGCGCGGCCTGGGACGCGTCGATCAGGACCAGGGCGCCGACCTCCTGGGCGCGGCGCACTATCGCCTCGACCGGGTTCACGGTGCCCAGGATGTTCGACACCAGCACGAAGGAGACGATCTTCGTCTTCTCCGTGATGATCTCGTCGATGTTCGACAGGTCGAGACGGCCGTCGTCGGTGAGGCCGAACCACTTCAGCTTCGCGCCGGTGCGCTGCGAGAGCAGCTGCCACGGAACGATGTTGGAGTGGTGCTCCATCTCGGTGATGACGATCTCGGTCTCGTGGTCGACGCGGTAGGGCTCTTCGGCCCAGCCGAGCATGTTGGCCACGAGGTTGAGCGACTCGGAGGCGTTCTTGGTGAAGATCACCTCGTCGCGGCTCGGCGCGTTGATGAACGCGGCGACCTTGTCGCGCGCGCCCTCGTACAGCGCCGTGGCCTCCTCGGCGAGCACATGCACACCGCGGTGGACGTTGGCGTTGTAGCGCTCGTAGTACTCGTTCAGGGCGTCCAGCACCTGGCGCGGCTTCTGCGAGGTCGCCGCGTTGTCCAGGTACACGAGCTTCTTGCCGTCGTGGATCTGGCGATCCAGGATGGGGAAGTCCTTGCGGATCGCCTCGGTGTCGAGGAGGCCCGGCAGCTGCGTCACGCGGATACGCCACCCTTCGTGTAAGCCTCGTACCCCTCGTTCTCCAGCTTGTCGGCGAGCTCGGCGCCGCCGGACTCGACGATGCGGCCGCCGGAGAAGACGTGGACGAAGTCGGGCTTGATGTAGCGCAGGATGCGCGTGTAGTGCGTGATGAGCAGGGTGCCCACCTCGCCGGTCTCGCGGACGCGGTTGACGCCCTCGGAGACGATGCGCAGGGCGTCGACGTCCAGGCCGGAGTCGGTCTCGTCGAGGATCGCCATCTTCGGCTTGAGCAGTTCGAGCTGAAGGATCTCGTGGCGCTTCTTCTCACCGCCGGAGAAGCCCTCGTTGACGTTGCGCTCGGCGAAGGCGGGGTCCATGGAGAGGCGCTCCATGGTCTCCTTGACCTCCTTGACCCACGTACGCAGCTTGGGGGCCTCGCCGCGGACGGCGGTGGCGGAGGTGCGCAGGAAGTTGGAGACCGAGACGCCGGGGATCTCGACCGGGTACTGCATCGCGAGGAACAGGCCGGCGCGGGCGCGCTCGTCGACGGACATCGCGAGGACGTCCTCGCCGTCGAGGGTGACGGTGCCGCCGGTGACCGTGTACTTCGGGTGGCCCGCGAGCGAGTAGGCGAGAGTCGACTTGCCGGAGCCGTTGGGGCCCATGATGGCGTGCGTCTCGCCCTGCTTCACGGTCAGGTCGACGCCCTTGAGGATCTCCTTCGTGGCGTTGTCGGCCTCGACGGTGACGTGCAGGTCGTGGATTTCAAGCGTTGCCATGGATTGCCTCAGGACTCCTGGTTGAGGGAGACGAGCACGTCGTCCCCTTCGATCTGAACGGGGTATACGGGGACGGGGCGCGTCGCGGGAAGGCCGGACGGCTTGCCGGTGCGGAGGTCGAACGCGGAGCCGTGCAGCCAGCATTCGATCTGGCAGTCCTCCACCTCGCCCTCGGAGAGCGAGACGTTCGCGTGCGAGCAGATGTCGTTGATCGCGAACACCTCCCCCTCGGTCTTCACGACCGAGACAGGCGTGCCGTCGAGTTCCACCCGCTTCGGGGTGTTCTCCTCCAGCTCGCTCAGTCCGCAGGCGCGCACGAAGGTGCCGGGCATCAGAGCGACGCCTCCAGCTCCTCGTCGATCTTCACGAGAAGGCGCTCTTCGATGTCGTCGACACCGATCTGCTGGACCAGTTCGGCGAAGAAGCCGCGGACCACCAGACGGCGGGCCTCGTCGGCCGGGATGCCGCGGGCCATCAGGTAGAAGAGCTGCTCGTCGTCGAAGCGGCCGGTCGCGGAGGCGTGGCCGGCGCCGACGATCTCACCGGTCTCGATCTCCAGGTTCGGCACGGAGTCGACGCGGGCACCGTCGGTCAGAACCAGGTTGCGGTTCATCTCGTAGGTGTCCGTGCCCTCGGCCTTGGCCTCGATGAGGACGTCGCCGATCCAGACCGCGTGCGCCGCCTCGCCCTGGAGCGCGCCCTTGTACATGACGTTGGACTTGCAGTGCGGGGTGTTGTGGTCGACCAGGAGGCGGTGCTCCTGGTGCTGGCCCGCGTCGGTGAAGTACAGGCCGAACAGCTCGGCCTCGCCGCCGGTGCCCGCGTACGCGACGCGGGGGTGGAGGCGTACGAGGTCGCCGCCGAAGGTGACCACGAAGGACTTGAAGGTGGCGTCGCGGCCGATCAGCGCGTTGTGCTGGCCGACGTGGACGGCCGAGTCGTCCCAGTCCTGGACGGAGACGACGGTCAGCTTGGCGCCGTCACCGAGGACGTAGTCGACGTTGGCGGCGAGGACCGCGTCACCGGTGTGGTCGATGACGACGACGGCCTCGGCGAAGGCTCCCAGCTCGACGACCTGGTGGCCGTAGGCGACACCGCCCTCGCCGTGCACGGCGATCCGGATGGGCTCGGTGAGCACCGTCTCCTTGGGGACGGTGACGACACCGGCCTTCTCGAAGGCCGAGAACGCCTGGGCGGCGACACGGTCCACGGGGGTGCCGGCTCGGCCGATCCGGGCGTCGTCGCGGGCGACCGTCTCGACGGTGACGCCCTCGGGGGCCTGCACGTCGACGCGCACGCCCTCGCCGGTCGCGACGGCGGTGCCGTCGTGCAGCCCGCGCAGGCGCTCCAGCGGGGTGAACCGCCATTCCTCCTCGCGGCCGTGGGGGACGGGGAAGTCCGCCACGTCGAAGGACGGGGGCGCGCTCATGCGCGTGGCGACGGTCGACTCGGCGGCCACCGCGATCTGGCCCGCGGTGGTGGAGCCCACGGGGATGTTCTGAGCCTCAGCCATGGCTGTCGGTCTGCTCGCTTTCTTGCGTGAGTGGCTTGACGGGGACTGCGGCTCGGGATTAACCGACCGCGCCCTCCATCTGGAGCTCGATCAGCCGGTTGAGCTCGAGGGCGTACTCCATGGGCAGTTCCTTGGCGATCGGCTCGACGAAGCCTCGCACGATCATGGCCATCGCCTCGAACTCGGTCAGACCGCGGCTCATCAGGTAGAAGAGCTGGTCCTCGGAGACCTTGGAGACGGTCGCCTCGTGGCCCATGGACACGTCGTCCTCGCGGACGTCCACGTACGGGTACGTGTCCGAGCGGGAGATGGTGTCGACGAGCAGCGCGTCGCACAGGACGTTCGACTTGGAGCCGTGGGCGCCCTCGCCGATCTCGACGAGACCGCGGTAGGACGTACGGCCGCCACCGCGCGCCACCGACTTCGACACGATGTTCGAGGAGGTGTTCGGCGCCATGTGGACCATCTTGGAGCCGGCGTCCTGGTGCTGGCCCTCGCCCGCGAAGGCGATGGACAGGGTCTCGCCCTTGGCGTGCTCGCCCATCAGGTAGACGGCCGGGTACTTCATGGTGACCTTGGAGCCGATGTTGCCGTCGATCCACTCCATGGTCGCGCCCTCGTACGCCACGGCGCGCTTGGTGACCAGGTTGTAGACGTTGTTCGACCAGTTCTGGATGGTCGTGTAACGGCAGCGGGCGCCCTTCTTCACGATGATCTCGACGACCGCGGAGTGCAGGGAGTCCGACTTGTAGATCGGGGCCGTGCAGCCCTCGACGTAGTGGACGTAGGCGTCCTCGTCGACGATGATCAGCGTCCGCTCGAACTGACCCATGTTCTCCGTGTTGATACGGAAGTAGGCCTGGAGCGGGATCTCGACGTGCACGCCCTTCGGCACGTAGATGAAGGAGCCGCCGGACCACACCGCGGTGTTCAGCGACGCGAACTTGTTGTCGCCGACCGGGATGACCGTGCCGAAGTACTCCTTGAAGAGCTCCGGGTGCTCCTTGAGAGCGGTGTCGGTGTCCAGGAAGATGACGCCCTGCTCCTCCAGGTCCTCACGGATCTGGTGGTAGACGACCTCGGACTCGTACTGGGCCGCGACACCGGCGACGAGGCGCTGCTTCTCCGCCTCGGGGATGCCGAGCTTGTCGTACGTGTTCTTGATGTCCTCGGGCAGGTCCTCCCAGGACTCCGCCTGCTTCTCCGTGGAGCGCACGAAGTACTTGATGTTGTCGAAGTCGATGCCCGACAGGTCGGAACCCCAGTTGGGCATGGGCTTCTTCTCGAAGAGGCGCAGGCCCTTGAGGCGGAGCTTGGTCATCCACTCCGGCTCGCTCTTCTTCGCGGAGATGTCACGGACGACGTCCTCGTTGATGCCGCGCTTGGCAGAGGCGCCGGCCGTGTCGGAGTCGGCCCAGCCGTATTCGTACTTGCCCAGACCCTCGAGTTCGGGGTGGGCAGTCTCCGTGGGGAGCGTCATGCGGGGTTCCTCCCGGCCGTGCTTGCGGATGCGTTGTGAGTGTCGTGCGAGATCTTGGGGATGAACGTCGTGCACACCCCGTCGCCGTGGGCGATGGTGGCCAGTCGCTGGACATGCGTGCCGAGAAGCTGGGAGAAGAACTCCGTCTCCGCCTCGCAGAGCTGCGGGAACCGCTCGGCGACATGCGCGACCGGGCAGTGGTGCTGGCAGAGCTGCTCGCCGACCGGTGCGCTGCGCGCCGTGGCAGCGTACCCGTCCTTGCTGAGGGCCTTCGCCAGGGCTTCCGTGCGTTCCTCGGGGGTCGCGGCCTCGACGGCCTCGCGGTACGCCCCGGCCTGAGCGGCGATGCGGGCGCGGGCGAAGGAGAGGATCGCCTCGTCCCCGCCCTCGCGCTCGGCGATCCAGCGCAGGGCGTCCTCGGCGAGCTTGTCGTAGGACTGGTCGAAGGCGTCCCGACCGCAGTCGGTCAGGGCGAACACCTTGGCGGGACGGCCGCGTGTCCGCGCTCCGTACACCCGCTGCTCGCGTGCCTCCACGATGTCGTCGGCGGCCAGCGCGTCCAGATGACGGCGTACGGCGGCGTGGGTCAGGCCCAGTCGGCCCGCCAGGTCGGCGACGGTCGACGGGCCGTGGTCCAGGATGGACCGCACGACCCGGTTGCGCGTCGAGCGCTCACCGGTCGCGAGTTCCTCCTGCGGGGCCCCCGCGGGGGTCTCCCGAGCCTCGCCAACGTTTTTCACAACACCATTGTTGCGTAATTCCTCAGGGCCTGACAAGCCGCACCCTCCCGGGCGGGCGGTGCGCTGTGTCACTTAGGCATACCTAAGGTGACCTGCGCAAACGATCTTTGATCGATCAATTCGGTGGCACGAGGGCCCCGTCTCGGGGAGACTCCCTGACCATGCCGACACCCCCTCCGACCGGCCCACTCGTCACCCGGGACACCCTCGCGGCGGACCTGCGCGCGCTCGGCGTCCGAACGGGTGAGACGCTGCTCGCGCACTCCTCGCTGAGCGCCCTGGGATGGGTCAACGGCGGTGCCGTGACCGTCGTCCAGGGACTGCTCGACGCCCTGGGTCCGGACGGCACCCTGGTGGTCCCGACCCAGTCCGGCGACCTCTCCGACCCCGCTCTGTGGAGCCGCCCGCCGGTCCCCGAGGAGTGGTGGCCGGCGATCCGGGCGACCATGCCCGCCTACGACCCCCGTGTGACCCCCTCCCGCGGGGTCGGCGTGATACCCGAGACCGTCCGCACCTGGCCGGGCGCCCTGCGCAGCGACCACCCGGAGACCTCGTTCGCGGCGCTCGGCCCGGACGCGGCGGCGGTCGTCGGCGGGCACGCGGTCGACTGCCGGCTCGGCGAGCGCAGCCCGCTGGCCCGGCTGGAGGCCCGCGGGGCCCGGGTCCTGCTGCTCGGCGCGGGCTACGACAGCTGCACCAGCTTCCATCTCGCCGAGTACCGCGTCCCCTCGCCCGTCGTGGAGGTCGGACGGCCCTCCCCCACCGGCTGGGAGACCGTGCGGGAGGTGTCGATCACCTCCGAGATGTTCGAGGAGCTGGGCTCCGACTTCGAACGGGACCGTCCCGTCGTCCGGGGCACCGTGGGCGCGGCCCGGGCGCGGCTCTTCCCGGTGGCGGACGCGGTGGCGTACGCCGAGCGGTGGCTGCCGGTGCACCGGCCGCGGGACCTGGCCGTGGAGACCACGGCCGCCCCCGGCGGTTCCGGGCCGCTCCGACGTCCCTAGACTTGCTCCTCATGCGAAGCGAGCCCGTGGTCCAGGTCCAGGCCCTGGTGAAGCGGTACGGCACGAAGACCGCGGTGGACGGCCTCGACCTGGTGGCCACGGCGGGCATCACCGCCGTCCTGGGACCCAACGGCGCGGGCAAGACGACGACCGTCGAGACCTGCGAGGGATACCGCAGGCCGGACTCCGGCACGGTGCGCGTCCTGGGCCTCGACCCGGCGAGACAGTCCGGCGAGCTGCACACCCGCATCGGGGTGATGCTCCAGTCCGGCGGGGTCTACTCGGGCGCCCGCGCCGACGAGATGCTCCGCCACGTGGCGAAGCTGCACGCCGACCCCCTGGACGTGGACGCGCTCATCGAGCGGCTCGGCCTCGGCGGCTGCGGCCGTACGACGTACCGGCGGCTCTCCGGCGGCCAGCAGCAGCGCCTCGCGCTCGCGATGGCGGTCGTCGGCCGGCCCGAGCTGGTCTTCCTGGACGAGCCGACCGCGGGTCTCGACCCGCAGGCCCGCCACGCCACCTGGGACCTGGTCCGCGACCTGCGGACCGACGGTGTCTCGGTGATCCTCACCACGCACCACATGGACGAGGCCGAGCAGCTCGCCGACGACGTCGCGATCATCGACGCGGGCCGGGTGGTGGCCCAGGGTTCCCCCGAGGAGCTGTGCCGCGGCGGCGCCGAGAACACCCTGCGCTTCACCGGCCGCCCCGGGCTCGACGTGAACTCCCTGCTCAAGGCCCTGCCCGCGGACTGCACGGCGGCCGAGCTGACCCCCGGGTCCTACCGGGTCGGCGGCAAGGTCGACCCGCAGCTGCTGGCGACCGTGACGTCCTGGTGCGCCCAGCACGGTGTGATGCCGGAGAAGATCTCCGTCGAACGCCACACCCTCGAGGACGTCTTTCTCGAGTTGACCGGCAAGGAGCTGCGTTCATGAGCCAAGTCCGACCGCAGATCGGCCGGGGGTCCGGGGGTTGTCCCCCGGGAAGGCACAGCCTCGAGTTGACCGGCAAGGAGCTGCGTTCATGAGTCAGGCACGGCTTGGAGCCGACCGGCGAGGAGCCGCGCCCGTGACCACCACCGGCACGTACACCCCGAAGCCGGGCGCGGCCCCGCTGCCCCGCATGATCCGCGCGCAGGCCGCGCTGGAGACGAGGATGCTGCTCCGCAACGGCGAGCAGCTCCTCCTCACGGTCGTGATCCCGACGCTGCTGCTGGTGCTGTTCAGCTCGGCCGACATCATCGACACGGGTCCGGGCAAGGCCGTCGACTTCCTGGCGCCGGGCATCCTGGCGCTGGCCGTGATGTCGACGGCGTTCACCGGCCAGGCCATCGCCACCGGCTTCGAGCGCCGCTACGGCGTCCTGAAGCGGCTGGCCGCCTCGCCGCTGCCGCGCTGGGGGCTGATGACCGCGAAGACGGCCTCGGTCCTGGTGACCGAGATCCTCCAGGTGATCCTGCTCACGGCGATCGCCTTCGCGCTGGGCTGGTCCCCGCACGGCAACCCGCTGGCCGTACTGCTCCTGCTGGTCCTCGGCACGGCCGCCTTCTCCGGACTCGGCCTGCTCATGGCGGGCACGCTCAAGGCGGAGGCGACGCTGGCCGCCGCGAACCTCGTCTTCCTGCTGTTCCTGGTCGGCGGCGGGGTGATCGTGCCGCTGGACAAGTTCCCCGCGGGCGCCCAGGACGTACTGGGCCTGCTGCCCATCTCGGCGCTGTCCGACGGTCTGCGGGCGGTGCTCCAGCACGGAGCCCAGATGCCCTGGGGCGACCTGGGCGTACTGGCGGTCTGGGCGGTCGTGGGCCTCGGCGCGGCCGGCCGGTTCTTCCGCTGGGAGTGAGCGGACCGGTGAGCGGGCCGTCCCGTCCGGGCGGACCCTCGTGAAAGCGTGCACAAGCGGGCCCCTACGATGGTGCGCGTGCAGAACCTGACCCGAGCCGACGCCCTCAGCGCGGTGCGCAACCCGCTCGCCTTCATCGCCGAACGCTGGACCCCGGCCACCCGGACGGTGCGGCGCGCGGCCCTCTCGGCGCTCGTCATGTCGGTCGTGATCGTGGTGACCGGCGGTGCCGTGCGGCTCACCAGCTCCGGTCTCGGCTGCCCGACCTGGCCCAAGTGCACGGACGACTCGCTCACGGCGACGAGCGCGATGGGCTTCCACGGAGCCATCGAGTTCGGCAACCGCATGCTGACGTACGTGCTCTGCGCCGCCGTCGGCTGGGCGATCGTCGCCGCCCGCTCGCAGAAGCCGTGGCGGCGCGGTCTGACCCGGCTCGGCTGGGCCCAGTTCTGGATCGTCATGAGCAACGCGGTCCTCGGCGGGATCGTCGTGCTGGTCGGACTGAACCCGTACACGGTCGCCGCGCACTTCCTGCTCTCCACCGCGCTCATCACGGTGGCCGCGCTCATGTGGCAGCGCACCCGCGAGGGCGACGCGGCGCCGCGTCCGCTCGTCGGCAAGTCGGTGCAGCAGCTCGTGTGGTTCCTGGTCACCGCCGCGGTCCTGCTGATCGCGGCCGGCACGGTCGTCACCGGCGCGGGCCCGCACGCGGGTGACTCCAGCGAGGTCGAGCGCATCCCGGTCAGCTGGGAGACCGTGGCCAAGCTGCACGCGGTGCTGGCCTGGATCGTCGTCACGCTGACGTTCGCCCTGTGGTTCGTCCTCAAGGCGGTCGACGCTCCCCGGGGTCCGCTGCGGCGCACCCGGGACCTGTTCCTGATCCTGCTGTCCCAGGGCGTCATCGGGTACGTCCAGTACTTCACGGACCTGCCCGAGGCCCTGGTCGCCCTGCACATGCTGGGCTCCTGCCTGGTGTGGATCGGGGTGGTGCGGGTCCTGCTGTCCCTGCGTGAACGCCCGGAGCTCACGGCGGACCTGCCCGGCCCCGCGACCACGTCGGCCCTCAGCCGCGCGTAGGCCCGTCCCGGGCGCTCTCCGCCCGGCCCCGTCCGGGGGCGCCTTCAGGGTGCCCCCGGCTCACTCCAGTCCGTACACCCGCCGGGCGTTGCCCGCGGCGATCAGGGACGCGACCCGCTGGGCGTCGGCCGGTGACCAGGCCCCGTCGGCGACCCAGCTGCCGAGCACCCGGGCCAGCGCCTCGCGGAAGAGGCGGGCCCCGATCACATGGAGTTCGGGCAGCCCCCGCGCCCCGCTGGAGAAGAGCAGCTTGCCGAAGGGGGCCAGCTCCAGGATCTCGGCGAGGACGTCGGCCGAGCGCGCGCCGGTGCGCACCAGGGCGGCGCCCAGATCCGCGTAGACGTGCGGGAAGACCTCGGCGAGGTGGGCCGCGTGCCGCTGGTAGGGGTAGCCGTGCAGCAGGACCAGGTCGGTACCGAGGCCCGCCGTGGCGCGGGCGAAGTCGGTGAGCAGCGCCGGGTCGGTGCGGTCGATGCGCTGTCCGGGCTCGCCGAGTCCCGCGTGCAGTTGCAGGGGCCGGCCCGAGGCGACCGCGATCCACAACAGATGGCGCAGCAGGACCGGGTCGGTGAGCCGGCCGCCCACCCGCCGGCCGGCGAGCCAGCGGCCCGCCGCGCCCCTCACCTCTCCCGGTCCGGGCGGTTCGGGCGCGAGGGCCAGACCGTGCCGTACGCCCGCCACGGAGGTGAAGGCCACGGCGTTCGCGGCGGCTCCGTGGACGGATTCGGCGAGATTGGCGAGAAACGCCTCGACGGTTCCCGAGGTGTCCGCGACCTGTTCGGCGAGCAGTTCGAGCCGGACGATCTCGTGCGCCCTGGCGTCTCCCGTGGAGGCCATCTCGCCCGGTCCGGTGAGATCACCGGGCAGGCCGGTGTCCACGAGATACGTGGTGATGCCGCTGCCGCGCAGCAGCCGGCGCCCCGACTCCAGCACGCCCAGTTCACGGCGCCGGGCGAGATAGCGGGCGGGCGTGCAGTGCGGTTCGAGTCCGAGCAGGGGCGGGCACCAGCGCCGTACGGCGAAACCGGTCTGGGTGTCGAAGAACGTGGTCCCCGCGGCCGGCGGGCCCCCGGATCTGGAGAGGTGGGCCTCGAAGGTGCCGAGGCCCAGCTCGGTCCGCAGTACGCCGTGGCAGTACTGGTCCACGAGGGACGGCGTTTCGATCATCCGGACTCCCCGCGAGTGGACCGTTGCTTTTCAGGTCCTAACGGCTGAGCCGGGTGTCAGGTGTTGGTCGCGCGCACCCCGTGCGAACGGCCGACGATTGTCGGCCGTCCGTGCGAGGGGTGGCGTGTCAGTCGTTGGAGGGACCGCCGACCTGGATGCCGGCCATCCGCTTCCACTCGTACGGGCCGGTCCTCACCTTGGCCGCGAACTCGCCGTCGAAGCTCTCGTGGACGGTGATCCCGGCCTTCTTCACGGCGTTCTCGGCGATCTCGTAGCTCGTCGCCACGAGGTCGCCCCAGCCGCCGTCCTCGCCGACGAGGACGATGCGGGCGCCGCGCTGTCCGATGTACGCGACCTGGGCCTCGGCGCCGCCGTGCGCCTTGGCGAAGGCGGTGATCCGCTGCGCGAGCTTGGCCGCTGCGCGGTCGGCCCTGGGGTCCTGGACGGTGCCGGGGGTCTCGTCGATCTGCTCGGTGTCTGCCATGGCCAGGATGCTACCGACGAGTAGACCGAACGGCGACGGGAGGGGTGGGGGGGGGGGGGGCGCCCCCCCCCCCCCCCCCGGGGGGGCCGGGGTGGGGGCGGGGGGGCGGGGGGGTGGGATAAAAAAAAA
>NZ_JBHXDQ010000021.1:0-87338 GCF_042725875.1 Streptomyces sp. NPDC127038 | reverse complement strand
TTTTTTTTTATACCTGCCTGTTTGGGGGGGTGTCGCCCTCGCCCCTCAGGCCGCCCCCGTCCACCCCGCCGGGGGGGGGGGGGGGGGGGGGCGCGGCCCCCCCCCACCCCTCCCGTCCAGGTGTTCCAGGTGTTCCGGGCGGTCTAGCGGAGGAAGGGGTCCACCGCGACGGCCACGAAGAGGATCGACACATAGGTGATCGACCAGTGGAACAGCCGCATCTCCTTCAGCTTGCCGCCCGTGACCTCGGCCTTGGCGCGGTTCTGGAGGCCGTGTGCCTCCCAGAGCCAGAACCCGCCCGCGGCCAGCGCGACCACGGTGTAGAACCAGCCGGTGTACCCGAGCGGGGTCAGCAGCAGCGAGACCGCGACCATCACCCAGCTGTAGAGGACGATCTGGCGGGCGACGACCTTGTTGCTCGCGACGACCGGGAGCATCGGCACGCCCACGCGCGCGTAGTCGTCCTTCACCTTCATCGACAGCGGCCAGTAGTGCGGCGGCGTCCAGAAGAACATGACGAGGAAGAGGATGACAGGCGCCCAGGACATGGAGTCCGTGACGGACGACCAGCCGATGAGCACGGGCAGACAGCCCGCGATGCCGCCCCAGACGATGTTCTGCGAGGTACGCCGTTTGAGGATCATCGTGTAGACGACGACGTAGAAGAGGAGCGCTCCGAGCGACAGCCAGGCGGACAGCCAGTTGACGGCGAGACCGAACAGCAGGGTCGACACGACCGCCAGCGTGATGCCGAAGGCGAGGCACTCACGGGGGCTGACCATGCCGGTGACGAGGGGCCGCTGCGAGGTGCGCTCCATGAGGGCGTCGATGTCGCGGTCGATGTACATGTTCAGCGCGTTGGCGCCGCCCGCGGACAGATAGCCGCCGAGGCAGGTGAGGAGCACCAGCTTCAGATCCGGCACACCCTGCTGGGCCAGGAACATCACCGGAACGGTGGTGATCAGCAGCAGCTCGATGATCCGCGGCTTGGTCAGCGCCACGAACGCCTTCAGACGGGCCCCGAACGGCCGCTGGCCCCGGCTGCTGCTCGTCCCGAGCACACCGGCTGGACGGGATTCGACGGCCGTCACGCACACCCCTGACAGAGACATCCCAGCGGGCCCCGGGATGAATTCCCCGCGAAAGGCCCGCGCGTACCACGCCACTGTAGACGTTGCCCAGACCCCGGCATTCGCGGGGGTGCGCCCGTGTTGGGGAGTGCGGCCGGAAGAGCTGATCGAGACTCGATTGAGCACTCGGACGAGCGGCTCCGTATTCATGTGCCGAACATGGAACGGCCCAGTCGGGAGGCGGATCGCGGTGAGTCCCGGCAGTCTGGAATGACTCGAAAAAACGCGCGTACTCACGGGGGTAGGCTCGACAACGGCCGGGGCGCCCAGTGCACCGGCATTTCGACATGTGTGACATGTGGAGAGGAGCCCTGACCCAGGGTGAGCACCAAGCCGACCACCACAGACCTCGAGTGGACCGAGCTGGACCAGCGAGCGGTGGACACCGCCCGCGTCCTGGCCGCCGATGCCGTACAGAAGGTCGGCAACGGCCATCCCGGTACGGCCATGAGCCTGGCGCCCGCCGCCTACACCCTCTTCCAGAAGGTGATGCGGCACGACCCGGCGGACACGAACTGGGTCGGCCGCGACCGCTTCGTGCTGTCCGCCGGCCATTCGTCACTGACCCTCTACACCCAGCTCTACCTGGCCGGTTTCGGTCTGGAGCTGGACGACCTGGAGTCCTTCAGGACCTGGGGCAGCAGGACCCCCGGACACCCCGAGTACGGTCACACGCCGGGCGTGGAGACCACGACCGGCCCGCTCGGCCAGGGTGTCGCCAACGCGGTGGGCATGGCGATGGCCGCCCGCTACGAGCGTGGTCTGTTCGACCCGGACGCGCCGCAGGGCGAGTCCCCGTTCGACCACTTCATCTACGCGATCGCCGGTGACGGCTGCCTCCAGGAGGGCATCTCCTCGGAGGCGTCCTCCATGGCCGGGCACCAGAAGCTCGGCAACCTGATCCTGCTGTGGGACGACAACCACATCTCGATCGAGGGCGACACGGAGACCGCGGTCTCCGAGGACACGGTCAAGCGCTACGAGGCGTACGGCTGGCACGTGCAGCGGATCGCCCCGAAGCCGGACGGCGACCTCGACCCGCACGCCATCTACAACGCGATCGAGGCCGCGAAGAAGGTGACGGACAAGCCGTCCTTCATCGCGATGCGCTCGATCATCGCCTGGCCCGCCCCGAACGCGCAGAACACCGAGGCCGCCCACGGCTCGGCGCTCGGCGACGACGAGGTCGCGGCCACCAAGCGCGTCCTCGGCTTCGACCCGGAGAAGTCCTTCGACGTCGCCGCCGAGGTGCTGGCCCACACCCGCCAGGCGCTGGACCGCGGTGCCCAGGCCAAGGCCGAGTGGGAGAAGGGCTACGCCGCCTGGCGTACCGCCAGCCCGGAGCGCGCGGCGGAGTACGACCGCATCGCCGCGACCGAGCTGCCGAGCGGCTGGGAGGAGAAGCTCCCCGTCTTCGAGGCGGGCACGGGTGTCGCCACCCGCGCCGCGTCCGGCAAGGTGCTCCAGGCCCTCGGCGCGGTCATCCCCGAGCTGTGGGGCGGCTCCGCCGACCTCGCCGGCTCGAACAACACCACGATCGACAAGACCAGCTCGTTCCTCCCGGCGGACAACCCGCTGCCCGAGGCGAACCCGTACGGCCGCACGATCCACTTCGGCATCCGCGAGCACTCCATGGCCGCGGAGATGAACGGCATCGCGCTCCACGGCAACACCCGCATCTACGGCGGCACCTTCCTGGTGTTCTCCGACTACATGCGCAACTCGGTCCGCCTGTCGGCCCTGATGCACCTGCCGGTCACGTACGTGTGGACGCACGACTCGATCGGCCTCGGCGAGGACGGTCCGACCCACCAGCCGGTCGAGCACCTCGCCTCGCTGCGCGCCATCCCCGGCCTGAACGTCGTCCGTCCCGCGGACGCCAACGAGACGGCCATCGCCTGGCGCGAGATCCTCAAGCGCTACACCAAGGTGTACGGCAAGGGCGCCCCGCACGGCCTCGCGCTCACCCGCCAGGGTGTACCGACGTACGAGGCGAACGAGGACGCCGCCAAGGGCGGGTACGTGCTGTTCGAGGCCGAGGGCGGCGCGCCCGAGGTCATCCTGATGGGCACCGGCTCCGAGGTGCACGTGGCCGTCGAGGCGCGCGAGCAGCTCCAGGCCGCGGGCATCCCCACGCGGGTCGTCTCCATGCCGTGCGTGGAGTGGTTCGACGAGCAGGACCAGGGGTACCGGGACAGCGTCCTGCCGCCGTCGGTGAAGGCCCGCGTCTCGGTCGAGGCCGGAATCGGTCTCACCTGGCACCGGTTCGTCGGGGACGCCGGACGCATTGTTTCGCTGGAGCACTTCGGTGCTTCGGCCGACGGCAAGGTGCTCTTCCGCGAATTCGGTTTCACTGCCGAGAACGTCGCGGAAGCCGCCCGGGAATCGATCGCCGCAGCCCAGCGCTGACGCCGACAAACGACACGTAGGAGATGCAATTTCCATGACAGACGCACTCAAGCGCCTCTCCGAGGAAGGCGTCGCGATCTGGCTGGACGACCTGTCGCGCAAGCGGATCACGTCCGGCAACCTGGCCGAGCTGATCGACCAGCAGCACGTCGTGGGCGTCACCACCAACCCGTCGATCTTCCAGAAGGCGATCAGCAGCGGAGACGGCTACGAGCAGCAGGTCACCGAGCTCGCGGCCCGCAAGGTCACCGTCGAAGAAGCCCTGCGCATGATCACCACGGCGGACGTCCGTGACGCCGCCGACATCCTTCGGCCCGTCTTCGACGCGTCCGGCGGCCAGGACGGCCGGGTCTCCATCGAGGTCGACCCCCGTCTGGCGCACAACACCACGGCGACGATCGCCGAGGCCAAGCAGCTCGCCTGGCTGGTGGACCGCCCCAACACCCTCATCAAGATCCCGGCCACCCGGGCGGGTCTGCCGGCGATCACCGAGGTCATCGGCCTCGGCATCAGCGTCAACGTCACGCTGATCTTCTCGCTGGAGCGCTACCGCGAGGTCATGGAGGCGTTCCTGCTCGGCCTGGAGAAGGCCAAGGAGCGCGGCCTGGACCTCTCGAAGATCCACTCCGTGGCGTCCTTCTTCGTGTCCCGCGTGGACACCGAGATCGACAAGCGGCTGGACGCCCAGGGCACCCCCGAGGCCAAGGCCGCCCGCGGCAAGGCGGGCGTCGCCAACGCCCGGCTCGCCTACCAGGCGTACGAGGAGGTCTTCTCCACGGACCGCTGGGCCGCCCTCGACCGGGCGCAGGCCAACAAGCAGCGTCCGCTGTGGGCCTCGACCGGCGTCAAGGACCCGGCGTACAAGGACACCCTGTACGTCGACGAGCTGGTCGCGCCGAACACCGTGAACACCATGCCGGAGGCCACCCTGGAGGCCACCGAGGACCACGGCCGGATCACCGGCAACACCATCGCCGGTACGTACGAGCAGTCCCGTGCCGAGCTCGACGCCGTCGAGAAGCTCGGGATCTCCTACGACGACGTGGTCCAGCTCCTTGAGGACGAGGGCGTCGAGAAGTTCGAGTCCGCCTGGAACGACCTGCTCAAGTCGACCGAGGCGGAGCTCCGGCGCCTCGCCCCTTCGGAGGGCTGAAATCTTGTCGAGCAGCAACCCGCTGCGTGACCCCGCAGACCGACGGCTCCCGCGTATCGCGGGGCCGTCGGGCCTGGTCATCTTCGGCGTCACGGGCGATTTGTCACGTAAAAAGCTGATGCCCGCGGTGTACGACCTCGCGAACCGGGGCCTGCTGCCGCCGGGCTTCTCGCTCGTCGGGTTCGCCCGCCGCGAGTGGGCCCACGAGGACTTCGCCCAGGAGGTCCACGACGCGGTCAAGGAGCACTCCCGCACCCCCTTCCGCGAGGAGGTCTGGCAGCAGCTCGTCCAGGGGATGCGCTTCGTCCAGGGCACCTTCGACGACGACGACGCCTTCGACCGGCTCCGTTCCACGATCGAGGAACTGGACAAGGCGCAGGGCACGGGCGGCAACTTCGCCTTCTACCTGTCGGTGCCGCCGTCCGCGTTCCCGGTGGTCATCCAGCAGCTCAAGAAGCACAAGCTGGCGGACCAGTCGGGCGGCTCCTGGCGCCGCGCGGTCATCGAGAAGCCCTTCGGACACGACCTGGAGTCGGCCGAGGCGCTCAACTCGATCGTGCACGAGGTCTTCGCCCCGGACCAGGTCTTCCGCATCGACCACTACCTGGGCAAGGAGACCGTCCAGAACATCCTGGCGCTCCGCTTCGCCAACACGATGTTCGAGCCGATCTGGAACCGGTCGTTCGTCGACCACGTCCAGATCACGATGGCCGAGGACATCGGCATCGGCGGCCGCGCCGGCTACTACGACGGCATCGGCGCCGCCCGTGACGTCATCCAGAACCACCTGCTCCAGCTGATGGCGCTGACCGCGATGGAGGAGCCCTCCTCCTTCGACGCGGACGCGCTCGCGGCGGAGAAGACCAAGGTGCTCGGCGCGACCAGGCTGCCGAAGGACCTCGGCAAGAGCACGGTCCGCGGCCAGTACGCGGCGGGGTGGCAGGGCGGCGAGAAGGTCGTCGGCTACCTCCAGGAGGACGGGATCGACCCCAAGTCGAAGACCGACACCTTCGCCGCGATCAAGGTGGAGGTGGACAACCGCCGCTGGGCGGGCGTCCCGTTCTACCTGCGCACCGGCAAGCGCCTCGGCCGCCGCGTCACCGAGATCGCGGTCGTCTTCCAGCGCGCCCCGCACTCCCCCTTCGACCACACGGCGACGGAGGAGCTGGGCCAGAACGCGATCGTCTTCCGCGTCCAGCCCGACGAGGGCGTCACGGTCCGCTTCGGCTCCAAGGTTCCCGGCACCTCCATGGAGATCCGGGACGTCTCGATGGACTTCGCGTACGGCGAGTCCTTCACGGAGTCGAGCCCTGAGGCGTACGAGCGTCTGATCCTCGACGTGCTGCTCGGCGACTCGAACCTCTTCCCGCGCACGGAGGAGGTCGAGCTGTCCTGGAAGATCCTCGACCCGATCGAGCGGTACTGGGACAAGCACGGCAAGCCCGCGCAGTACCCGTCGGGCACCTGGGGACCCGTCGAGGCCGACGAGATGCTCGAACGAGACGGACGGAGCTGGCGTCGCCCATGAAGACCGATCTCACCGACACCACGGCCAGCAAGGTCAACAAGGCGCTCGTGCAGGGCCGCCGCGCCATCGGCACACCCGCCGTCGGCATGGTGCTCACCCTCGTCATCGTCACCGACGAGGAGAACGCCTACGACGCCCTGAAGGCCGCCAACGAGGCCTCGCGCGAGCACCCCTCGCGCACCCTCGTGGTCATCAAGCGCGTCTCCCGCTCGCCCCGCGACCGCACGACCTCGCGCCTCGACGCCGAGGTGCGGCTCGGGGCGGAGGCGGGCACCGGCGAGACGGTGGTGCTGCGCCTGTACGGCGAGGTGATCAACCACGCCCAGTCGGTCGTGCTGCCGCTGCTGCTGCCGGACGCGCCCGTCGTCGTCTGGTGGCCGGTCAACGCGCCGCTCGACCCGGCGAAGGACCCGCTCGGCGCGCTCGCGCAGCGCCGGGTGACCGACACCTACGCCGCCGAGGCCCCGGTACGGGAGCTCAACGCCCGCGCCGAGGCCTACACCCCGGGCGACACGGACCTGTCGTGGACCCGCATCACGCCCTGGCGTTCGATGCTGGCCGCGGCCCTGGACCAGGTCGCCTGCGACGTGGACGCGGTCGAGGTGGAGGGCGAGGAGTTCAACCCGAGCTGCGAGCTCCTCGCGATGTGGCTCGCGGACCGCCTCGAGGTCCCCGTCAAGCGGTCGCTGTCCTCGGGCCCCGGTCTCACCGCGGTCCGGCTGGACACGAGCTGCGGCCCGATCGTCCTGGACCGCGCCGACGGCACCCTCGCCACCCTGTCCATCCAGGGGCAGCCCGACCGCGCGGTGGCGCTCAAGCGCCGGGACACGGCCGAGCTGATGGCGGAGGAGCTGCGCCGCCTCGACCCGGACGACACCTACGCCTCGGCGCTGCGCTTCGGCGTGGACCGGCTGAACGCCCCGGCGGACACCGGGGGTTCCGGGGCGTCGGGCGGTACCGCGACCGCCACGAAGGCGGCCCCGGTCGCCAAGGACTCCCCCGCCGGGGTGGCCGAGACGCTCGCGAAGAAGGCGGCGGACAAGGCGGCCGCCGAGTGAACACCCCTCAGCTCGTCGTCCACCGCGACAAGGAACTGATGGCCGAGGCCGCGGCGGCACGGCTGATCACGAAGATCGTGGACGCGCAGGCCTCGCGCGGCTACGCGTCGATCGTGCTCACCGGCGGGCGCAACGGCAACGGGCTCCTCGCGGCGCTCGCGTCCGCGCCCGCCCGGGACGCCGTCGACTGGGCGCGTCTCGACCTGTGGTGGGGCGACGAGCGGTACCTCCCCGAGGGCGACCCCGACCGCAACGACACGCAGGCCCGCGCGGCCCTGCTCGACGCGGTGCCGCTGGACCCGGCGCGCGTGCACACCATGCCCGCGTCCGACGGTCCGTACGGCGCCGACGTCGAGGCGGCGGCGGAGTCGTACGCGGCGGAGCTCGCGAAGGCCGCCGGGCCCGAGAACCACGGCCCGGTCCCGTCCTTCGACGTCCTGATGCTGGGCGTCGGCCCGGACACCCACGTGGCCTCGCTCTTCCCTGAGCTGCCCGCGGTGCGGGAGACGGAGCGGACGGTGGTCGGCGTGCACGGCGCGCCCAAGCCGCCGCCGACCCGGATCTCGCTGACCCTGCCCGCGATCCGCTCCGCCCGTGAGGTGTGGCTGCTCGCGGCCGGGGAGGACAAGGCGGAGGCCGCCGCGATCGCACTGTCGGGCGCCGGGGAGATCCAGGCCCCGGCCGCCGGCGCGTACGGCCGTTCACGCACCCTGTGGCTGCTGGACGCGGCGGCCGCGTCCCAGCTCCCGCGGTCGCTGTATCCACCGGCGTCCGCCTGAACGACCGGGCACACGAACCGCCGACCGGGGCGGCAGGGTCACCGACCCTGCTGCCCCGGCCCGTTCCGCCGGCAACGGCCTTTTCAGCGGGCCGCGTTGATACGGTCGGTGGTGCCCTCCAGTCGTCCTCGCCGACGGAGTTCCGCGATGTCGGCCGCGAGACAGTCACGGATGTCCTTGCCGGTCCGGCGCCAGCCGAAGAACTCGCAGGCCTGCTTGACGAGTTCGTCCTCGGACATTCCCGGGCACTCGGCGGCCAGCTCGCACAGCGCCACGTACCGCTCCGCGGGGGCGATGTGCAGGACCTTGCGGGCCGACTCGCCGTCCTGGGGGCGCCTGGCGCCGACGACGTCGTGGCCCTCCGTGGCGAAGAACGCCCCGTCCACGGCCACGCGCCCCGAGGACACCAGCATGCGCGTCACCTCCCGGACGTTGTCCCGGATACGGCTGCCCGCCCTGGCGACGCCCCAGGCCTCGCGCGCCCGCTGCACCAGCAGTTCCTCGTGGATGGGCCCCTCGACCTCGATGACCCGTGCCAGCAGCCTGCGCAGCGCGGGCCGGGCCTCCGGCGTGTGCAGTTCGTGTCCGGGCGGCAGCATGACCGTCTCGGTCCGGTACACCGAGCTCCACGCGCGCTCCGCGCCGCTGTCGACCGGCACGCGCTCGTACGCCTGGGAGACAAGGGAGACCGGCGCGGCAGGGGTGGTCGGTGTGGCAGGCGTGGTCGGTGTGGCAGGCCCCTCGGACGGGCGCCCCGAGGGCGGGTTCGCGGGGGGCGGGTTCGCGGGGGACGGATCTCCCGAGGGCACCCCCTCCGGGAAGCCGTCCGTCGTCCGTCGCCCCGCGGACGACGACGGCGGCGCGGCCTGGGCCGGAACGGACGCGGTGAGCGGACCCTGCGCGATCGCCGCGTCGACCGCCTCCCGCAACCGCAGCTCGGCGGCCGCCCGTCCGCGGTACCAGTCGGTGCCCCAGATGCGGTGGAGCCGCCAGCCGAGCCCGTTCAGGACCTGCTCGCGCAGCCGGTCCCGGTCCCGGGCCGCCCGCGAGGAGTGGTACATGGCCCCGTCGCACTCGATGCCGAGCGCGTAGGCGCCGGGCAGCAGCGGATGGCGCAGGCCGATGTCGATGCGATACCCGGCGACGCCGACCTGCGGCTGCACCTGGAGTCCCCAGCCCCGCAGGACGGCGAGCACCGACTCCTCGAACGGACTGTCCGGCTCGGCGTCCCCCTGTACGACGTCGCGGGCGAGCACGGACGGCCCGTTCTCCGCGTACTCGAGATAGCGCTTCAGGTACTGCACGCTCTCGTTGGGGCTGTCGGACAGGCTCGTGCCCCGGAAGGACGAGACGACCTCCATGCGGTAACGGGCGCGGGTCACGGCCACGTTGAGCCGGCGCCAGCCTCCGGCCTTGTTGACGGGGCCGAAGTTCAGCCCCAGCCTGCCGTGTTCATCGGGGCCGTACCCCACCGACATGATCATCACGTCGCGTTCGTCGCCCTGGACGGACTCCAGGTTCTTCACGAAGAAGCCGTCGAGCCGGTCCTCGGTGAAACAGTGGTCGAGATCGGGGCGCGCGAGCCTCGCCTGCTGCACGGCCTGGTCGATGGCCGAGGCCTGGGCCTGGGAGAGCGCGACGACGCCGAGGGTCCTGCCGGGCCGGGTGTCGAAGTGGTGCAGCACGCGCCGGGCGACGAAGTCCGCTTCGAGGCGGTTGTCGCGCCGCCCGCCCCTGTCGTACACACCGTCGGCCTCCAGGAAGGCCACACCGACGTCGTTGCCCTCGTCCAGTGCTCCGGGGAACGTCACCATGGCGTTGCCGTAGAACTCCCGGTTGCTGAAGGTGATCAGGTTCTCGTGGCGGCTGCGGTAGTGCCAGCCGAGCGGCAGTTCACGCATGGCGCCGGCCTTGCAGGCGTGCAGCAGCGATTCGAAGGAGTCCGGGACGTCCTGCGCGTACTCGTCCGTGTCGTCGTCCACGGAGGAGTCGAAGAACGAGGTGGGCGGCAGCTGCTTGTCGTCACCGGCCACCACGAGGGTGCGTCCGCGGTAGACGCAGTTGACCGCGTCGCTCGGCCGGACCTGGGACGCCTCGTCGAAGACCACCACGTCGAAGTGGAAGTCGGGAGGCAGGAACTGACTGACCGTCAACGGGCTCATCATGAAGCAGGGTTTGATCGACTGGACGACGTCCCGGGTCCTGCCGAGCAGTTCCCGCACCGGCATGTGCCGGGTCTTCTTCTCCGCCTCCCGGACGATGACGGCGCCCGCTCCCCCGGCGAACCGGCGCGGGCGCCGTTTGTTGCAGGCCTCGATGACGGCGCCGCCCGCGGCCGCGATCAGCCGGCGGTCGGCGTCCCGGAAGTCGCTCACCCGCGCGTCGAGGTCGTCGGAACGGGACCTGCGCAGCCGGGCGTCCCCGGCGAGGACGTCGTCGGCCCAGGCGCGCAGCAGCGCCTGCTCGACGACGTCGGCCAGCCGGCCGGGGTCGGCTCCCCGCTCGGCCGCGCTCGTCACGAGGTCGTCCGCTCCGTGCCGGGCGAGCACGGCGACGCCGTCGACGTGGGCGTGCCAGATCTCCGGGCCCTGCTCGTCGGCGCGCAGCGCCTCGATCGACCGGTGGGCCTGGTCGAAGAGGCCCAGCAGACCGGTCGAGAGCTGGGTGCGGCGCGCGGTGTCGAACAGGCCGAGCAGATCGTCGGCGGACCGGCTCCAGCGATCGGCCCGGGCACAGGCCGTGGCGCACCAGGCGGCGAGCGACTGCCGGATGTTCTCGGCGAGCAGCCGCGGGAGCCGGTCCGTGTCGGCCCCGCAGGAGAGCCGCTCGGCGAGCAGCGGACGACGCGCGGCGAACGGTTCACGGCTGTCGGCGTCGCGGCTCAGTTCGGCGATGCGGTCGGCCGTGGACAGGGCGAGGTCGAGGTCCGCCAAGGCCTCCACGGTGCGCGGCAGATAGCGGTCGAGCAGGGCGGAGTGACGCTCGGCGAGCCGGGCGACCTCGGCGGCCGCGGCACGCCAGGCGAGCGCCTGCTCCAGCCGCCCCGGCAGCGCCCTGTCCCAGACGCCGTCGCGGGTGAGCGCGGCCACGGCGGAGCGGTCCTCCTTGTACGCGGCCGAGAAGCGCCCCATCAGTCCGCGATGGCGACCGGCGAACCGGTCGGCCAGTTCCGGCAGTTCGGCGCAGGCGAGCACCTGCTCGCCGAACACGTCCGAGGCCGCGTCCCGGGCGGTGGCCTCGGCGTCCAGGGCGCGGCGCAGCTCCCCCGCCGCCGTACGCGCCCGGCGCAGCCCATCGGCGTCGAACCAGCCGCGCGGCGGCAGATGGTCGTGGCCCGTCAGATCGGCGAGCTCGCACAGGGCGAACGCGGCCTCGGCCCGGTCGGCCTTGGGCAGCCCGAACAGGTCGGCCAGCTGGGCCACTTGGGCCGACACGTCGTCCGGGAGCCCCCCGTCAGCCGCGGCCCGTGCCGTCCCCTGCGGATCAGGGAGCCCCGCCCTCAAGGAGCGCACCAGAGCGCGGACTTCGTGCACCGAGCGGGGTTCGTCCTGGGTCGCCGCGAAGGGGCGCCGGCCCGTGGCGGTCACCAGGGCGTCCAGGGCGTCGGCAGCCTCGGACACCACCTGGTGGGGAGACGTGCCGGTCAGTCCGCGCCACGGGAAGGCCTCTCCCTCGACGGCCGGACGCCAGGCGCGGCCGATCGTCCGGGAGGCGGTGGCGAGTTCCTGGAGGGCACCCGCGGTCAGACCGCGGACGGCTCCGGCGTTCCCGGCGGCGAGCGGCAGCCGGGGGGTACCGGACTGCTCCAGCAGCACGAGCCGTCCGAGGACGTCGTGCAGGCTGCGGCCGAGGGGCTCGCGGGTCTCGTTCATGGCGGCGGCGTACGCGGACAGTTCCTCGCGCAGGGTGCGGGCCCGCTCCAGTTCGTGCTCCGCGGCCCCGGTCACGCGGACCTCGGTGGTCAGCACCCGCGCGAGTTCGGTGGCCACCGCCTTCTTGCTGGTGTCGCCGCTGTGCAGCGCCATCACGAAGTCCCCCAGGCCCACGCCCCGCAACCGGTTGCGTACGACGTCGAGCGCCGCGGCCTTCTCGCTGACGAACAGCACGCTGCGCCCGGCGTGCATCAGCGCGGCGATCATGTTGGTGATGGTCTGGCTCTTGCCGGTACCTGGCGGGCCGCTCATCACGAACGACCGCTGGTCGAGGGCGGCGGCGACGCACTGCCGCTGCGAGGCGTCGGCGTCGAGGACCAGCGGGGTCCGCTCGGGCAGCTGGACGTCGTCGATGCGGTCGAGGTCCGCCGGTTCGAACGCGATCAGGTCGTCGGGCAGGCCGGCGTCGGGGCCGAGGGCCACGGCACGGACCAGCGGATGACCGAGCACCCGCTCCTCGTTCTGCTGGAGGTCCTGGTACATGGCCTCCCGGTGCGAGGCGAACAGGCCGAGCACCACCCGTTCCTCCACCGACCAGTCCTTCTGCCCGGCCGCGACCGCCCGGGCGGCGGACATCACGGCGGACGGGTCCGTGACATCCGCGGCGGTGACCCGGCTCCAGTCCACACCGAGCCGTTCCAGCTTCACGGCGAGCGCCGGGTTGTGGATACGATCCTGGTCGTCGGCCAGGTGGAGACGGCTGCGCCGGCCGCTGTCCCGGCGCAGTTCCACCGGGACGAGGAGCAGGGGAGCCGAGCTGCCCTGGTCGGCGTCGGCCTCGCGCCAGTCGAGCATGCCGATGCCGAGCCACAGCACCCACAGGCCGTAGTCGTTGTACATCTGGCCGGATCTCTGGCGCAGTTGGTAGAGCGAGCTGTCCAGCGAGGCCTGGGTGGTCTTCTGCGTGACCAGCCCGGCCCGGGACCGCCGCCCGGAGTCCACCGTCCCGGAGTCCACCGTCCCGGAGTCCACTGTCCCGGAGTCCGCCGCCTCCGGGTCCGTCTTCTCGACGACGGGGGCGAACTCCCAGCCCTTGGCGAGGTCGGCGAGAAGCGCGCCGGCGGACGGCGTGGTGATCTCCAGGGTCGCCGTTCTGGTGTGCTTGAAGTTCAGCAGCCGGTTGCGCCCGCCCATGTCCAGCAGCGAGTTGCGCCAGCCGTCGAGAACGGCCTTCAGCCGGTCGAGACCTGGATCGTCGGCGGTGGACGCGGTCCCTAACTGATCGGGCATACGGCGGATACCTCCTGGGCGTCAGTGCACAGGGGTCACCACCCTCACAGGCCCCCCTGGAGGTACCTCCCTATCAGCCCGTCCGTTCCGGCATGCCGGAGATCGTCGACAAGATATGCGCTTGTTGTGAAGAAATCGAACACATGAGGTGAGGATGTACGTTCCCGCGTTCGATTCGCTTGACACGGCCGCCCTACGGGAAGCGGGCGGACTCCCGCCGCCCGCTTCCCCTCACACGGGTCTCAACGACCCCGCAGGGTCCGGTACTTGGCGACGAGCGCCTTGGTCGACGCGTCCAGCCCCGGCACGTCGGCGCCCTCGGTGAGGGCGGGTTCGACGCGCTTGGCGAGCACCTTGCCGAGTTCGACGCCCCACTGGTCGAAGGAGTCGATGTTCCAGACCGCGCCCTGGACGAAGACCTTGTGCTCGTAGAGGGCGATCAGCTGACCGAGGACCGACGGCGTCAGTTCCTTCGCCAGGATCGTGGTCGTGGGGTGGTTGCCCTGGAACGTCTTGTGCGGCACCAGTTCCTCGGGCACGCCCTCGGCGCGGACCTCGTCCGGGGTCTTGCCGAACGCCAGCGCCTGCGTCTGCGCGAAGAAGTTCGCCATCAACAGGTCGTGCTGGGCGACCAGTCCCGGCAGCAGATCGGCCACGGGCTCGGCGAAGCCGATGAAGTCGGCGGGGATCAGCTTGGTTCCCTGGTGGATCAACTGGTAGTACGCGTGCTGGCCGTTGGTGCCGGGCGTGCCCCACACCACCGGTCCGGTCTGCCACTCCACCGGGTTGCCGTCACGGTCCACGGACTTGCCGTTGGACTCCATGTCGAGCTGCTGGAGATAGGCCGTGAACTTCGACAGGTAGTGCGAGTACGGCAGCACGGCGTGCGACTGCGCGTCGTGGAAGTTGCCGTACCAGATGCCCAGCAGGCCCATCAGCAGCGGGGCGTTGGCCTCGGCCGGGGCGGTGCGGAAGTGCTCGTCGACCAGGTGGAAGCCGTCCAGCATCTCGCGGAACCGGTCCGGGCCGATCGCGATCATCAGCGACAGGCCGATCGCCGAGTCGTACGAGTACCGCCCGCCGACCCAGTCCCAGAACTCGAACATGTTCGCCGTGTCGATGCCGAAGTCCGACACCTTCTCCGCGTTCGTCGACAGCGCCACGAAGTGCTTCGCCACCGCCTCCTGACCCGCCTTCAGGCCGGTCAGCAGCCACTCGCGCGCGGAGGTGGCGTTGGTGATGGTCTCGATGGTGGTGAAGGTCTTGGAGGCGATGATGAACAGCGTCTCGGCCGGGTCCAGGTCGTGGACGGCCTCGTGCAGGTCGGCGCCGTCCACGTTCGACACGAACCGGACGGTCAGCGAGCGGTCCGTGAAGGAGCGCAGCACCTCGTAGGCCATGGCGGGGCCGAGGTCCGAGCCGCCGATGCCGACGTTGACGACGTTCTTGATGCGCCTGCCGGTGTGCCCGGTCCACTCGCCCGAACGGACCCGCTCCGCGAAGCCCGCCATCTTGTCGAGGACCGCGTGGACGGCCGGCACCACGTTCTCGCCGTCGACCTCGACCACCGCGTCCCGAGGGGCCCGCAGCGCGGTGTGCAGCACCGCCCGGTCCTCGGTCGTGTTGATCCTCTCGCCCCGGAACATCGCGTCCCGCAGCCCGAACACGTCCGTGGCGACGGCCAGCTCGCGCAGCAGTCGCAGCGTCTCGTCGGTGACCAGGTGCTTGGAGTAGTCGATGTGCAGATCGCCGACCTGGAGCGTGTAGCCGGAACCGCGTCCGGGCTCGGCGGCGAACAGCTCGCGCAGACGGGTGCCGGCGAGCTCCTCGCGGTGCTTGGCCAGGGCGGTCCACTCGGGTGTCTGGTTGAGCCGGGTACGGCTTTCTGCGTTCATCTCGGACTTCCGCCTTCTTCCTGCCTGTGCTGCTGCGTCCCTTGCCCCGCTGCCGGTCCCAACCTAATTGATCAGGGCTGGACACGAGCTGTCGTAGTGCGTCCACCGGCTCAACAACAGATACGTCCGGGCGGCCCGCAGGTGTCAGCACGATGACGGTGGAAGACGGGCGGGCAAGGAGCGCGGGTACGCGAACGGCACCGGCCGGGCCGGGCCTCGGGGAAGAAACAGGTGCGCGGGTGCGGGCCGCCGAGCCCGTCTCGCCGGGGAGGGCCCGACCGGAGACCGACGCACGGTCACGGGCCCCCGGGGCCGCCGTGCCGACGGGCCCGCACTGCTGCATCGGTGTGACCCGGGGGCGGGAGGGCGCCACCGACGGGCCGGGCACGCCGTACGCCCCGTCTCCGGGCACGACGGACGAACCGGCGCGCGGCGCGGGCACCCGAACGGCCCAGGTCGGCCGCGCGTCCGGGCGCGACGGACGAACCGGCGCGCGGCGCGGGCACCCGAAGGGCCGACGTCGGTCGCGCGTCCGGACGCGGCGGATCCGGCGGCGGCTCGCGCACCGGCCGCGACGTCAACGCGACACGCTTCCGGCCAGACATCCACGGGATGCCCGGCCGGCCATCAACTCCTAGATCTCGCCCCGCAGTTTGGCGAGCGCCTCGGCGAGGATCGCCTCGCCGTCCGCGTCGCTGCGCCGCTCCCGCACATACGCGAGGTGCGTCTTGTAGGGCTCGGTGCGCGGCGGGTCCGGCGGGTTGTCCCGGTCCTGTCCTGCGGGGAAGCCGCAGCGCGGGCAGTCCCAGGTGTCGGGGACCTGCGCGTCGCTGGCGAAGCTGGGCTGCGTCTCGTGCCCGTTGGAGCACCAGAAGGAGATGCGCAGCCGCGGCGCGGACTCGCCGCGCTCGGCCTCGCCCATCGGCCCCGCCCCGACCCGGCTTCCTCGGATCGCGTTGCCACTTGCCACGGTCGTAACTCCCTGCGTGATGGTGCCGCGAAGCGAGTCGGCGTGTCGCTTCGTTGCGAGCGCCTCAGTCTACGTAAGGCCCAACGCACGTCCAGTGATTGGAGTTACATCCCCACCCCTAGACGCAAGCCCCATGATAGGCGGCGCCTGGAGGCGCGTACCGGACATGGGGCCTTACGTGCGGAATGTGCTTGCGTAATGTGCAGTTGTGCTGCCGTACCGATGTCGTTCGGTGATCAGTTGTTGATCTTCATCAGCACACCGAGGACGACGATGCAGGCGAACCAGAGCAGACCGATCATCAGCGTGATGCGGTCGAGGTTGCGCTCGGCGACCGAGGAGCCGCCGACGGACGACTGCATGCCGCCACCGAACATGTCGGACAGGCCGCCGCCCTTTCCCTTGTGCATCAGCACCAGCAGCATCAGCAGCAGGCTGAAGACGATCAGGGCGATCGAGAACCCCAAAACCACGGCTGGACCAACTTCCTCGGAACTGGATGGACGACGGGGGTCCGGCGCGATGGCACCAGACCCCCGCAAGGGTACGACGAATCCCCGCTACCGCATACTTACTGGTCGCGGAACCGGACGATCTTGACGAACTCGTCGGCGTCCAGCGACGCGCCGCCGACCAGAGCGCCGTCGATGTCGGGCTTCGCCATGATCTCGGCGACATTGCCGGACTTCACCGAGCCGCCGTACTGGATGCGGACCGCGTCGGCCAGCTCCTGGGAGTACAGCTCGGCGAGCTTGGCGCGGATCGCGGCGCAGACCTCCTGCGCGTCGTCGGCGCCGCAGACCTTGCCGGTGCCGATGGCCCAGACGGGCTCGTACGCGATCACGACGGACTCGGCCTGCTCGGCCGGGAGGTCCTTGAGACCGCCCTCGACCTGGGCGAGGGTGTGGGCGACGTGGTTGCCCGCCTCGCGGACGTCCAGCTCCTCGCCCACGCACAGGATCGGGGTCAGACCGTGCTTGTAGGCGGCCTTGACCTTGGCGTTCACGACGTCGTCGGTCTCGTTGTGGTACTGGCGGCGCTCGGAGTGGCCGACGGCCACGTACGTGCACTTCAGCTTCGCCAGCATCGAGCCGGAGATCTCGCCGGTGTAGGCGCCGGAGTCCTGCGCGGACAGGTCCTGGGCACCGTACTTGATCTTGAGCTTGTCGCCGTCGACCAGGGTCTGCACGGAGCGCAGGTCGGTGAAGGGCGGCAGGACGGCGACCTCGCAGGCCTCGTAGTCCTTGTCGGCCAGGGCGAAGGCGAGCTTCTGGACGTGCGCGATGGCCTCGAGGTGGTTGAGGTTCATCTTCCAGTTGCCCGCCATCAGCGGCGTGCGCGTGCTCATCTAGGTCAGTCCTCCAGTGCGGCGAGGCCGGGGAGCGTCTTGCCCTCGAGGTATTCGAGGGAGGCGCCGCCACCGGTCGAGATGTGGCCGAATGCGTTCTCGTCGAAACCGTGGGTGCGCACCGCGGCGGCGGAGTCTCCGCCGCCGACGACGCTGAAGCCCTTGGAGTCGACGAGGGCCTGGGCGACCGCTTTGGTGCCCTCGGCGTAGTCGGGGTGCTCGAAGACGCCCATGGGACCGTTCCAGAAGACGGTCTCGGCGTCGGCGAGCTTGGCTGCGTACAGGGCGCCGGTCTTCGGGCCGATGTCCAGGCCCAGCTGGCCCTCGGGCATCTTGTCCGCGTCGACGGCGGTGTGCTCGGTGGGGGCCTTGGCCTTCAGGTCCGGGAATCCGGGGGAGACCACGACGTCGACCGGGAGCACCAGCTCGACGCCCAGCTTCTCGGCGCGCGCCATGTACTCGGTGACGGCCGGGATCTGGTCCTCCTGGAGCAGCGAGGTGCCGACCTCGTAGCCCTTGGCCTTGAGGAAGGTGAAGGCCATGCCACCGCCGATCAGGATGCGGTCGGCCTTGCCGAGCAGCTGGTCGATGACGGCGAGCTTGTCGGAGACCTTGGAGCCGCCGAGAGCGACGACGTACGGGCGCGCGACGTCCTCGGTGAGCTTCTTCAGGACGCCGACCTCGGTGGCGATGAGGTGCCCGGCGTAGTGCGGCAGACGCGCGGGGAGGTCGTACACGGAGGCGTGCTTGCGGTGCACGGCGCCGAAGCCGTCGCCCACGTACACGTCCGCGAGGGCGGCGAGCCGGTCGGCGAACTCGCCGCGCTCGGTGTCGTCCTTGGACGTCTCGCCGGCGTTGAAGCGGAGGTTCTCGACGACCGCGACCTGGCCGGGCTCCAGACCGTCCACGGCTTCGTGGGCGGCGGGGCCGACGGTGTCCTGGGCGAACGCGACCGGCGCGCCGAGGAGTTCACCGAGGCGCTCGGCGGCGGGCAGCAGCGAGAAGGCCGGGTCCGGGGCGCCCTTGGGGCGGCCCAGGTGCGAGGCGACGACGACCTTGGCGCCCGCCTCGGCCAGCGCCTTGACGGTGGGCAGGACGGCGCGGATGCGGCCGTCGTCGGTGATGAGGCCGCCGGCCAGCGGCACGTTGAGGTCGGCGCGGACGAAGACCCGCTTGCCGGACACTCCTTCGGCGAGAAGCTCGTCGATCGTCTTCATGAAGCGACTCCTAGGGGAAGGCTCTGGGGATCCGAGAGGTCTGATCGATCACCACGTGGCGCAGGGCCCGGGCAGCGCGGCGTCGCGCTGCCCGAGCCCTGGCTCACATCGAGGTGCCTGCTCGGGTGACTAGAGCTGGCCGCCGACGAAGACCGTCAGGTCGACGAGGCGGTTGGAGTAGCCCCACTCGTTGTCGTACCAGCCGAGGATCTTCACCGTGTTGCCCTCCTGGACCATGGTCAGGGAGGAGTCGAAGGTGCAGGACGCCGGGTCGCTGACGATGTCCGAGGAGACGATCGGGTCCTCGGTGTAGGCCAGGAAGCCCTTGAGGTCGCCGTCCTCGGACGCCTTCTTGAACGCGGCGTTGACCTCGTCCTTGGTGACCTCGCGCTGGAGCGTCACGACCAGGTCGGTGGCCGAGCCGGTCGGGACCGGGACGCGCATGGCGATGCCGTCCAGCTTGCCCTTGAGCTGCGGGAGGACCAGGGCGGTGGCCTTCGCGGCACCCGTCGTGGTCGGGATGATGTTCTCGGCGGCGGCGCGGGCGCGGCGCAGGTCCGAGTGCGGGAAGTCCAGGATGCGCTGGTCGTTGGTGTACGCGTGAACCGTCGTCATCAGGCCCTTGACGATGCCGAAGTTCTCGTCGAGGACCTTGGCCATCGGCGCCACACAGTTGGTGGTGCAGGAGGCGTTGGAGATGATGTTGTGGTTCGCCGGGTCGTACTGGTCCTGGTTGACGCCCATCACGATGGTGATGTCCTCGTCCTTGGCCGGAGCCGAGATGAGGACCTTCTTGGCGCCGCCGGCGATGTGCTTCTCGGCGTCGGCCTTCTTCGTGAAGATGCCGGTCGACTCGATGACGATGTCGACGCCGAGCGCGCCCCACGGGATGTCGGCGGGGTTGCGCTCGGACAGGACCTTGATGGTGTGGCCGTCGACGGTGATCGTGTCGGCGGTGTGGGACACCTCGGCCTTGAGGCGGCCCAGAATGGTGTCGTACTTGAGCAGGTGGGCGGTGGTCGCGGTGTCACCCAGGTCGTTGACAGCCACGATCTCGATGTCAGCACCCTGCTCCAGCAGCGCGCGGAAGTAGTTACGACCGATGCGGCCAAAGCCGTTGATGCCTACGCGGATCGTCACGAACCGATCTCCTCGTTAGGTACGCCGACTCAAGTGTCGGCGAGTTTGTATGGGATGTCCCCGACCGCCTCCGACCCTACCTCCCCCAAGGCCCCTGAGTGACATCGACCACGGCCATACACGACAGGGCGATCCGTACCCGCCAGTAGGGGTACGGATCGCCCGTTCTGTTCATGTGATGGTCACGTACGGTCAGTTGTCGAGCGCCGAAAGTGCCTGTCCGATCAGGGTCGCGCGGTCGGCCGCCGTGCCGACGTGCTCCAGGCCGAAGCCCAGCAGCACGGTGTCGTCCGTGGTGACCGCTCCGTAGGTCCTGAAGAGCTCCCCGGTGCGCGCCCAGTCCCGCAGGACGGCCGGGCTGCCCGCGGGCGGACCGGCCACGCTCCAGGGACCGAGGGAGGACTCGAAGCCCTCCGTCTCCACGGCGTTCCCGCCGACCACCAGCGCGGCGTCGTCGACGAGGAGGCCGTGGCCGCCCGAACTCGGATCGCTGATGTAGCTGAACGAGACCTCGACGGACCTGCCGGCGTACGCGCTCAGGTCGAAGGAGACCTGCTGCCAGCCGCTGGACGCGCCGGTGAAGCTGTTCCACCGCCCGCTGGAGCCGGTGGCGGTGCAGCCGGCCGCGCTCACGGTCAGGTAGTGCCTGATCCAGGGGTGTTCCTGGGCCAGGAAGCCGGCCTCGCACTCGGCGGGGACGGCCGAGGTGGTCGCGCCGCCCGCCTCGGGGAGCGTGGTCCAGTCGTCGGCGCCGGTCGTGTGGACCTCGACGACCGCGTGGTCGTAGCCGGGTTCGGTGTCCCACAGCATCCGGGAGGTCAGCGCCGGCTTGTCGGCGGCGGTGACCCCGGTGAGGTCGACGGTGCGGGTGAGCCGCTTGTAGGCGTCGTCGGTGTGCACCGCGGCGGCCATGTACGAGCCCGCGTAGGGCCCGTACGGGTTCACGGTCCCGGCGAACCGTCCCGCCCCCGCGCTGGAGGCGAACTGCGGGTACCGCGCCCCGGCGAGCGAGTCGGAGGTGACGCCGTAGGTGCCCGCCGCGTTCAGCGGGTTGCCGGGCGCGTCGCCGAGCGTTCCGGTGGCTCCGTCGAGCTTCCCCGAGCCGGTGAAGCCCTTGGCGCCTGGCGTGGACGTACGGGAGTAGGCGCCCAGGTAGTACTGGCTGAAGTCGTTCGAGAGGGTGCCGCCGCCGAGGTCGACGCTGCCGCCCGCGAGTTCGCCCGCCTCGACCAGCTTGCCGCCCTCGTTGAGGAAGGCCCGCAGCTGGAGCTGGGTGGCGTTGCCGGGCCGCAGGGCGCCGGTGTAGTGGACGACCGTCCGGAAGTGGTCGAGGACACCGAGCGCGTCGGGCGCGCCCTGGGTGGCGACGTCCCAGACCAGGGGCTTCCTGCCGTCGGCCTTCAGCGCGTCGACGTACGTCTGCGCCTGCGTGGCGGCGGCGCCCTCCTCGGCGACCACGAGCACGTCGGCCCTCGGCCGCTGTGCCACGGTGTACGTGAAGTGGCTGCTGGAGGTGGGCTTTCCGGCCCGGGTCACACCCGTGAACCAGACCTCGACCTTGTCGCCCGGCGCACCGTCCGTGATCCTGGCGCGGTACTCGTCGAAGTAGAGGTTGTCGGTGCCCCCGTAGGTCTCGCCGCCCCGCCAGGGCCTGACCGCGAGGGTGTGCGTACGGCCGCCGTCGACGCGGTACCTGAGCCGCTTGTCGCGCACGGACTTGCGGACGACGGCGGAGACGGTCTGGCCGCCGCCCCGGGCGTACGACGTGGTGAAGGCGGCCGGGGTGAAGTCGGGCGCGTCGAGGCCCACCGAGGAGGACGGCCGGTCGGGGTGCGCGGCGGTCTCGGCGACGGAGAGCGCGAACGGGACGTTCTTCTCGAACTCCTGCTGGATCAGCTTCTCGTCGTCGGGGAAGGTGAAGACCGAGGCGCAGTCCGCGGCGTTCCAGGCGTCGTTCGGGTCGGAGTCCGAGGCCGTCTGACAGGTCGACATCTCGGGGGTGAACATCGCCATGCCGTTGACGTTGCCGGCGTGGCCGTCCGCCTCGCCGTTGGTCGTGTACAGCTCCGAGGAGACCTGCGGGTGGTAGCCGGGAATGGCGGAGTGCTCGGGGGTCCCGGCGAGCGCCTTGTAGAGCACGTCGTCCGGCGTCGGCGTCGCCACCTGCCAGCCCACTCCGTAGAGCAGCAGTTCGGCGGCGGAGTGGTAGTTGATCCCGTACGTGAAGCCGATGCGCTTCTCGAAGGTGTCGAGCGCCCTGGTCTCGGGCTCGGACTCCGGGCTCGCGCCGCGGTAGGTCTCGCTCGTGGGGTTGGGGGACGAACCCTCGTCGTCGTAGCCCCACTTGTAGGCGAAGTTGCGGTTGAGGTCGACGCCGTCGCCGGTGGAGATGACGCCGTCGCCGTTCACGTCCCGCAGGTTCTTGCGCCACTGGCGGGTGTCGGCGTTCTTGAAGGTGTAGTCGTAGCCGTCGGGGTTGGCCGACAGGACGAACCACAGCTCCGTGGAGTCGACGATCTTCCTGATGCGCTGGTCGGTGGAGTAGTGGTCCAGGTAGTAGTGCATCAGCCGCCGGGTCATCTCGGGGGTGATCCACTCGCGCGCGTGCTGGTTGGACACGTACAGCACCGACGGCTTGGAGCCGTCCTTGGTCTTCCTGGCGCCCTTGGTCAGTTTGAGCGCGAGGATGTCCTGGCCGTTCAGGGTCTTGCCGATGGAGACGACCTTGGTCAGGTCCGGGTGGGCCTGGCCGGTCCTGACGATCTCCTCCTCCAGGTTGCCCTTCCCACTGTACGGGCGGAAGACCCCCTGGTCCGCGGCCGCGACCCGGTTCTCCGCCCGGGCGGAGAGCGTGTGCTCGGTGAGGTCGACGCCCTGCTTCTCCAGCTTCGCGGCCTGCTGGTCGGTGACGTAGACCTCGACCGTGCTCCTGCCGTTCCTCCAGGTCGTGTCGCCGAGCTCGTGGCTGTCCTGTCCGGCCGCGAGCAGCAGGGGTACCTGCTGCTTCGTGACCTCGGCGCGGAACACCTTCACGGCGTTCGCGTCGGGCTTGGGCGAACCGCCCTCCTGCGCCCGGGCGACCGGCGCCACGGCCGCACCGCCCAGCAGGAGCGCGCCGGTAGCGAGGATCGCGCTCGCTCTTCGTCTCATGAGCCCCCCTTGCACGGGTCCGCCACAGCAGCGAACAGATGCCAGGCTCATGACACTTCAAGGTCAAGTCAAGGGCGCCTCACGGACCGGCCGATACCGGTGCCGTGACCCCAAGTGGGCCTCGGCACCGGCATGTTGACTTTCCGTCAGACGAGCTCGTACGACGTTCACGGCGCCCCGCGTGCGGGAATCAGCCGGCGAGGTTGTCCGCCATCTCCTCGGACAGGCTCGACTCCGTCCCGGGGATCCCGAGGTCCTGGGCCCGCTTGTCGGCCATCGCCAGCAGCCGGCGGATACGCCCCGCGACGGCGTCCTTGGTCAGCGGCGGGTCGGCGAGCGCGCCCAGCTCCTCCAGGGAGGCCTGCTTGTGCTCCATGCGCAGCCGGCCGGCGGCGGCCAGGTGCTCCGGCACCTCGTCCGCGAGGATCTCCAGCGCGCGCTGGACACGGGCCCCGGCGGCGACGGCGGCCCGCGCCGATCTGCGCAGGTTGGCGTCGTCGAAGTTGGCGAGCCGGTTCGCCGTGGCGCGGACCTCGCGGCGCATCCGCCGCTCCTCCCAGGCCAGCACCGACTCGTGCGCGCCCAGCCGGGTCAGCAGCGCGCCGATCGCGTCGCCGTCGCGCACGACCACCCGGTCCACACCACGCACCTCGCGGGCCTTCGCCGCGATCGAGAGCCTGCGGGCCGCGCCGACCAGCGCGAGCGCGGCCTCGGGACCCGGGCAGGTCACCTCGAGGGACGAGGAGCGTCCGGGCTCGGTGAGCGAGCCGTGGGCCAGGAAGGCACCACGCCAGGCCGCCTCGGCGTCACAGGTGGCCCCCGAGACCACCTGCGGCGGCAGTCCGCGGATGGGGCGTCCCCGCCCGTCCACGAGGCCGGTCTGTCGGGCCAGCTGGTCACCGCCCGCGACCACGCGCACCACGTAGCGCGAACCGCGGCGCAGCCCGCCGGGCGCCATCACGATCAGTTCGGAACTGTGGCCGAAGATCTCCAGAATGTCCCGCTTCAGACGGCGTGCCGCCATCGCGGTGTCCAGCTCCGCCTCGATCACGATCCGGCCGCTCACCAGGTGAAGGCCGCCGGCGAACCGCAGGATGGCCGAGACCTCCGCCTTCCTGCAGCAGGTCCGGGTGACGGGGAGCCGGGAGATCTCGTCCTTCACCGCTGCCGTCATCGCCATGGGCCGATCCTTCCATGCATCCGAAAAATACGGTCGTACGCGGCGGCCAACAGCTCCGGATCGTGCCGCGGAGATCCGTCGGTCCTGGCCACCGGCGCCAGCTCGACCGCGGCACCGAACCGCAGGGCGGCTTCGGCGAGAGATTCGCGGTCGGGCACGGCAGCCTCGTCGGCCAGCACCACGTCCAGGGCGAGTTTAGGGGCGTGTCGTCCCAAAACCTCCAAATGACGCTGCGGGGAGAAGCCTTCGGTTTCTCCGGGCTGCGGTGCGAGGTTCAGGGAGAGTACCCGGCGCGCCCTGGTCTGGCTGAGGGCGTCCAGCAGTTCGGGCACCAGGAGGTGCGGAATGACCGAGGAGAACCAGGACCCGGGGCCGAGAACCACCCAGTCCGCGTCGAGGACCGCGGCCACGGCCTCCGGCACGGCCGGCGGATCGTGCGGCACGACGTGCACGGACTGGACCTCGCCGGGGGTGAGCGCCACGTTCGCCTGGCCCCGGACGGTGCCGACGTCCTCGGGCCGCTCCGGGTCGTGTCCCCTGACCAGGGCCTGGAGCTCCAGGGGCACGGCGGACATGGGCAGCACCCGGCCGTGCGCGCCGAGCAGCTTGCCGACCAGGTCGAGCGCCTGCACATGGTCGCCGAGCTGTTCCCACAGCGCGACGATCAGCAGATTGCCGACCGCGTGTTCGTGCAGTTCGCCCTTGGACTGGAAGCGGTGCTGGATGACGCGGGCCCAGGTCTGGCCCCAGTCGTCGTCGCCGCACAGCGCCGCCAGCGCCTTGCGCAGGTCACCGGGCGGCAGGACGCCCAGCTCGTCGCGCAGGCGCCCGCTGGAGCCGCCGTCGTCGGCCACGGTGACGACGGCGGTGAGGTCACCGGTGATCCGGCGCAGCGCGGCGAGCGAGGCGGACAGCCCCATGCCGCCGCCGAGGGCGACGACCTTGGGCTGCGCGCCGCGGCGGCGCGGCCTGGCGCCGCGCGCCGCGGCCGGCTGGGCCCGGTCCCCGGGAGTCTCCCGGCGCAGCCGGCCCAGCCGCAGGGTGGTACGTCCGGTCACTCGCGCCCCATGTCCCGGTGGACGAGCACGGTCTCCACGCCCTGGGAGGCGAGGCGGGCGGCGAGCTTCTCGGCGGTCGCCACCGAGCGGTGCTTGCCGCCGGTGCAGCCGACCGCGATGGTCACGTAGCGCTTGCCCTCACGGCGGTAGCCGGCGGCGATGAGCTGGAGCAGCTCGGAGTAGCGGTCGAGGAACTCCTTGGCGCCGGGCTGGTTGAAGACGTACGCCGAGACCTCCTCGTTCAGGCCGGTGAAGGGGCGCAGCTCCGGGACCCAGTGCGGGTTGGGCAGGAAGCGCATGTCCACGACCAGGTCGGCGTCGACCGGCAGGCCGTACTTGAAGCCGAAGGACATGACGGTGGCCCGCAGCTCGGGCTCCTCCTCGCCCGCGAACTGGGCGTCCATCTTGGCGCGCAGCTCGTGCACGTTCAGGCTGGAGGTGTCGATGACGAGGTCGGCGTCGCCGCGCAGCTCGCGCAGCAGCTCGCGCTCGGCGTCGATGCCGTCCACGATGCGGCCGTCGCCCTGGAGGGGGTGCGGTCTGCGCACCGACTCGAAGCGGCGCACCAGGGCCTCGTCGGAGGACTCCAGGAAGACGATCCGCCGGGTGACGTTGCGGGACTCCAGGTCGGCGAGGGACTCGCGGAGGTTGTCGAAGAACCGGCGGCCGCGCACGTCGACGACGACGGCGATCCGGGCGACGTTGCCCTGCGAGCGGGCGCCGAGCTCCACCATGGTGGGGATCAGGGCGGGCGGCAGGTTGTCGACGACGAACCAGCCGAGGTCCTCCAGACACTTGGCGGCCGTGGACCGGCCGGCTCCGGACATGCCGGAGATGATCACCAACTCGGGGATGACGGCGTCCGGGACCGCTGTCCCGGCCGTCTCGCTGCCCGTACCCACCTGTGCTCCGTCTTCCCTCGGCTCGTCACGCTCCGCGTGATTGTCGCCTGTCCGGCTGTGTGTGTCCTGGCCCTCTGCCGGACGTTCCTGTTCACGCGCGTCGTTCTCGGTCATGTCTCCTGCCCCCGTCGCTCGTCCGAGGCGCCCGCGGTCACGGGCTCCTCCGCGGGGCCCGCCGTCGTCCCGGGCGCCGCGTGTTCGTCGTCTTCCATGATCTCTCCAGTGGCCGTGTTCACGGCGGGTGCCGCGGGGGCGGCCTGGGCGAGGGCCACGGCGATGGTCTCCGCCGTCTTGCGTCCCACGCCCGGTACCTCGCAGATCTGGTCGATCGTCGCCGACCGGAGCTTCTTCACGGAGCCGAAGTGTTTGATCAGTGCCTGCTTGCGGGACTCGCCCAGGCCCGGTACGTCGTCCAGGGGGCCCGAGCGGAAGCGCTTGGCCCGTTTGGCGCGCTGGTAGGTGATGGCGAAGCGGTGGGCCTCGTCCCGGACGCGCTGGAGCAGATACAGGCCCTCGCTGCTGCGCGGCAGGACCACGGGGTCGTCCTCGCCGGGCAGCCACACCTCCTCCAGGCGCTTGGCGAGTCCGCAGACGGCGATGTCGTCGATGCCGAGCTCGTCCAGGGCCCGCTGCGCGGCGGCGACCTGCGGCTGCCCGCCGTCGACGACGACGAGCTGCGGCGGGTAGGCGAAGCGCTTGGGACGGCCGTCGTCCTCGGAGAAGGTGCCGCCGGAGGGGGCGCCGTCGGAGAAGGTGCTCCCGGACAGGGCTCCGCCGGAGAAGGTGCTCCCGGACAGGGCTCCGCCGGAGAGGGGGCCGTCCGAGGGGGCGCTGCCGGAGAGGGGGCCGCCGTCGGCCGACGGGTGCGCGGGGTCCGCCGCCGGGTCCTCGCCGTCCGTCCACTCCCCCGTCCGCTCCTTCTCCACCAGGTAGCGCCGGAAGCGGCGGGTGATCACCTCGTGCATGGAGCGGACGTCGTCCTGGCCGGCGAAGCCCTTGATCTGGAAGCGCCGGTACTCGCTCTTGCGCTGGAGTCCGTCCTCGAAGACGACCATCGAGGCCACCACGTCGTCGCCCTGGAGGTGCGAGATGTCGTAGCACTCGATCCGCAGCGGCGCGCTGTCCAGGCCGAGTGCCTCGGCGATCTCCTCCAGGGCGCGCGAGCGCGTGGTCAGGTCGGAGGCGCGCCTGGTCTTGTGCAGGGCGAGCGCCTGGAGGGCGTTGCGCTGCACGGTCTCCATGAGCGCCTTCTTGTCGCCGCGCTGCGGTATACGGAGCGACACGTTCGAGCCACGGCGGGCGGTGAGCCACTCCTGGACGGGCTCCACCGGGTCGGGCAGCGCCGGGACCAGCACCTCCTTGGGGACGGAGTCGCCCTTCTCCTCGCCGTAGAGCTGCTGGAGCGCGTGCTCGACGAGGTCGCCCGTGGTGACCGCCTCCACCTTGTCCGTGACCCAGCCGCGCTGGCCGCGGACCCGTCCGCCGCGCACGTGGAAGATCTGCACCGCGGCTTCCAGCTCGTCCTCGGCGACGGCCATGAGGTCGGCGTCGGTCGCGTCCGCGAGGACGACCGCGCTCTTCTCCATGGCCTTCTTCAGGGCCTCGATGTCGTCACGGAGCCGGGCCGCGCGCTCGTACTCCATCTCCTCCGCGGCCTGGGCCATCTGCTGTTCCTGGCGGCGGATGTACGTCCCCGTACGGCCCGCCATGAAGTCGCAGAACTCCTCGGCCAGCTCGCGGTGCTCCTCGGGCGAGACCCGGCCGACGCAGGGGGCGGAGCACTTGCCGATGTAGCCGAGGAGGCAGGGCCTGCCGGTGCGGGAGGCGTTCTTGAAGACTCCGGCGGAGCAGGTGCGGACGGGGAAGACGCGCAGCAGCAGGTCGACGGTGTCGCGGATGGCCCACGCGTGTCCGTAGGGGCCGAAGTAGCGCACGCCCTTCTTCTTGGCGCCCCGCATCACCTGGACGCGCGGGAACTCCTCGTTCATCGTCACGGCGAGGTAGGGGTAGCTCTTGTCGTCGCGGTACTTGACGTTGAAACGGGGGTCGTACTCCTTGATCCAGGAGTACTCCAGCTGAAGGGCCTCGACCTCCGTGGACACGACCGTCCACTCCACCGACGCGGCCGTGGTGACCATCGTGCGGGTGCGCGGGTGGAGATTCGCCAGGTCCTGGAAGTAGCTCGCCAGGCGCTGGCGCAGGCTCTTCGCCTTCCCGACGTAGATCACCCGGCGGTGCTCGTCGCGGAATCGGTACACGCCCGGGGAGTCCGGGATCTGTCCCGGCTTCGGGCGGTAGCTGGAGGGGTCGGCCATGTCACACACCCTACTGGCGCGGGCCGACAGCGCGGCCGGCTCCCGGACCGCCTGTGGAAAACCTCGCGGTGTCAGCCCCGGCGCCTGCGCAGGGCCCGCGAGACGCTCAGGACGAGCGCGACGAGCGCTCCGGCGCCGGCCGCGGCGGACGCCACCACGACGAAGGGATCCGCCGGGTCGTCGTCGCGGGTCCTGACCCGGCCGCCCTCACGGCCCCGCCCGCCGTTCCCGCCCCGGTCGCCGTCGTCCCCGTGCTCCGCGCGCACCACCGGGGATGCGCCGGATCCGGCCACCCGGGACACGTCGTACCGGACCGCCGTACCGGACAGTGTCGAGGACGATCCGGGGCCGGCGCCCGCGTGGGCGGCCGTACCCGCGTGGCCGGCGGCGCTCCCGACGGCCGCCGTCGCCGGTGCTGCGCCCAGGGCGGCCAGGACGACCACGAGTGCGGCGAGACGTCGAGTGCGGCGCATCGTGTTTCCTCCCGAGTGGGGGTCGAGGAAGGACGGAGCGCGTCCGGGGGGCTGCGGTGAGCCATGTTGAGCATCAGGTGTTGTCGGGGCTTGGTCAACACGCTTCAATGCGGGGGAACTCGGGGCGTGAACGGCGAAACCCGCGCGTGTACAGCCCCCGCGCGCCCACCGGGCTGCGCCGACGAACCGCTCTCCGACGGTCTGACCAGCCGTTGTGAACATCCAGAGAAAGGCCCCTGCATGCGGACCGGCACACAGCACGTGGACCTCGCCACGGCGGAACTGGAAACGGCCCTGCGGGGCGGCCCCTTCCATGTCGCACTGCGCGCAGCGATCACCGCCCGTGGACTGCCGTTGCAGCGCGTCCAGCACCATCTCTCCCGGTACGGCGTCAAAGTCGGTGTGACCAGCCTCAGTTACTGGCAGCAGGGCGCCCGCCGCCCCCAGCGCCCCGAGTCCCTGCGGGCCGTCCGCGCGCTGGAGGAGATACTCCAGCTGCCCGACGAGTCCCTGATCAGACTGCTGGCCGAGGCCGAGGCGCGATCGGACCCGGAGCGCCCCACGGGACGTTCCTACCGTGCCCTGATGGAGGCCTCCGGCGTCCTGGAACGGCTGCTCGCCGAACTGGAGTCCCCGCCGCTCGACGGCGGTCTGCACACGCTCGGCCACCATGAACGGGTGCGCATCGGCGCCGGCCGCGAGCTGCTGGCCCGCGAGTCGCACCACATAGTGCGCGCCCACAGGGACGGGGTGGACCGCTATGTGGCCATCCATCACGGCGACCCCGGGTGCGCACCGGACCGGACGACGGTCAGGGCGCTGGAGAACTGCCGTACGGGGCGGGTGCGCTGGCACCGCGACACCGGCGTGCTCGTCGCCGAACTGCTCTTCGACACCCGGCTGCGGGCGGGCGAGACGTTCCTCTTCCGCTACGCCTTCGAGGACGGCACCGCCGGGGCGTCCAGCGAGTACGTCCGCGGGTTCGGCTTCGCGGGCGGACAGTACGCGCTCCAGGTGCACTTCACCGAGACGGCGCTGCCCGTGCGCTGCCACCGCTTCACCCAGCACTCGGCCGCCGCGCCGCGCAGCGGCCGCCAGGAACTCGCGCTGAGCGGCCGGCACCGCTCGGTGCACCTGGTCGAGCCGCGGGTGCGGTCGGGGATCGTCGGGATCGGCTGGGACTGGGAGTGATCTCCCGCCCTGGTGCGGTCCGCGGTCCCGGCCGCGGACCGCACCGGGCTCAGGCTCCCGGTCCAGCGACGATCTTCCCGTTCTTCTCCTCGACCGGCAGGGGGTGGAGCGGCACGGTGGCGGGCGCCCGCAGCACCTTGCCGGTCCTGGCGTCGAACTCGCTGCCGTGACACGGGCACACGAGGGTCGTGCCCTGGAGCTTGTTGATGGCGCACCCGGCATGGGTGCAGATCGAGCTGAACGCCTTGAGCGAACCGTCCCCGGCGCGGCTGACCACGACGTTCTGGTCCTGGTACAGCTGTGCGCCGCCCGCGGAGACCTCGCTCTCCGCGCCGAGGACGACGGGCGCGGTCGGTGTGGCGGGGGTCCCGCCCCCGCTGCCGCCGCCGGAGCACGCGGCCAGGCCGAGCCCGGCCACCGGGGTGATCGCCGCCCCCCGCAGGACGGTACGACGGCTCGCGGACGGTCGGCCGGACATGGCATCTCCACTGGTCGAGGCCGCGGGCGGGCACTTCGCGCGCGGCGACGGACGGGGCACGGCGAGGCGCCGCGCACCGACGATACCGGTACAGATCGTTCCGCCCGTGCCGGGGCGGGGTTCCGCGACCCGGGACGTAAACGCTTGCGCACGCGCGTGCGCAAGCGTTTACGCGGGCCGTCGGCTGCGATACGTTCGCCCGCGAGCGGGATGGTCCCGGGAGGGAGCGCCATGGTGACGATGGCCGACGTGGCCCGGCGGGCGGGCGTGTCCGCGGCGACCGTCTCGCACGTCCTCAACGGCACCCGTCCGGTACTGCCCGGGACACGGCAGGCCGTGCTCGACGCGATCGACGAGCTGGGGTACACGCCCAACACCCTCGCCCGTTCGCTCGTCACCTCCCGTACGCGGTCCGTCGGACTCGCGGTGCGGGCGACCGGCAACCCCCACTTCGCGGAGATCCTCCAGGGCGTGGAAGGCACGGCCCTGGAGCACGGCTACGGCCTGCTGATCGCCGATCCGCACGACGATCCCGGCCACGAGCGCACCGTCGTCCAGCTGCTGCACGAGAGACGTGTGGACGGAATGATCATCGCGCCGTCGCCGGCTCCTGACGCGCTCCTGGGCTACCTGGGGCAGCACGAGGTCCCCACCGTCTTCCTGGACCGGCTCGTGGAGGCCCCCGCGGGAAGCGGCTTCCGCCACGATCAGGTCTGCGCCGAGAACACCGCCCCGATGGCGAGCCTGGTGACGCATCTGGCCGAGCGGGGGCACCGGCGCATCGGACTGGTCGCGGGGCTGCCCGGCCTGAGCACCACGGCGGAGCGGATCACCGGCTACCGGCACGGTCTGGCGCGGGCCGGACTCCCCTACGACGAACGGCTCGTGGCGCACGGCGACTCCCGGACGGAGGCGGCCGAGGCGGCCACCCACCGGCTGCTGTCGCTCGGGGCTCCGCCGGGCGCGCTGGTCACCGCCGACAACGCGATGACTGTCGGCGCGCTGCGCGCCCTGCGCGACCGGGGCCTGTCCGTGCCCGACGACCTCGCGCTGTGCTGCTTCGACGACTTCTCCTGGGCGGATCTGTTCACACCGCGGCTCACCGTGATCGCGCAGCCGAGCAAAGAGATCGGGGCCACGGCCGTCCGGCTGCTGCTGGAGCGGCTGGCGTCCCCGCACCGCGAGAGCCGCACCGTCCGGCTTCCTTCCGCGTTCGTCCACCGCACCTCGTGCGGCTGCCCCTCCGGCGTTCCGCGCGGTGAGGGCCCCGAGTCAGAGTCAGCGTCACCGAGGAAAGGACCCGAGTCGTGATCGTCGTCGCCGGTGAGGCCCTGATCGACCTGGTGCCGCAGGGCTCCGGTGCCCTGGCGGATCTGCTGCCGCGCCGGGGCGGCGGCCCCTACAACACGGCGGTGGCGCTCGGCCGCCTCGGCTCCCGCACCGCGTTCTGCTCCCGCGTCTCCCGGGACGCGTACGGCGAGGCTCTTCTCGACGGGCTGGTGGACGCCGGCGTCGACGTGTCGTGCGTCCAGCGGGGCGGCGAGCCGACGACCCTGGCCGCCGCCACGATCGGGCCGGACGGCTCGGCCGCGTACTCCTTCTACGTCGAGGGCACCGCCGACCGTCTCTTCACGACCCCGGACCGCCTCCCCGACGAGACGCGGGCGGTGTCCTTCGGTACCTGTTCCCTCGTCCTGGAACCGGGAGCGAGCGCGTACGAGGAACTGTTGCGGACCGCCGCCGCGCGAGGCGTCCTCACGGCACTCGACCCGAACATCCGCGCCGGTCTGATCCCCGATCCGGACGCCTACCGCGCCCGTTTCAAGAGCTGGCTGCCGTCGGTGTCGCTGCTCAAGCTGTCCGAGGAGGACGCCCGGTGGCTCGGCGGCACCCCGCTCGAATGGCTGGCGGCCGGTCCCTCGGCGGTGGTGATCACACGGGGCGGCGACGGTCTCACCGCGTTCACCCCGGACGGCTCGGTGCACTCCGTGCCGGGCGAGCGGGTGGACGTGGTGGACACGATCGGCGCGGGTGACACGGTGAACGCGGCGCTGCTGCACGGCCTGGCCGTCCGCGACGCCCTGTCCCCGGCCGCGCTGTCGGAACTCGGCGCCCGGGGCTGGACCGAGCTTCTCGGCTTCGCGGCCCGTGCGGCGGCCGTCACCTGCTCCCGCGCCGGAGCCGAACCGCCGTACGCCCGCGAACTCGGCGACCTCTAGGAACCACTCCGGACAGGTGCCCCCGGCCCGGACCATGATGTGCGGGGCCGCCGACCTCTCAACGGACGGCGCCCCGCGGGGAGTTCCCACGGGGCGCCGCCTTGGAGACTCGGCCTGTCCCACGCGTCGGACAGGCCGCGTCAGGCCTTCCGGGCCCGCGTGGTCTTCTTCACGGGGGTCGCCTTCTTAGCCGCCGCCTTCGTGGCGGTCTTCTTCACGGCGGCCGTCTTCTTGGCCGCCGTGCCGTCGACCGTCTTCGTGGCCGTCTTCCGTGCCGTCGTCCCGGCGGCGACCGTCTTCCTGGCGGCCGTCTTGCGGGGGGCCTTCACGGGGGCGGCGTCGCTGATCCGGTCGGCGCCCAGGATCTCGCGCAGGAACTTGCCGGTGTGGCTGGCCGGGACGCCGGCGACCTCCTCGGGCGTGCCCTCGGCGATCACCAGACCGCCGCCGTTGCCACCCTCGGGGCCCATGTCGACGACCCAGTCCGCGGTCTTGATGACATCGAGGTTGTGCTCGATGACGATGACCGTGTTGCCCTTGTCGACCAGGCCGGACAGCACCGTGATGAGCTTGCTGATGTCCTCGAAGTGCAGACCGGTGGTCGGCTCGTCGAGGACGTACACGGTGCGGCCGGTGGAGCGCTTCTGGAGCTCGCTGGCGAGCTTGACGCGCTGCGCCTCGCCGCCGGACAGCGTCGGCGCGGACTGACCGAGCCTGACGTAGCCGAGGCCGACGTCGTTGAGGGTCCTGAGGTGGCGGGCGATCGCCGGAACCGCCTCGAAGAAGTCCAGCGCCTCCTCGATCGGCATGTCCAGGACCTCGGAGATGGACTTGCCCTTGTAGTGGACCTCCAGGGTCTCCCGGTTGTAGCGCGCCCCGTGGCAGACCTCGCAGGGGACGTACACGTCCGGCAGGAAGTTCATCTCGATCTTGATGGTGCCGTCGCCCGAGCAGTTCTCGCAGCGGCCGCCCTTGACGTTGAAGGAGAAGCGGCCGGGCAGATAGCCCCGCACCTTCGCCTCGGTGGTCTCGGCGAACAGCTTGCGGACGTGGTCGAAGACTCCGGTGTACGTCGCCGGGTTGGAGCGGGGCGTACGGCCGATGGGCGACTGGTCGACGTGCACGACCTTGTCGACGAGGTCGTCGCCGTCCACGCGCGTGTGGCGTCCCGGCACGTTCCTGGCGCCGTTCAGCTCGCGGGCCAGGTGGGTGTACAGGATGTCGTTGACCAGGGTCGACTTGCCGGAGCCCGACACGCCGGTCACGGCGGTGAGGACGCCCAGCGGGAAGGACACGTCGATGTCCCGGAGGTTGTTCTCGCGGGCTCCGTGCACGGTGAGCCTGCGCCCGGGGTCGACGGGACGCCGGATGTCCGGCGTCGGGATCTGCCGCTTGCGCGACAGGTACTGCCCGGTCATCGACTCCTTGTTGGCGAGGAGCTCCTTCAGCGGACCGCTGTGCACGACCTTGCCGCCGTGCTCGCCCGCGCCGGGACCGATGTCGACGACCCAGTCGGCGACCTTGATCGTGTCCTCGTCGTGCTCGACGACGATGAGCGTGTTGCCCATGTCGCGCAGGCGGACGAGGGTCTCGATCAGCCGGTGGTTGTCCCGCTGGTGCAGACCGATGGAGGGCTCGTCGAGGACGTACAGGACGCCGACGAGTCCGGAGCCGATCTGGGTGGCCAGGCGGATGCGCTGCGCTTCGCCTCCGGAGAGCGTTCCGGCGGCGCGGTTCAGCGACAGGTAGTCGAGGCCCACGTCGACCAGGAAGCGCAGCCGTTCGTTGACCTCCTTCAGCACGCGCTCGGCGATCTTCTTGTCGCGGGCGTTGAGCTTCAGCTGCCCCAGGAAGTCCGCGCAGTCGCTGATGGACATGGCGGCGACCTCGGCGATGGACTTCTCCATCACCGTGACGGCGAGGACCAGAGGCTTCAGACGCGTGCCCTGGCAGGTGGGGCAGGGCACCTCGCGCATGTAGCCCTCGAAGCGCTCACGGCTGGCGTCGCTCTCGGACTCGCTGTGGCGCCGCTTGACGAAGGGGACGGCCCCCTCGAAGGGCGTGGTGTACACGCGCTCGCGTCCGTACCGGTTGCGGTAGCGGACCTCGATCTGCGTCTTGTGGCCGTACAGGAGGGCCTTCTTCGCGCGCTGCGGCAGCCCGGCGAAGGGGATGTCGGTCCGGAAGCCCAGCGCGTCCGCGAGGGCGCCGATCAGCCGGCCGAAGTAGTCCTTGGTGTGCCCGTGCGACCAGGCGTGGATGGCGCCCTCGTCGAGGGACTTGTCCTCGTCCGGGACGATCAGCTCGGGGTCGACCTCCATGCGCGTACCGATGCCGGTGCACTCGGGGCAGGCGCCGAACGGCGAGTTGAAGGAGAAGGAGCGGGGCTCCAGTTCCTCGAAGGAGAGGTCGTCGTACGGGCAGTACAGGTGCTCCGAGTACATGCGCTCGCGCTCGGGGTCGTCCTCGGGGAGGTCGACGAAGTCGAGCACGACCATGCCGCCGGACAGGCCGAGGGCGGTCTCCACGGAGTCGGTGAGACGGCGCTTGGCGGAGTCCTTCACCGTGAGACGGTCGATGACCACCTCGATGGTGTGCTTCTCCTGCTTCTTCAGCGTCGGCGGCTCGCTGAGCTGGATGGTCTCGCCGTCGACCCGGGCACGGCTGTACCCCTTGGTCTGGAGGTCGGCGAAGAGGTCGACGAACTCGCCCTTGCGCTCGCGCACCAGCGGCGACAGGACCTGGAAGCGGCTTCCCTCGGGGAGCTCCAGCACCTTGTCGACGATGGCCTGCGGCGACTGGCGCGAGATGGGACGACGGCACTCGGGGCAGTGCGGCTTGCCGATGCGCGCGAAGAGCAGCCGCAGGTAGTCGTAGACCTCGGTGATGGTGCCGACCGTCGAGCGCGGGTTGCGCGAGGTCGACTTCTGGTCGATGGAGACGGCCGGGGAGAGACCCTCGATGAAGTCCACGTCCGGCTTGTCCATCTGGCCGAGGAACTGCCGGGCGTACGAGGAGAGGGACTCCACGTAGCGCCGCTGGCCCTCGGCGAAGATCGTGTCGAAGGCGAGGGAGGACTTGCCCGACCCCGACAAGCCCGTGAACACGATGAGCGAGTCGCGCGGGAGGTCGAGCGAGACATTCTTCAGGTTGTGCTCGCGCGCTCCACGGACGATGAGACGGTCGGCCACGCCGGTCCGCACCTTTCTTCAGAGAAGTGACAGGGGCCGCGGGCCCCCGTCATCTCAGACTAGGGCGAGCCACTGACAGCGCCGGTTGCTTTCGCTGGTTCACAACAATCCCGGACCGTCCAGCATGCCCGACGCCACCGTCGAGCCTATAGCACGTGCATTCGATTTAAGGGCGGGGCCGACCTGCTTCACCCGAACGTGTGGTGGAGCTAGGGTCGACGGCATGATGGATCATGTGCGCGACCTGGCGTCTGTACGTGACGCTACGGAACGACTGCTCAGCGCGGTCGCCGAACTGGACAACGCCGCAGCGGCCGAGCCGTCACGGCTTCCCGGCTGGAGCCGCGGTCATGTGCTCGCCCACCTGTCCCGCAACGCGGACGCCCTGGTGAACGTTCTGGAGGGGCGCCCCATGTACGCCTCCGCGAGCGCCCGGGACGCCGACATCGCACGGGACGCGGGGCGCCCCCTGGACGTGCAGCTCGCGGACCTGCGCAAGAGCGCGGCCCTCTTCGAGGACACGGGAGCCGCCCCCGCTGACTGGTCCCGCACGGTGGAGCTGCGCAACGGGGTCACCGACTCCGCGGCCCGGGTGCCGTTCCGGCGCTGGGTCGAGGTCGACCTGCACCACGTCGACCTGGGGATCGGGTACGAGCTGGAGGACCTGCCGGAGGAGTTCACGGCCCGGGAGATCGACTTCCTCGCCGAGCGCTTCGCCGGCCATCAGGACGTGCCCGCCACGACCCTGGACGCGGGCGACGGCCGGACGCGGACCACGGGCGGCGGCGCCGGGGGCGGACCGGTCGAGGTCCGGGGCACCGCGGCCGATCTGCTCGGCTGGCTCTGCGGCCGCCGCGACGGCACGGCACTGACGGTCCGCGGCGGCCCTCTTCCGGCCCTGCCTCCGCTATAGGCTGCCGTCATGACGTACAGCGGAGCGGTGACGGTCGGCGGCCCTGCCGACGTGCACGAGCTGCAGGACCTGATGATCTCCAAGGTCGCGGTCGGCCCCATGGACAACAACGCGTATCTGCTGCGCTGCCGGGCCACCGACGAGCAGCTCCTGATCGACGCGGCGAACGAGGCCTCGACGCTGCTCACCCTGATCGGTGACGACGGCATCGCGTCCGTCGTGACCACCCATCAGCACGGCGACCACTGGCAGGCGCTCGCCGAGGTCGTGGCCGCCACGGGCGCGCGGACCTACGCGGGCAGGGAGGACGCCGACGGCATCCCGGTGCCGACGGACGTCCCCCTCGGGGACGGCGACACGGTCCGGGTGGGGAACGTCGAGCTCACCGCGCGCCACCTGGTCGGCCACACCCCGGGCTCGATCGCGCTCGTCTACGACGACCCGCACGGGCATCCCCACGTCTTCACCGGCGACTGCCTCTTCCCCGGCGGCGTGGGCAACACGCGCAAGGACCCGGAAGCCTTCGCGCGGCTCCTCCACGACGTCGAGACGAGGATCTTCGACGTGCTGCCGGACGAGACCTGGGTGTACCCGGGCCACGGCGACGACACGACGCTGGGCGCCGAGCGCCCTCACCTGCCGGAGTGGAGGGCACGGGGCTGGTGATCCACCGGCCGGAGCGGGGCGGTCCCGAAGAGGGAAGGCCCCGCTTCTCGGCCTCGGCACCCGGGTCGCGGGAGGCGGCCGCACCGCGTGGGTTCACACCGTTGCAACACCCGTTCCCACCATGCGGACAATCAGCCCTGTGACCTGGACAAACAGCTGCTGCGCTGTCACTCTCCCGCCATGTACCGACCTCGACGCGCCCTGCGCCCCGCCCTGTCCGCCTGCACCGTGGCCCTGTTCGCCCTCGCCGTGGGCTGCGCTCCGCAGCCGCAGAGCACGGCGTCCGGCAAAGCCTCCGGGAGCACCGCCGAGAGCTGCGCCAAGGGCTCGTTGAGCACCCGGACCTCCGGCAAGCTCACCGTCGCCACCGACGAGCCGGCGTACGACCCCTGGTTCAAGGACGACAAGCCCGCCAACGGAAAGGGCTTCGAGTCGGCGGTGACGTACGCCGTGGCACGGCAGCTCGGTTACGCCGACGGCGATGTCGTCTGGCAGAGCGTTCCCTTCAACAAGGCCTTCGCTCCCGGCACCAAGACCTTCGACTTCGACATCAACCAGGTGTCGATCAGCGCGGAACGCAAGAAGGCCGTGGACTTCTCTTCCGGTTACTACGACGTGCGCCAGGCGGTCATCGCGCTGAAGAACTCCAAGGCCGCGAAGGCGACTAGTCTCGCCGACCTCAGGAAGCTGAAGCTGGGCGCGCAGGTCGGGACCACCAGCCTGGACTACATCGACGACGTGGTGAAGCCGACCGCCGAACCGGCCGCGTACGCGAAGAACGACCAGGCCAAGTCCGCCCTGAAGAACGGTCAGGTCGACGCCATCGTCACCGATCTGCCGACCGCCTTCTACATCACGGCCGCCGAGGTGACCGACGCGAAGATCGTCGGGCAGTTCGAGAACAAGGGCGGCACGCCGGAGCAGTTCGGTCTCGTCCTCGACAAGGGCAGCGCGCTGACCTCCTGCGTGACCAAGGCCGTGGACGCCCTGCGCGCGGACGGCACGCTCGCGAGGATCGAGAAGCAGTGGCTGTCCGAGGCCGTCGACGCCCCGGTGCTCAAGTGACCGCGACGAAGGAGCAGTCGGGCGAGGACGGCCCCGAGGGAGAGATGCCCCCGGAGGGAGCGCACGGCGGGGACGTGCGCCGGGCGGAGGGGTCCGAGGACGGCACGCCCGTACCGGGCCTGCCCCGGAGCAGGACGGCCGAACCCGACCCGCCCGCCGGTGCCGCGCCCGGACGGAGCGAGATGTACGTCCCGTCCCGGCGGAGGATCGAGCGCGAGCGCCACAAGCGCGGCCGGGCCCGCCGTTCGGCAGCCGTGGCCGCGCTCTCCACGCTCGTCACGGCCCTCGTGCTCTACCTCGTCGTGGTCAATGCCCCTGGCTGGCCGCGTACGAAGGAGACGTTCTTCGACGCCTCGTTCGCGCGGGAGGCCCTCCCCAAGGTCCTCGACGGGCTCTGGCTCAACCTGAGGCTGTTCGTGGTGTGCGGTGTCGTGGTGCTCGTGCTGGGCACCCTGACGGCCGTGGCGCGCACGCTGAAAGGGCCGGTGTACTGGCCGGTCCGCGCCCTCGCCACCGCGTACACCGACTTCTTCCGCGGTCTGCCGCTGATCATCTGTCTCTCGATCGTCGTGTTCGGCGTACCCGCGCTCCAGTTGCAGGGCGTCACCACGGACCCCGTCCTCCTCGGCGGAGCGGGCCTGGTGCTGACGTATTCGGCGTACGTCGCCGAGGTCGTCCGCGCCGGCATCGAGTCCGTGCATCCCTCGCAGCGGGCCGCGGCGCGCTCCCTGGGCCTCACCACGCGGCAGACCCTTCGTCATGTGGTGCTGCCCCAGGCCGTACGCCGGCAGGTCCCGCCGCTCCTCAACGACATGGTGTCCCTCCAGAAGGACACCAGCCTCGTGTCGATCGGCGGCGCGGTGGAGGCGATGCGTTCCGCGGACATCATCGTCGGCCGGAGCCTCAACTACACCGCCTACGTCGTCGCGGCCCTGCTCTTCGTGGCCCTGACCATCCCGATGACACGCTTCACCGACTGGGTCACCGCCCGCATGGACCGGCGCCGCGGCCAGGGAGGCATCGTATGAGCACGGCACCCGTACCCGACGGCCCGCTGCTGCGGATGGAGTCCGTCCGCAAGACCTTCGGCGACTCGGTGGTCCTGCGGGACGTCAGCCTGGAGGTCGCCCCGCACACCGTCACCACGCTGATCGGCGCGTCCGGCTCCGGGAAGTCCACGCTGCTGCGCTGCGCCAACCTCCTGGAGGAGGTGGACGACGGGGCGATCTGGCTGGACGGCGAGGAGATCACCGACCCGCGGACCGACCAGGACGCGGTCCGCCGGCGCATCGGCATCGTCTTCCAGTCCTACAACCTGTTCCCGCACATGACGGTCCTGGAGAACGTCACCCTCGCCCCGCGCCGCGTGCACGGGGTGAGCCGTGGGGACGCCGAGACCCACGCGCGCGAGCTGCTCGAACGGCTCGGGCTCGGTGCCAAGGCGGGCGAGTACCCGGACCGGTTGAGCGGTGGCCAGCAGCAACGGGCCGCGATCGTCCGCGCCCTGGCCGTGCGCCCGCGGCTGCTCCTCCTCGACGAGATCACCGCCGCCCTCGACCCCGAGCTCGTGGGCGAGGTCCTGGACGTGGTGCGTGACGTGAAGGAGGACGGCATGACCATGGTGCTGGCCACGCACGAGATGAGCTTCGCGCGCGAGGTCTCGGACCAGGTCTGCTTCCTGGAGGACGGGGTGATCCTGGAGCGCGGCACGCCCGAGCAGGTCTTCGGCGACCCGCGGCAGGAGCGCACACGGCGCTTCCTGGGACGGATCGTGGAGGCGGGGCGCCTGTGACGGCGGGCGGACACGCGCGGCCGGACGTCCAAGGCCTCCCGTGTCCGCCCGCTCCGTCCTGATCGGGCCACGGGCGGGAATCCCGTGCTCAGGTGTCCGCCCGGCCCGTTCCCGCCAGCGCCGCCACCCGCTCCACCCCGAACGCGTACCCCTGCACACCGCAGCCCGCGATCACCCCGTCGGCCCGCAGCGAGACGTACGAGTGGTGCCGGAACTCCTCCCGCTGGTGGATGTTGGAGATGTGGACCTCCACCACGGGAAGCCCGTCGCAGGTGTTGAGGGCGTCGAGGAGGGCGATGGAGGTGTGGGAGTACGCGGCCGGGTTGATCACGATCCCGGCGTGGTGCAGCCGGGCCTCGTGGATCCAGTCCACCAGCTCGCCCTCGTGGTTGGACTGCCGGAAGTCGACCGTGCCGCCGTGCGCGGCCGCCGTCTTCACGCACAGCGCCTCGACGTCCGCCAGCGTGTCGGAGCCGTAGATCTCCGGCTGCCGCTGCCCGAGGAGATTCAGGTTGGGCCCGTTGAGAATCATGATCGGGGCGCTGGCGAGGGTGCGGGGCACGTTTCCTCCGGTCCTTCGGTTCTGCCGGCCCGTCAAGGACCGCTGCTCGACCCCGGTTTATCACGATGCGCCGACCAGCCGGCGGCTCGTAGTCTCCGGCCATGACGACGCCCGCGTACCCTCCCAAGCCCGTACCCGGCGACCGGATCGCCGTGATCTCGCCGTCCAGCGGTCTGCCCGGCCTCCTCCCGCTGCCCCACGAACTGGGCCTGGAGCGGCTGCGCGAGGAGTTCGGTCTGCAACCGGTCGAGTACCCGGCCACCCGGAGGATGGGCTCGACCCCGCGGGAACGGGCCGACGACATCCACGCGGCCTTCGCCGATCCGACGGTCAAGGCGGTCATCGCGTCCATCGGGGGCGACGATCAGATCACCGTACTTCCCCTGCTGGACCGCGAGTTGATCAGGACGAACCCGAAGCCGTTCTTCGGGTACAGCGACAACACGAACCTCCTCCTCCACCTGTGGAACACCGGGATCGTCGGCTATCACGGCGGGACGGTGATGTGCGAGCTCGGCCGGCCCGGCGCCATGGACCCGCTGACCGCGGAGTCGCTGCGGGCCGCCCTGTTCACGTCCGGCCCCTACGAGCTGCGCCCCGCCGACCGCTTCCGGCAGGTCGACGTGCCCTGGGACGAGCCGGAGAGCTTCCTCGCCGAGCCGCCGACCGAGCCGGGCACGGGCTGGAGCTGGATCCGCCCGGACCGGGTGGTCGAGGGCCGCTCCTGGGGCGGCAACATCGAGATCCTGTCGTGGCTGCTGATGGCCGACCGCGAGATCGCCCGCGATCCGTCCGTGTACGACGGTCACGTGCTGTTCCTGGAGACCTCGGAGGAGATGCCCACGGCCGACGAGGTCTTCCGGATCCTCCGCAACATGGGCGAGCGCGGGCTGCTGGGGCGCTTTCCGGCGCTCCTCATGGGGCGCCCGAAGGCCTGGTCGTTCGCCCGGCCCCTCGACCCCGAGGCCAGGACGCGCTACGCCCGGGACCAGCGCGAAGCGGTCCTGCGCGCCATCGACGTGTACGCCCCTGACGCGATGGTCGTCTTCGACGTGGATCTCGGCCACACCGACCCCCAGGTCGTCATCCCCTACGGCGGAACGGTCCGCGTCGACGGCCCGGCCCGGCGCATCACCGTCACCTACTGACACACGCCGCGCTCCCGTGCGCCCCCGTAACCGCCGATCACTGTGGGTAGTTGATCCGGCATGCACGACGTACGCACCGTAAGGACGCCCTCCATGCTGCGGCTCGCGGCCGCCTCGCTCATCGGGACGGCCGTCGAGTTCTACGACTTCTTCGTCTACGGGACCGCGGCGGCGCTCGTCCTCGGGCCCCTGTTCTTCCCGACGTTCTCGCCACTGGCGGGGACACTGGCCGCCTTCGGCACGTTCGGCGTCGGGTTCCTCGCCCGTCCGCTGGGCTCGGTGCTGTTCGGGCACATCGGGGACCGGCACGGTCGACGACCGGTCCTGCTGGCGTCGCTGCTGCTGACCGGCGCGGCGACCGTCGCCGTCGGCTGCGTTCCGGCCTACGACCGCATCGGCGCCGCGGCACCCGTACTGCTGCTGGTGCTGCGTTTCCTTCAGGGGCTCGGGCTGGGCGGTGAGTGGGGCGGGGCCGTGCTGCTGACGGTCGAGCACGCGCCCGCCGGGCGGCGCGGGCTGTGGTCGAGCTTCCCCCAGATCGGCCCTTCGGTGGGGTTCGTGCTGGCCAACGGTGTGATGCTGGCGCTGTCGTCGCTCCTGTCCGACGCGCAGTTCGCGCAGTGGGGCTGGCGGATTCCGTTCTGGGGAGCGGGGGTGCTGGCCGTGGCGGGGCTGTGGCTGCGCGGTTCGCTCGACGAGAGCCCGCGGTTCCTCGAAATGGGTGACCGCGCGCGCGTGCCGCTCGCCGAGGTGGTGCGCGACCACTGGCGGCTCGTCCTGCTGACGGCCGGCGGGCTCGCCGTCGGCTACGCCGTCTTCTACGCGGTGACGACCTGGGCGCTCGCCTACGGCGTCGAGCGGCTCGGTGTGAGCCGCACCGTCATGCTGACCTGCATCATGGCCGCCGTGGTGCTGCAGGGGTGGCTGACTCCCCTGGCGGCGCTGCTGGGTGACCGCTACGGACGGCGGCCCCTGTGCATGGCGGGCTGCGCCGCCTGCGCACTGTGGATGTTCCCGATGATCGGCCTGCTGTCTACCGGTGAACCGCTGCTGATGTTCGCCGGTTTCCTGGTGGCGCTCATCGCCTTCATCACCATGTTCGCGGTGATCGCCGCCTACCTCCCGGAGCTGTACGAACCGCGGGTGCGCTGCACGGGCGCGGCCGTCGGCTACAACCTGGGCGGTGTCCTCGGGGGCGCGCTCACACCGGTCGTGGCGACGGTGGTGGCGAGCGGGGAGCGCGTGCCCTGGGGTGTCGCCGCCTATCTGACGGGGATCGCGCTGCTGAGCCTCGGGTGCTTCGCCCTGCTGCCGGAGACCCGGCCGGTACCCAGACTGTCCGCCGTACCCGTCACGGAGTGAGCACCGCCGGCCCGGCGCCCGCCGGTCCGGTCAGGGGTTGACGGCCAGTTCCAGATAGGCGGCGAACAGGACCAGATGGACGCCTCCCTGGAGCGGGGTGGCGCGCCCGGGCACGACCGTCAGGGAGCTCACGACCACGGTCAGCGCGAGCAGCACCATCTCGGTGGCGCCGAGGCCGAGAACGAGCGGTCCGGAGAGCCAGAGCGAGGCCAGGGCGACGGCGGGGATGGTCAGTCCGATGCTGGCCATCGCGGATCCGAGGGCGAGGTTCAGGCTGGTCTGCACCCGGTCCCGGCGGGCGGCGCGCAGTGCCGCGATGGTCTCGGGGAGCAGCACCAGCAGGGCGATGATCACACCGACCACGGAGTGGGGCATGCCGGCCGCCTCGACCCCGGACTCGATGGTGGGCGACACGCCTTTGGCGAGGCCTACGACACCGACCAGGGCCAGGCCGAGGAGCCCCAGGCTGACCCTGGCCTCGCGGGCGGAGGGCGCGTCGGCGTGCTCGTCCACGTCGATGACCTTGCCCTGCTGGGTGATCGGCAGGAAGTAGTCGCGGTGCCGGACGGTCTGGGTCGCCACGAACAGGCCGTACAGCACCAGGGAGGCGACCGCGGCGAAGGTGAGTTGCGCGGAGGAGAACTCCGGGCCCGGCTTGCTGGTGGTGAAGGTCGGGAAGACGAGGCTGAGTGTCGCGAGCGTCGCGACGGTCGCGAGGGCGGCTCCTGTTCCTTCGGCGTTGAACACGGCGAGCCCGTGGCGCAGCGAGGCGACGAGCAGGCACACGCCGACGATCCCGTTGCAGGTGATCATCACCGCGGCGAAGACGGTGTCGCGGGCCAGTGTCGAACTCTTGGCACCGCCGTCCGCCATCAGGGTGACGATGAGGGCGACTTCGATGATCGTGACCGCGACGGCGAGGACGAGGGATCCGAAGGGTTCCCCGACCCGGTGCGCGACGACCTCGGCGTGGTGCACCGCGGCGAGCACGGAACCCGCGAGGACCAGAGTCACCAGGGCGACGACGGCGCCCGGCAGGTCGCGCCCCCAGGTGAACGCCAGCAGCACCACCGCGATCACGGGCACCACGGCGGTCCACCGTGTCACGAGTGATCCGAGCCGAACGATCATGCCGCGATCGTCGCAGCCCCGGACGTCCCCCGCACTCCGGCGGTGCGGGGGCGTTCGTCGTCGTGTGTCACGCGGTCAGGCGTCAACGCTCTCCTTCGAGGCGCTCTCCGCGCGCTCGCGTGCCGCCTGCTTCCTGGTGGCGGCGAGGCTGGTGATCGTCGTGACCACCAGGACCGCGCAGATCACGCCGAGGGAGACCGGGATGGATATCTCGGGGACATGGACGCCGGACTCGTACAGCGCGTGCAGGACGAGCTTGACGCCGATGAATCCGAGGATGACGGACAGGCCGTAGCTGAGGTGGACCAGCTTCTTGAGCAGGCCGCCGATGAGGAAGTACAGCTGGCGCAGGCCCATCAGCGCGAAGGCGTTGGCCGTGAAGACGATGTACGGGTCCTGGGTCAGGCCGAAGATCGCGGGGATCGAGTCGAGGGCGAAGAGCACGTCGGTGGTGCCGATCGCCAGCATCACGACCAGCATCGGCGTCATGACGCGCTTGCCGTTCTGACGTATCCACAGCTTGGTGCCGTGATAGCGGTCGGCCACGCCGAACCGTCGCTCGGCGGCCTTGAGGAGCTTGTTCTCCTCGAACTCCTCGTCGTCCTCGTCGGCACGGGCCTCCTGGATCAGCTTCCAGGCGGTGTAGATGAGGAACGCGCCGAAGATGTAGAAGACCCACGCGAAGTTCGCGATGATCGCGGCGCCCGCGGCGATGAACACCGCGCGCAGGACGAGCGCTACGAGTACGCCCACCAGGAGCACCCGTTGCTGGTACTTCGAGGGCACCGCGAACTTCGCCATGATCAGGACGAAGACGAAGAGGTTGTCGACGCTCAGGGACTTCTCGGTGATGAAGCCGGCGAAGAACTCTCCGGCGGGCTGTCCGCCGGCGAAGAGGAGCAGTCCGAGTCCGAACAGCCCGGCGAGGGCTATCCAGACGACCGTCCAGATTCCGGCTTCCTTGATCGATACGTCGTGCGGCTTGCGGCCGATGAAGAAGTCGACCGCGATCAGTGCGGCCAGCCCCACGATGGTCAGGACCCACAGGGTCAGGGAAACATTCACTGCGCCTCCGGCAGTACGTAACGGCAGATTTCAGCGTCGTTCGCCACCGGAGGTCTCTTCCACCCGCGGCCGCCCGGGCGCCGGATGCGCCTCGGGAGCCTGCGGGCCGACGCCCCGGGATTCAGGTTCGATCCGTATTGACGGGTGCGTCGCAGCAGGTAGGGAGTACTCCCCTCCGTATGGAAAAAGAGTACCCGAATCACCAAGGAAAGGTAAAGAGACTAGTAAAAGAAGGACCAAATTCCCTGGCCAGAGGGCTTTACGATTGCTTGGTGAGTGGCTCGGTCCCCGTGTTCGGCGGGGCCGCGAGGGTTCCGGACCGCCGGGGCCGGGTCAGCGGTTCCAGGACCGGCGGGCCGCCGCCACCTGGGCGAGAACCTGCTGGAGCACCTGGCTGTTCGCCGGCACCAGCGCGGGCTCGTACGTCCACGCGTGTCCCACCCACGGATCGGCGAGATGGTCGTCGGGCACCGGCGTGATCCGCAGCAGCGACCGCCAGAGGGGGTCGAGCAGCGGTCCGTAGGCCGCGGCGTCCTCCCGGTCCGCCACCATCATCAGATGGACACCGACGGCCGGTCCCTCGTCCGCCAGGTAGCGGAGCTGGGTGACGGCCCGGTCGTCGAAACCGTGCGGGAAGTCGTTGACGATCAGCAGTTGCTCGGCGGTGTCGAGATCCGGCGGCAGCGAGTCCGCCGCTCCCCCGCGCAACGCCATCTGCACCAGGTCGACCCGCTGGGTGAGGCGGTTCAGCACGTCCGCCACGCCCTTGGCACCCGCGGCAGGAGCACTGCCGAGCACTCCGGACCCCGTCAGGGGCGCCAGGGACGAGGCTCCGGTACCGGCAGGGTCGATGACATGCACGGTGAACTCGCCCGCGGGATAGACCGCGAGCAGCCGGGCCGCGTGTGCCACGGCGGTATCCATGGCCAGCCGGCGCACCTGGTCGGAATCGGCGAGCGTGCCCTCCAGGGAGGTGCGGCCGCTGTCGATCCACAGGCCGCGCTCCAGGGGCAGGCGGACCAGCATCGGAATGCTCAGGTTCTCGGTCTCGGGCAGCCGGAGGTCGCCGAGCCGCAGCGCCATGGGTATCTCCATGGGGGCGCGGTAGCCGTGCCAGACCGGGTTGTCCCAGCGCGCGTAGGCCATCGGGAGCGCGGGCTCCACGACCTCGGCCTCGGCGGTGAGCTGGGCGAGGTCCCGGTCGAGGGCGGCCCGGGCCTGGTCGACCAGCCGGGCGTGTTTGGCACGGGCGGCTTCGCGAGCGGCGTCGCCCTGCCCCCCGATCCGGCTGCGCGGGTCGGAGAGAACCTGGTCGAGCTCCTTCTCCATGCGGGAGTCGGCGAAGTCCACGGCGCTGCGGTACGCGGCGACGGTCCTGGCCAGGTCCTCGAACATCCCCCAGACCTGGTTGTACAGCCGCTCCTCCATGGACCAGCCGGTCGCGTCGCCCGCGACCGGCTGCGCGGGTTCTCCGGGCCGGCCCGGCGGAGCGGTCGGCGGGGGTGGCGGCGGAGCGGCGGTCTGCCGTCCGGGGTGGCTGTAGTCGACCGGGCCGCCGGCGGTGGGCGACGCCGGGGCGCCCGCGGTGGGCGCGGGCTGCGCGGAGCCCGCTGGACGACCGGTCCCGCCGGCCGTGGCTCCCTGCGGAGCGGGGGTGTACGGGGTCTGCTGCGGCGGCACGGTCCCGGCGGCTCCCTGGGGCCCGGCTCCGGGGCGGGTCTGGTCCGGTCCCTGGGCCGGGGCGGCGGCCTGTCGCGACCGGTCCGTGTCCGGGGTGCGCGGCGGGGGCGCGGCCACCGACCGCGCCATGCCCCGGGCCACCGCGTCGTTGATGCTGCTGGCGAGCTGCCGTGCCTCGGGGAGCCCCTGGTCGGCGAAGAGGTCGGCGAGTCCGCCCGCGTAGCCCTGGCCGACCGCGCGCACCTTCCAGGCACCCTGCCTGCGGTAGAGCTCAAGGGCCACGACGGCGGATTCGGTGTCCAGTCCGGTGACGGTGTAACTCGCGACTTCCGTACCGTCGAGGCCGGTCACCGCGACGAAGGGGGCGGCGACGGCCCCGAACCGGACCGGTCCGCCGACGCCTGCGGGCAGCGCGAGCAGCACACTGACCCGGTGCACGTCCTGCGGCAGGGCGCCCAGGTCGAAGGCGAGCCGGTGGTCGGCCGCCGCCTGCCGGGACACTTCGAGTCCGGGAAGCGTGGGCGCGCCCGGGTGGGCCACCCACTCGACGCCCCGGACCTTCCCCCGCTCGTCGCTGAGCGTGGCCCCCGCCACGATCGGCTTGCCGGCCGAGATACGGACCTCGAGACGAACCTGGGAGAGCGGGTGGTTCTGCCCCCTGACCAGCTCGGCCGTCATCGCCTTGTCCCCCTGTGTCCCCGTGTGCGTCTGTGCCGGCCGCTCAGAGGTGCGGCAGGATGGCGGGCATCAGGTCCTGGAACGTGCGGCCGTTGGCCGGTGTGCCGAGGGCCGTCATCTGCCAGCCGCTCCCGGAGCGGTGCACCTTCGCCATGATCTGGGCCGTGTACTGGCCGCCGCCCGCGAGGGTGTAGCGGGCGAGTTCCTGGCCGTTGGTCTCGTCGACCAGGCGGCAGAACGCGTTCTGCACTTCCTGGAAGGTCTGGCCCGTGAAGGAGTTCACGGTGAAGACGATCTGGTCGACGTGGACCGGGACGCGCTGGAGGTCGACGAGGATGGACTCGTCGTCGCCGCCCTGGCCGGCGCCGCCGACCAGGTTGTCACCGGTGTGCCGCACCGAGCCGTCGTCGCTGACGAGGTGGCGGAAGAACACGACGTCGACGGGCTGCTTGTCCGCGAACAGCACGGCGGACGCGTCGAGGTCGATCTCGCGGGTGCGCGAACCGAACAGGCCGCGCCGGGGGGCCGCCTGCCAGCCGAGTCCCATACGGACCGCGGTCAGCGTGCCCCCGTCGTTCTTCTGCAGACTGATGGCCTGACCCTTGGTCATGTTGACCGTCACGCGCTGTCCCCTCTCGAACTGTCCCCTGTTGCCGCGGAATCCGCGGATGAACAGAACCCTACGCAGCGGCACTGACGGCGCCGAACCCTGGGCCGCACTTTGTGTCGGTCTTGCAACACATCATGTGCCGGCCGGGGTCCGGTGCCGTCGACGCGGCCGTCAGGCGATTCCCGCCTCCTTCATCTGCCGCAGTTCCTTCTTCATCTCGGACACCTCGTCGCGCAGCCGGGCCGCGATCTCGAACTGGAGGTCGGCCGCCGCGGCGCGCATCCGTTCCGTCAGGTCCTCGATCTGCTGGGTGAGTTCGGCCGCGGGACGGTCGGTCGGCACCGCGGTCTTGTCCTTGGCGGACTTGGCTGCACGGGTCGCCTTGGCCCCCAGCGCGGGGACGGGGGCCTTGGCGCCCTTGCCGTCCTTCGTCTTCCGGTAGCCGGAGCCGAGCAGCTGCTCGGTGTCGACGTCCTCGCGGGCGATCTGCGCCACGATGTCGTTGATCTTCTTGCGCAGTGGCTGCGGGTCGATGCCCCGCTCCTTGTTGTACGCGATCTGCTTCTCCCGGCGGCGATTGGTCTCCTCGATGGCCTTCTCCATCGCCGGGGTGATCTTGTCCGCGTACATATGGACCTGGCCGGAGACGTTGCGTGCCGCGCGGCCGATGGTCTGGATGAGGGAGGTTCCCGAGCGCAGGAAGCCCTCCTTGTCGGCGTCGAGGATCGCCACCAGGGAGACCTCGGGGAGGTCGAGGCCCTCGCGCAGCAGGTTGATGCCGACCAGGACGTCGAACTCGCCTGCGCGCAGTTCTCGCAGCAGCTCGACGCGGCGCAGGGTGTCGACGTCGCTGTGCAGGTAGCGCACCTGGATGCCCAGTTCCAGGAAGTAGTCGGTGAGGTCCTCGGCCATCTTCTTGGTGAGCGTGGTGACCAGGACGCGCTCGTCCTTCTCGGTGCGCAGCCTGATCTCGTGCACCAGGTCGTCGATCTGGCCCTCGGTGGACTTGACGACCACCTGGGGGTCGATCAGGCCGGTGGGGCGGATGATCTGCTCGACGTGGCCGTCGGAGCGGGAGAGCTCGTAGTTGCCCGGGGTCGCCGAGAGGTAGACGGTCTGGCCGATCCGCTGCTGGAACTCCTCCCACTTCAGGGGGCGGTTGTCCAGGGCGGAGGGCAGCCGGAAGCCGTGGTCGACGAGGGTGCGCTTGCGGGAGGCGTCGCCTTCGTACATCGCGCCGATCTGCGGGACGGTGACGTGCGACTCGTCGATGACGAGCAGGAAGTCGTCCGGGAAGTAGTCGATCAGTGTGTTCGGCGGGGAGCCGGGCTCACGGCCGTCGAAGTGCATCGAGTAGTTCTCGACACCGGAGCAGGACCCGATCTGGCGGAGCATCTCGATGTCGTACGTCGTCCGCATGCGCAGGCGCTGGGCCTCCAGGAGCTTGTTCTGCTTCTCCAGCTCGGCGAGGCGTTCCCCCAGCTCCTTCTCGATGTCGTTGACGGCGCGCTCCATGCGCTCGGGGCCCGCCACGTAGTGGGACGCGGGGAAGACGTAGATCTGCTCGTCGTCGCTGATGACCTCGCCGGTGAGCGGGTGCAGCGTGGACAGGGCCTCGATCTCGTCGCCGAACATCTCGATGCGGACCGCGAGCTCCTCGTAGACCGGGAAGATCTCGATGGTGTCGCCGCGGACCCGGAAGGTGCCGCGGGCGAAGGCGACGTCGTTGCGGGTGTACTGGATGTCGACGAAGCGGCGCAGCAGCTGGTCGCGGTCGATCTCGTCGCCGACCTTGAGGCTGACCATCCGGTCCACGTACTCCTGGGGAGTACCGAGGCCGTAGATGCAGGACACCGAGGCGACCACGACGACGTCGCGGCGGGTCAGCAGGGAGTTGGTCGCGGAGTGGCGCAGGCGCTCCACCTCCTCGTTGATCGAGGAGTCCTTCTCGATGTAGGTGTCCGACTGCGGGACGTAGGCCTCGGGCTGGTAGTAGTCGTAGTACGAGACGAAGTATTCGACGGCGTTGTTCGGCAGCAGCTCGCGGAACTCGTTGGCCAGCTGGGCGGCCAGCGTCTTGTTCGGGGCCATGACGAGCGTGGGGCGCTGGAGCTTCTCGATCATCCACGCGGTGGTGGCGGACTTGCCGGTGCCGGTCGCGCCCAGCAGGACGACGTCCTTCTCACCCGCGCGGATGCGCTTCTCCAGGTCGGCGATGGCCGTGGGCTGGTCACCGCCCGGCTGGAAGTGGCTGACGACCTCGAAGGGCGCCACCGAACGTTCGATCTTGGATACGGGCCGCATGGATCCACCGTACGACCCCGCACTGACAACCGGGCCAGATCACCTGCTCTGCGGGGTCCGCGACCGGCGGTACGCGCCTTCCCGCACGGGGCGGACGGCCGGACGACGGCCGGTGTGCGCGGGTCCGGGGTGGGCCGGGACGCCCGGCAGCCGGATCTCCGCGGGACGCCGGTCGGGCTTGCCCACGACCATCTGCGGATCGAACATCACGACGACGCCCGCGAGGCAGAGCAGGGCGAGGGGGCCGATCATCATGGGCGCGAGCAGCGCGGCGGCCGAGTCACCGGCGGGGGTGCCGCCGGCCGGACCGTGCAGATGGACGGTGAGCGCCGCCATGCCCGTGTAGTGCATGCCGCTGACCGCGAGCCCCATGACGAGGCTCGCACCGACGCTCCAGAGGAACCCGCGCACCTGTCCCGCGGCCCAGAGGGCGGCGATGGCGGCCACGACGGCGATGACGACCGAGGCGGCGACGGTGAACGTGTTGTAGGCGAGCTTCCCGTTGAGGCGCATGCCGGCCATGCCCAGGTAGTGCATGGAGGCGATGCCCAGGCCGGTGACGGTCCCGCCGGTGAAGAGCGCCGGTCCGGCGGCGCCCTGGTAGCCGACGATGAAGATCCCGGCGCCGACCATCAGGACGGCGACGCCCAGGCTCGCGAACGTCGTCGGCCGGTCGTAGTGGACGGGGCTCTGCTCGACCGTGAATCCCATCATGGCGATGAAGTGCATGGTCCAGATGCCCGAGGCGATGGCGACCGAGCCGAGGGCGAGCCATCCGGCCCGCCAGGAGCCCGCGGCGCACATGGATCTGGTGGTGCAGCGAAGGCCCAGTGCCCCGCCCAGGCAGGCCATGAAATACGCCACCAGCGGTGTGACGAGTCCGTAGCTGAAGCCGTCGACCGTGCCTTGCATGCGCGGCTGCCTTTCCCGCCCTGTTGCTCATGGAACCGACCGAAACGCCCCCGCGGCCCGGGCCGCCGGAGCGGACCGGGTTGAGGCAGAGAGTACGACCCCACCGGAATGGTCGAACGATAATCCTGCAAACAATCACGACCTCTCCCCAGTTGTGCGCCGACAGCGAGCGGACTTGGACAACTCCATTCAATCCGCGGCCATCTCGCTTCCCCTCCCCGTCGACTCTCTGCTGTCAGTCTTGTGCTGTACGTGATCGCCCGACGCGAGGAGAACGCATGCACGCGCGCGTTGCCGCCGCCACGACCGCCGCGCTTCTTGGGGGAGCCGTTCTGATACTGCCCAGCCCGCACGCCAAGGCCGGCGGCCGGATCGCGGCACCGCTGGTCGTCGCCCACCGCGGCGCCTCGGCGTACGCTCCGGAGAACACTCTGGACTCCATCGACCGCGCGGCCGAACTGGGCTTCGACTGGGTCGAGAACGACGTCCAGCGCACCCGCGACGGGCAGCTGGTCGTGCTCCACGACGCCTCTCTGGCGCGTACGACGGACGCCAAGGAGGTCTATCCCGGCCGGAGCCCCTGGAACGTCAAGGACTTCACCGCGGCCGAGATCTCCCGCCTGGACGCCGGGAGCTGGTTCGGCCCCCGGTTCGCGGGCGCGAAGGTTCCGACGCTGCGGGAGTACATGGAACGCGTCTCGCGCAACCACCAGAAACTCGTCCTGGAGATCAAGAACCCCGAGCTCTACCCGGGCATCGAGCGGCAGACACTGAGGCTGCTGAACAACGAGGGCTGGCTCGACCCGGTGCACCTCCGGGACAGGCTGATCGTCCAGAGCTTCAGCGCGGACAGCGTCCGGACCGTGCACCGGCTGCGGCCCGGCATCACGACGGCGTTCCTCGGGACCCCGCCCGTCGCGCGGCTGCCCCGGTACGCGCGGTTCACCGACCAGATCAACTCCGATCACCACGCCCTGTCGCCGGACTACGTCTCGGCGGTCCACAGGCTCCACGGCCCGCACGGTCCGATGAAGGTCTTCGCCTGGACCGTGGACGACGCGGCCACCGCGCGGCGGCTGGCGGGCTTCGGCACGGACGGCGTCATCACGAACACGCCCGACGTGATCCGCGCCGCTCTGCGCTGACGCGCTGTCGTCCGGTGCGCGGACGGGTTCCGGCCGCGCACCGGGCATTGTCGGTGGCGGGCCGTACGGTGGGTCGCATGGACAGCCACGGGCGGTACGGGCAGCGGATCGTGTGGTGCGTCGTCGGCACGGACATCGGTCCGCTCCTCCTCGCCGCGACGCCCCAGGGCCTGGTCAACGTCGTCTTCCACGCCTCGGGCAAGGTGCGCGAGACGGCGCTCGGCCGGCTCGCGTCCCGGCTGGGCGGCGAACCCGTCGAGGAGCCCTCGTCGCCGCTGCTGGCCGAGGCGATACGCCAGGTCGAGGCGTACTTCGCGGGCGAGCGGCACGACTTCGACCTGCCGCTCGACTGGTCGCTGATCTCGGGGTTCAACCGTCAGGTGCTGCGGGAGCTGAACTCGGGTGTCCCGTTCGGCTCGGTCGTGGCCTACGGCGACCTGGCCGGGAGGGTCGGAGCGCCGGGGGCGGCCCAGGCCGTGGGCGTGGCCATGGGCTCGAACCCGCTGCCGGTCGTGGTGCCGTGTCACCGGGTGGTCGAGAGCGACGGAGGCATCGGCGGTTTCGGGGGCGGTCTGGAGACCAAGCGGAAGCTGCTGGCCCTCGAAGGGGTCCTCCCGGAGCCCCTGTTCTGAGGCCGCGGTCGGCGGCCTGCGTCAGGGGCCCCGGTGGAGGGTCCGCTCCGCCATAGGCCGTCGCGTGCTCCTCGGAAGCCGTCAGAGGGTGATGTGGTACGCCTTGCGCAGCGTCTCGTGGACGGTCCACGTCGTGCGGTCGCCCTCGCGCAGGAACGCGGCGTCACCGGGGCCCACCTCGATGACGTCACCGCCCTCCACCTCGATCGTGGCGCGACCGCTGACCACGACGAAGAGCTCGTTGGCCTCGGTGTCGGTCACGACGCCGGGCGTGATCTGCCAGATGCCGCGCAGCTGCTTGCCGTCGGCGGACTCCCACAGGACCTTGCCCGTGACGGCGGGGTCACCGGAGACGATCTGGGCCGGGTCCAGCGGCTCGGGTTCGAGCTCGGCGTCGGGGATGTGCACGGCGAACGACGGTGTGGCCTGGGAGTTCGTGTTCATGAGCGGACACCCTAAGGGCTTGCCCTTGGCCCGGGCTGCCGGGGGTCGGCCCCTCGGCCGTGCCGGAACCGCTGTGAGAGGAGGGTTTGACCGGGCGCGCCGCCCGCCAGAGATCCAGGGACGGGAACGTCGACCGACGACAGGAGGCAGACGCGTGATCGTGACGTCCGAAGAGGTGCGGGAGGCGCTCGACGCACGGCGGCCGGTGGTGGCCCTGGAGTCCACGATCATCGCCCACGGGCTGCCCCGCCCGCGCAATCTGGAGGTCGCCCTCGAACTGGAGGAGGTCGTCCGCGCGGAGGGCGCGGTACCCGCGACGACCGCGGTCCTCGACGGCCGGCCGCTCGTCGGCCTGGACAAGGGCCAGCTGGAGCGGGTCGCGAACGAGGACGGCATCCGCAAGCTGGGCCATCGGGACCTGCCGCTCGCGGTGGCCGCCGGAGCGAGCGGGGCGACGACCGTGTCCGCGACGGCGCTGCTGGCGGCCCGGGCCGGCGTGCGGGTCTTCGCCACGGGAGGCCTCGGCGGAGTGCACCGCGAGTGGACCGTCACCCAGGACGAGTCCGCCGATCTGGGTCTGCTGGCGCGCACCCGGATCACGGTGGTGTGCGCGGGAGTCAAGTCGATCCTGGACGTGCCCGCGACCCTCCAGCGGCTGGAGACGCTGGGCGTGGCGGTCGCCGGGTACGGCACGGACCGGTTCCCCGGCTTCTATCTGTCCGACTCGGGGCACCCCGTGGACTGGACCCTCGACTCCCCCGAGCAGGTCGCGCGGGTGATGCGTGCCCAGGACGCCCTGCACGCGCCCGACTCGTCGCTGATCGTCGCGAACCCCGTCCCCGAGGAGGAACAGCTCGATCCGGCCCTGCACGCGCGCGTACTTGCCGAGGCGCTGGAGGCCTGCGCGTCGGAGGGAGTGACGGGCCAGGCTGTGACACCGTTCCTGCTCGCCCATCTCGTCCGGGGCACGGACGGCGCCTCGCTGGCCGCCAATCTGGCGGCGGTACGAGGCAACGTGCGCCTCGCGGGACGGATCGCGGCGGCCTGGGCGGAGGTGTGAGCGACACCGGCCGGGACGGCCCGGCCGATAGGCCCGGACCGGCGGACCGGGCCGGCCCCCGCGACGGCGCACTGCTCGTCGTCGGGGACGTGGTCACGGATGTGGTGGCCCGGCACAGCGGCCCACTGGCGCCCGGCACCGACACGGTCGCCGCCGTCCGGACCGTACCGGGCGGCGCGGGTGCCAATGTCGCCTGCTGGGCCGTGTACGAGGGCTGCGCCGATGTGCGGCTGCTCGGCCGGGTGGGCCGCGACTCCGCCGCGTGGCACGAACGCGAACTCACGGCGGGCGGGGTACGGCCCCTGCTGGTGACCGATCCGAAGGCACCGACCGGGACGGTGATCTGTCTCGTGGACGGCGGCGCCTCGGCGGAGCGCACGTTCCTCACGGACAGCGGAGCCTCACTGCGGCTGGCACCGGAGGACTGGTCGCCCGACCTGCTCGACGGGGTCGCGCGGCTGCATCTGTCGGGCTATCTGTTCTTCTCCGCGCCCAGCCGCGCGCTGGTGTCGGTGGTCCTGGAGTCGGCGCGCACGCGTGGCGTTCCCGTGAGCCTCGACCCGGCATCGGCGGGATTCCTCACCGCGCTCGGCGTGGACCGCTTCCTCGGACTCTGCTCGGGCGTGGACGTCCTGCTGCCCAGCCGCGACGAGGCCTGCCTGCTGACCGGACTGTCCGATCCGGCCGAGGCGGCCGCCGAACTGAGCCGCCGGTTCCCCCTGGTCGTCGCCAAGCTGGGGAGTGACGGCGCCCTGGTCGCCCGCTCCGGGTCCGTCCGGGCACATGTCCCGGCGGCCCGGGCGACACCGCGGGACACCACGGGTGCCGGTGACGCGTTCACCGGCGCGTTTCTCGCGTCCCTGCTCGCGGGGTCCGGACCCGGGGAGGCCGCGAGGGCGGGGTGCGCGGCCGGGGCGAAGGCCGTGGAACGGGTCGGCGGACGGCCGCCGACAAGAGCTCCCGGCAAGGAGAGCGAGGAGAGTGCGGAGATCGAGGAGTGGGAGGAGAAGGAGAGCAGCGGGGCCGCCGACGCCTGGGCCGGACGATGACGTACCCGTCTGCCGGCACGGCGTCCCGCCCCGCGCCGACGCTCAGCTCTTGCGCCCCCAGACGGAGATCATCGGCGCGGTCGCCAGGTCCATGGAACCGGCGGCCACGTTCGCGAGGTGCTCGTCGATCTCCTCCTGGGTGGCCAGGCCCGCGGTGACGAGCTGGTCGCGGATCTGACGGACCGTGGCGGCTTCCAGCGCCGTGCAGGCCGGTGAGGCGACGGGGAAGTACGCGTCGGCCTCCACGCCCGAGAGGCCCGCCTCCCGGAGCAGCCGCGGAAGCTTGCGTCCGTAGGCGAGGTCGGCACCGCGTTCGGCGAGCAGCTTGCGGAAGCCGTGGCGCAGCCGGTTCGCGAGGCGCTGCTCGGGGCCGTACTCCTCGGGGCAGAGCAGCGGCTGGAGGGCGGGATCCGCGTCCTCGACGAGAAGCCGGCCGCCGGGCCGCAGGGCCTTGATCATCGACTGCAACGCACGTTCCCGGTCCGGCACATGGACCAGTACGAGCCGGGCGTGCACGAGGTCGAAGCCCTCCCCCGGCGGTTCCTCGGCACCGACGTCGTGGACGCGGACCTCCACCGGCGGGCGTGCCACGGAGGCCGCCCACGAGGTGTCGATGTCGGTGGCGACGACCTTGCCCGTCGGGCCGACCTTCTTGGCGAGCCAGGACACGACGGACGTGCCGCCCGCCCCGACCTCCCAGCAGCGCCAGCCGGAGCCGACGCCGAAGCGCTCCATGTGCCGGAACGTCGTGGGGTCGAAGAGAGTGGCGAGGGCCTCGAAACGCCGGCCCGCCTCCGTCTGCTGGTTGTCGAGGAGATATCCGTCGGCTCGCGTCATGGGGAGATCATCCCAGCCGACCCGCTCGTCGCGGATCGGCGACGCTCCCGTTGTCGGGACGGACGCCGGGCTGCCCTTCGGCACGAACGCCGGGCTGCCCTTCGACACGGACGTCAGCCGGGCTTTCGGGACCGACATCACCCAGCTCGTCCAGACGAACATCGGGCTGCCCGGCCCACCCACTCGCCGGAACGGAACCTTCCGTTCCCACAGCCTTTTCCGGTCTTCGGCCGGGCCTGGCAGACTGGCGCGCCAGGCGCAGAGTGCGGCCGGAGGAGATCCACGCGAGGAGATCCAGATGTCCATGGCAGGGAATTTGCGGAGGGTGACGGCTCTCGGCGCGGTCGACGGCCTCCGCAGAGTGGCGCGGCTGACACGGCGGAGCCGCCGTGTCGACCTCAGTCACCCCGCCCGGTCGCCGCTGGGCTCCGCGGTGGTCAACTGCGTCGCCTACCGGGACGGTGTACGGATCCCCGAGGGCCGGGATCTGGTCGACACCGTGCAGCGGATCCGCAAGCGCGACGAGGGATTCGTCTGGCTCGGGCTGCACGAACCGACCGATGTGGAGTTCGCGGACATCGCGGAACTCTTCGACCTGCACCCCCTGGCCGTCGAGGACGCGGTGGAGGCGCATCAGCGTCCGAAGCTGGAGCGGTACGGCGACACGCTGTTCGCGGTGTTCAAAACCGTCTGCTACGTCGAGCACAAGGAGCTGACGGCGACCAGCGAGGTGGTGAACACCGGCGAGATCATGGTGTTCGTCGGTCCGGACTTCGTCATCACCGTGCGGCACGGACGACACGGTTCGCTCGGCCCGCTGCGTGAGGAACTGGAGTCCGACGCCCGGCAGTTGTCCAAGGGCCCGGCCGCGGTGCTGCATGCGATCGCGGACCATGTGGTCGACGACTTCGTGCACGTCACGGACTCGGTCCAGGCGGACATCGACCAGGTCGAGGCCGATGTGTTCGCCGAGAACGGCGCACGCGCCGACGCCGGCCGCATCTACCAGCTCAAGCGTGAACTCCTCGAACTGAAGCGGGCGGTGGTCCCTCTCTCCCGGCCCGTCCAGGAGCTGGCGGCCCGGCCGGCCCGTGTGGTCGACCCGGAGATACAGGCGTACTTCCGTGACGTCTCCGACCATCTGCTGCGGGTCACCGAACAGATAGCCGCCTTCGACGAGCTGCTCAACTCGATCCTTCAGGCGCATCTCGCGCAGGTGACGGTGGCGCAGAACGAGGACATGCGCAAGATCACGGCATGGGCGGCGGTCATCGCCGTCCCCACCATGGTCTGCGGCGTCTACGGCATGAACTTCGACAACATGCCCGAACTGCACTGGAAGTTCGGCTACCCGATCGTCGTCGGCGTCATATCCATCGGCTGTCTCGTCCTCTACCGAGGTTTCCGGCGCAACGGCTGGCTCTGAGAGCGCGCCCGAGAACCGTCCGGTCGGGCCAGCCGGAACGAAGGGACCGGGGGAACGAGTAGCGGGTAGGGATCGAGGGGTGGTCGGGGTCAGCCCGTCGCGTCGGCCGTGCCCCGCGAGTAGACGCTCTCCACCCAGGCGGCGAGCTGTTCGTCGCTGACGTGCTGGGCGAGGTCGGCCTCGCTGATCATTCCGACGAGCCGCTTGTCGTCGATCACCGGAAGCCTGCGGATCTGGTGCTCCTTCATCTCCTGGAGCACCTCGCCGACATCGGCGCCCGCGTCGATCCAACGCGGTGTGCCGTGGGCCATCTCGCCGGCGGTGACCCGTGCGGGGTCATGTCCCATGGCCACACAGCCGACGACGATGTCGCGGTCCGTGAGAATGCCGCAGAGGCGATCGTCCTGGTCGCTGATGGGCAGCGCCCCCACGTTGAGCTCGCGCATCAGCTGGGCGGCGCGGTCCAGGGTCTCGTGCGCGGGGATCCACTGGGCACCCCGGTGCATGATGTCTCCGGCGGTGGTCATGACGTACCTCCCTGTACCGGACGGCCGGAGCGGCGCGGGACGCACCGCTGGTCCCGGCGCCCCTCATTCTCGCCGCGCCCCGGGGGCCACGCACCTGGATCTACGGCCGGCGTGATCGGCCGGTCCGGGCCCGGTGGTGAGCCGTCCCCGGTGCGGGTCAGCCGTTCCAGGCCGGGTGGCGGGGGTCGTCGGCCCGTACCAGGACGTCGGCCGCGGTGTCCGGGCCCACCTCGCTCTCGTAGCGGGCGAACGCGGGGAGAGTCCACTGCTCGGACTCGGGGGTACGGCGGCGGAGGGCGCCCGGGGAGAGGAGGACGTGGACGCTGAGGTCGAACGGGAACCAGTGACGCAGAAGGAGGGGGCCGTGGAGCAACAGGACTCCACCGGGCGGGAGTTGGACGTAGGGACTGCGGGTGGCCCGGTCCGTGGCGGGGTCCCGGAGGTCGGGCAGGACCCTGCCGTCGCCGCCGGGTTCCAGGGGGCCGAAGACCTCGCGCCACAGAGCGCCGGTGTCGAACCAGCCGTCGTAATAGGCCTCGACGTCCTGGTGACCGTATTCGAGCCGGAGCGAGGCGGGACGCAGGAAGCCCTCCGCGCCGACGACCAGCGAGGGACGGCCGCGGACCCGCAGTGCCTCGAGGACGCGGCGCGCGAGGTCGCCGGGGCGGGCGGCCGGTGCCCCGTCGAAGGCGACACGCGGCCAGGGGCTGCCGTCCTGCGGCTTCAGGTCGAGCAGACGATCGGCGAGGTGGTCGCCGAGCCGTTCCCAGGTGATCGCTTCGAGTCGCACGGCACCCATGATGCCGCGCGCCCGAAGGGACCCGGTGGTCGCGCCCCACGACGTAGATGTGGCACCGGTCCGGGGAAAGAACCGCGTATGGCACCGATCGCCGAACCTCCGCACCGGAACGGGCTTCTCGTCGTCCAGCCGCTCAGGAAGCGGCACTGCGTCGAGTGCCGGAACGGGCCGCTCCCGCTGCTGGTGCTGGAGGAGGGCGCACCTCGCTGTCTGGACTGCGCGGATCTCGGACATCTGGTGTTCGTGCCGCGCGGTGACACCGCGCTCACCCGCAGATCGCGGGAGGGCAGCGCGCTGTCGGCCGTGGTGGTGCGGTTCAACCGGCGGCGCGGACGCTACGAACGGCAGGGGGTCATGGTCGAGGAGGCGGCGCTGGCCCTGGCGGAGGAGCGGTGCCTGGCGGACGCCGAGGCGCGGCGGCGGCGCCGGGCACGGGACGCGCGGCGCAGGGAGGCGGAGGACGTCCGCTTCACGGAGGCGTTCGCACGGGAGATATCCCGGCTGTTTCCGCACTGTCCGGCCGACCGGGCCAGGGCGATCGCCGCGCATGCCTCGGTGCGCGGCAGCGGACGGGTCGGGCGGAGCTCGGCCGGCCGCGCGCTGTCCGAAGCGGCGGTGACCGCGGCGGTCCGGGCGTCGGTACGGCACACCGAGACGCCGTACGACCAGCTGCTCATGAGCGGCGTCTCGCGGTACGAGGCGCGCCGCCGGATCGCGGCCACCGTCGACACGAGGCTCTGGGAATGGCGTGACGGCATCACCGCGCAGGCCTGGCCGAGTTCACCGCGCGGCCCTGAGCGAGTGTGAAGGTGGTGCGGGTGGGACAGGTGGTCGGCGGGCGTCGGGAGACGGTCGCGCCCTGGTGCGCGCCGCGTGGTCATGGCCGTGCCGGGCGCGGAGGATTTCGCTTGAGATGACGGCCGGTGCTGTGCAGGCTCTTGGATCCGGCCGGTTCGACACGGGAGTGGACATGATCGATGGACCGTATTTCGTGCTGACCCTGCTGGGGGTGCTCGGCTGCGGGCTGGTGGCCGGGGTGTTCTGCGGGTTCTCGACCTTCGTGATGAGAGCGCTCGCGCAGTTGCCTCCGGCGCAGGGAGTCGCCGCGATGAACGCGATCAACGTCGCCGCGGTCCGTCCCCCGTTCATGCTGGTGTTCCTCGGGTCGGCGGTGCTGTGTTCGGTGCTGGCGGTGGTGACGTTCGTCCTGCTGCCGGCCGACGGGACGGTGGAACTGCTGCTCGGCAGCGCGCTGTATCTGTTCGGGGCGTTCGGGGTGACCATCGCGGCGAACGTTCCCCGCAACGAGGCGCTGCGGAAGCTGGCCCCCGGCTCACCGGAGGCCGACGCCTACTGGCCCATATTCGTGCGCCAGTGGACGATGTGGAACCACGTCCGCACCGCCGCCTCGGCCGCCGCGGCCGTGTCGTACGCGCTCGCCCTCACCTGAGCCGGACGCCCCGGTCCGCCCGTCCACCGGGCCCGCGGTCGGCACCGCCCGGGCCCTGCCCGTGTCCGTCCTCGTCCGGGGCGCCGGCCCGCCGTCCTCCGGGGCGGCGGCGTGTGCACGGGGGACGTATCGTGGCGGGAAAGGAGTGCTGCCCGGATTCCGTGGCCGACCAGGCCCGACGGCCGTGCTGCTCCGGTCCCCGTACGCGTCCATGAGGGAGACGGCCATGGCCGATCCCAAGGGTTTCATGACCACACCCCGCCAGGAGTATCCGCGCCGGCCCGTGTCGGAGCGGGTGCGGGACTGGGACGAGGTGTACGTTCCCGGAGGCCTGCTGCCGATCATCGAGAAACAGGCCGACCGCTGCATGGACTGCGGGATCCCGTTCTGCCACGAGGCGTGTCCCCTGGGCAATCTGATACCCGAGTGGAACGACCTCGTCTCGCGCGACGACTGGCGGGCCGCGAGCGACCGGCTGCACGCCACGAACAACTTCCCCGAATTCACCGGGCGGTTGTGCCCCGCCCCGTGCGAGGCGGGCTGTGTGCTGGCGATCAACCAGCCCGCGGTCACCATCAAGAACGTCGAGGTCGCCATCGCCGACCGCGCCTGGGCGGACGGTCTCACACCGCCGCGTCCGCCGGACCGTCTCTCGGGACGCACGGTCGCGGTGGTCGGGTCGGGGCCCGCCGGACTCGCCGCGGCGCAGCAGTTGACCCGGGCAGGTCACACCGTGGCCGTGTACGAGCGGGCCGACCGGATCGGGGGGCTGCTGCGGTACGGGATCCCCGCGTTCAAGATGGAGAAGCGGCATCTGGATCGTCGGCTGGCCCAGATGCGCGCGGAGGGCACCAAGTTCCGTACGTCGACGGCGATCGGGACCGACATCGGGGCCACCGAGCTCAAGGCCCGCTACGACGCGGTCGTCCTGGCGCTCGGCGCGACGGCGTGGCGTGAACTGGACGTACCGGGAAGGCAGTTGTCCGGCATCCACCAGGCGATGGAGTACCTTCCGCTGGCCGACCGCGTGTGCGAGGGGGATCTGGAGGTCTCCCCGCTGTCCGCGGCGGGCCGGCATGTGGTGATCGTCGGCGGTGGTGACACCGGCGCCGACTGTCTGGGTACGGCCGTGCGCGAGGGAGCCGCTTCCGTGACCCAGCTCGACATCTACGCGCAGCCGGACACCGGGCGCGACGAGGACGCCGAGCCGTGGCCGACGTATCCGAAGATCTACCGGCTCTCCGCGGCGCACGAGGAGGCCGGTGCGCTGGGCACCGCGCCGGCCGCGGACGCGGACGCCCGGCTCTTCGCCGCGTCGACACTGCGGTTCGACGGGGACGCGGACGGCAGGGTGCGCTCGCTGCATCTCGTCGAGGTCGACGGACAGCGCCGTCCGGTCCCCGGTAGCGGGCGGATCCTGCCCGCCGACCTCGTGCTGCTCGCCCTCGGCTTCAGCGGCCCCGACCGGCACGACGGCCTGATCGACCAGCTGGGGCTGGAACTGGAGCCGCGCGGCACGATCGCCCGGGGCGCCGACTTCGGCACGAACGTTCCCGGGGTGTACGCCGCCGGGGACGCGGCGCGCGGCCAGTCGCTCGTCGTCTGGGCGATCGCGGAGGGCCGTGCGGTCGCCTCGGCGGTGGACCGGGCGCTCAGCGGGGCGGGCCGCACGCGCCTGCCGGCGCCGATAGGACCGTACGACCGCCCCTTGACCGCTTAGCGGCCGGGCTGTCCGGTCGTGGCGGTCCATGAGCCGAAGGCTCGGTAAGTGATCAACTCGGAACCAAATTAAGGGAAGTGAGGAAAAGAGCAAACAAGTCGTTCAGGAGAGAAGGAAGTCCGCCTCCCCCGCTTTCGCACCCTCGATGAACGCGGTCATCTCGCCGGGCGTGTAGATGAGGGCGGGACCGTCCGGGTCCGCGGACTGGCGCACGGCGATGCGGCCGTCGGCGAGTTTCATCGCCTCCAGGCAGTTGCCGCCGTTGCCGCCGCTCCACGGCTTGTGCCAGCCCTCGCTGCCCAGTTCACGGGCGGGCATTCCGTTGTAGATGCGCACGTTGCCTATTCGCGGGTTGATGCGTTCCGGCGTGACGCGTTCCATTCACAGCTCCTTGCGGAGATCCCGGAGGATCTCCTTCGTGCGATGTGCCGTGGCGGCTTGGGCCGCCATGCGGTCCATGACCTCCAGGTGGGTGGCCACCTCGGAACGCGCGTCCAGGTAGACGGCGCCGGTCAGGTACTCGCTGTAGACCATGTCCGGGAGTTCCGGCATGGCGAATCGGAACAGCACGAAGGGCCCGTACGTGCCGGGGTGCGGCCCCGAGGAGAACGGGATCACCTGCAACGTCACATGGGGCAGCCTCGTGGCCTGAAGCAACTTGTCGATCTGCGCGCGCATCACCTCGGGGCCGCCGATGGTGCGGCGCAGCACCGTCTCCTCCATCACGGCCCAGATCCGGGGCGCGTCCTCGCGCGTGAGCAGATCCTGGCGCTGCATGCGCAGGGCCACATGGCGCTCGATGTCCTCGGGCCGGGTCTGCCCGATGGCACCCGCCTTCAGGACACCGCGTGCGTAGTCCTCGGTCTGGAACAGGCCCGGTATGAAGTGCGGTTCGTACGAGCGCAGCAGGGAGGCGGCGCCCTCCAGGCTGACGTGCATGGAGAACCAGTCGGGCAGGATGTCGTGGAACCGCTGCCACCAGCCGGGCTTGTTGGCGTCCTCCGCGAGCTGGACGAAGGCCTCGGCCTCCTGGTCCCCGACGCCGTAGGACTTCAACAGGAGCTGCAGGTAAGGGATCTTGAGGGAGACCTCGGCCATCTCCATCCGGCGGACCGTCGCGGGGGCGACACGCAGGATCCGCGCGGCCTCCTCCCGCTTGAGACCAGCGCGTTCCCGCAGGTCCAGCAGGCGCCGCCCGAGAACGACCTGGCCGACCGTCGGCGCGGACCGCGGTTCGCTCACGTCCCACCTCCACTGAGTCCGGGCAGCCCGTTCGGCGCCGTCCGGGTTCTTCCTCGTCCGCCTCGACGATCCCAACTGGCGCCGCTCGGCTTGCTGTTGCCAGCAGTGTGCCACGCGCCCCCACAGCGTCACACGGCACTCTGCATTTTTCAGAGTGAGTCTTGCCAAGTGTTCGCGGCGACGCGATAGTGGCAAGCGTGATTCCGTCCGCGCCGTTAGGAACAGACGCCGCCGGAGACCGGTTCGGTCTCCGTGCCGCCATGGGGCAGCACCCCGTTGCCGCCGCCGAGCGCCGGTTCCGCTTCGAGCTGGCCGCACACCCGGGCTCCGTGGCCCAGGCGAGACGCCTGACCCGGTCCCGCCTGTCCGCCTGGGCGGTGTGCGAGGACACGTGCGACACGGCGGCCCTCGTGGTCTCCGAGCTGGTCACCAACGCGATCGTGCACGCCGCCGGTCACCGTGTCGTGTGCGAGCTGCACGACGCGGGCGACCGTGTGCGCATAGCCGTGGGTGACGAGGGATGCGCTCCGGGCGAGCCGCATCCCTCACCGCAACGGCCCGACGAGGAGCACGGGAGGGGATTGCTTCTCGTCGCGGCAGTGTCCAGGGCCTGGGGGGCCCAGGACACCGGGCCCGGTCTGCTGGTGTGGGCGGAGATCCCCCGCTCGGCAGACCGGGCCGAAAACACGGCCGACGCCTTCGGGGAGACCCGGCCCGGACCGGGCGACGGCCCCGATGACCGGAGCGACCGGACCGGCCTTGTCGACGTAGACGGCCTGGACGGTCAGGACGACCGGAATGGTCAGGACGACCGGCACGGCCCGGGCGACCGGTACGACCGGCACGATCCGTACGCGCCACATCGACTGGACGCGCCCGAGGCCGGATTCGGGGCCGGGGCGCAGCCGGCCGCCCGGCTAGCCGAGGCCCTGCGGGGACAGGGCCCGCGCGACGCGGACACCGGCCCGCGCGCGGACCTCGGCTGGAGCGCGAAGAAGCCCCCGAACGACGGTCGGGGCACGGGGGCGGAGGGATCCTGGGGGGCGGGAACCGTGGGGAACCCCCAGCCTTTCTCCGCCCCGGGCGGCGGTGGGGACAGGGACCCGCGCCGCCGGGAGCAGGAACCGTACCGCTGGGAACAGAGTCGGAACCGGCATCGGGACAGGGATCGGGAGAGGCTGTGAGCCGTACGTCTGCGGCGGGACCCGCGGCGCGGGTTCTGAGCCTGGACACGTTGGTCCGCGTGAACCGCGGACGGCGACGGTCCGGGCCGCCGAGGCGTCTCCCCGTACCCGAGGGCATGAACGTGCCGCTGGGCTGCGACGCGGTGTCGGTGCCCGCCCGGTTCGGACCGCAGCTGCTGTCGCGGCTCCCCCGCGTGGGCTGCGTGTACGCCGACCCGGCGCACTGGTGGTGGATCGTTCCTTCCGACTCCGACGTCGCCCTGGAGTGGCCCGCGCCCGCCCACTACGCCGCGGGTGCCCTCGTGCCGGACTCACCTCGGATTCCCGGGCTCATCCACAAACCGGATGGCACGCTTCCGTATACCCCGCCGATCCCCCTGTATCTGGCCCTGTGCCAGGTCACGGGCACCACGCCCGCCTGGTCGCGTCCGATCAGCGCGTGAGGCCGTGTCGCGACCGGGGCGATCCGGGCGGCACACGCGGCCCGATCGCCCCCACGCGACCGATGCGACAGAGCCGAGCCGGCCGACCGGGCCGAGCCCGGCGAAGGGCGGCCGGCGCCTTGCCCTCTCACTCGACGCCGTCGGCACCGCCCACGACGACGAGGAACGCGTCGGACGCGAGATCCATGACGACCTCGGCCGCCTGGCCCTCCTGACGGCGCGCCTGCGCGAACTCCTCCGCGGGCCACGACCCGCGTGGTCCGCCGGCGGGAAAACGCTCCAGCACCATTCGCCCGTTCACCCTTGACCTCCAAGTAGCGCTGCTGTGGAGAGTTAAACGCCTCCGATGGGGTGAACGGCTCTGGCAGTGACGGTACTGAGACGAAGTCGACACCGGGCGGCAGAACGAGGAGCGGAACGGAGACCGGAACCGGGAGCAGGACGCAGGGCGGGTCGGAGACCGGAACGGAGGGCGGAACCAGGAGCGGGTCGAGGGCCCGCACTCAGTCGAGGGGCCGCACTCATCGGACCGGAGCCAGGACCTTCCGTCGCTCGGCCAGTTCGCCGAGGAGTTCGGTGATCCGCTCGGTGTGGCGGGGTGTGAGCCGGCCGGTGTCGTCGAGCTGCACGGCGCACGCCGTGGTCGTGTCGACGAGCCGTTCCAGGGTGGCGGCGACCGCGGCCGTCCCCTCGGAGTGCCGCGCCAGGGCGGGCAGTTCGGCCGCGGCCAGGTCGATGGCGGCCCGGGCCTCGGCGAGCGCCCGGTAGGCCTCCCGGCGCAGGACCCAACGGCCCGCCCGGTCACGGGCCGTGCCGTCGCCCAGCACATGGGCGAGATAGACGTCCGCCGCCTCACCGGCCCTGGTGAGTCGCGCCCGTACGGTCCCGCCGCGCTGTCCGAGCGTCGGCAGATGTCCGACGAGCAGCACGATCGCGCAGGCCAGCAAGGTCTCCACGATCCGGTTCCAGGAGGCCTGCGGCTCGCCGCCGGCCATCACGAGGGCGAGGACCAGGACCGTGACGACGGCGGTCTGCGCGGCGAAGTGCCGGGTGGCGACGGGGATCAGGGCGCCGCTGACCGCGACCAGGGCGACGAACCCCTCCGGGCTCGGCAGGACCAGGGCGAGCCCCGCGAAGGCGATAGCGCCGAGGACGGTTCCGGCCGCCCGGCACAGCACGCGCGAGGCGAGCGGTCCCAGATCGGGCTTGACGAGGAAGACGGCGGTCGCGGGGAGCCAGTACCAGTGCGGATGGTTGCCGTACCAACGGGCGTGGTGCAGGAGCTGGGCCACGGCGACGCTCGCGCCGAAGCAGAGGGCGACCCGGATCCCGTACTCGCGCCCGGCGGAACCGAGCGCGGTGCGCATCAGGGAGGAGGCGGTACGCCGTCTGCTGTGCAGGGCGTTGCCGAAGCCCCGGTCGAAGGTCTCGGCGGCGTGCAGCAGCGCGTCGTGGAGGGCGCGCAGCGCGGGCACGACGGGTGCGCTCCCGAGCGGGCCGGACCGGGCGCCGGGGACGGCGGGCGCCGGCAGGGGCCCGGTGGGCGCTCCGGTGCGGACGGCGTCCGCGAGCCGCCGGGGGCCTTCCGCCGCCCGTGCGGGCACGGCCTCGCCGGCCCAGGCGAGCGCGGTCGCGGCCTCGGCGAGGGGCAGGGCGGCGGCGTACTGCGCGTGCAGCCGTCGCTCGGCCCCGGAGCTGGCGTACCGCCGCAGCCGGGGCCCGTCGAGCGCGTCCTGCGCCTGGTCGAGGGCGGCGGTCAGCGCGACGCGCCGCCGGGTCGCGTCGGGTCCGCCCGCGGCGAGCAGGAGCAGGGCGACGGCCTCGTACACACCGGCGACGGCGTCCCGCTCCCCGTCGAAGCGGTAGTCGCCGGTGTTCACGGCGGTCGTGGGCAGCGCGAGCCGCAGGACGAGCAGCCAGCCGGCTCCGCCGAGGAAGAGCAGTGCGCGTACCCACCCCGGTTCGGGCAGGGGCATTCCGGCGCCGATGGCCGAGGTGACGAGCAGCTGGGTGCCGGCCCCGGAGGCCACGGGTCCCACGGCGCTGACGGCTCCGGCGAGCAGTCCGAGTCCGGTCAGGAGGAGGGTGAGGGTCACGGCGCCGGTGTGCTCTCCGGCGTACGAACCGATGAGCAGACCGGCGGCTCCGGCGAGGGCCGGTACTCCGAGCCGTTCGACGGCGACGCGCCGGCTGCCCGGCCGGTCGTTGATCCCCGCCAGCATGGCGCCGAGCGCGGCGATCACTCCGAGTGGGGTACGGCCGCACAGCACGGCCACGAGCAGCAGCGGGCCGGCGGCCAGCGCACCTCGTAGGACCGCGTTCCAGGGGACCGGTCCGCGCTGGGCCCGCAGGGCATGGGCGAGCCAGGGGGGTACGGCGAGGGGGGTGGGGCGCACGGGGCTCCTGTCGGGCGAGGGCGGGTGCCTTCGGGCGACGTCGGCCGGGCTCGTGTCATGACCAGGGTAGTGCTCGTCGTCCGTGGACCACGAACGCGGGGATTTCCGCGATGTGACATTTCACGGGACGGGTGCTTCGGGAGGGAGGGAGGAGGAGCGGGTCCGAGGGCGTAGCCGGCCCCCGGACCCTGAGATGCCACCATGTCGCGCGCCGGCACGCTTGAGAACCCAGGTCAGTCGTTATGTCGCCGCGTCCTGCCTTTGGACCACCACGCATCGAGCTGCGCGGACTGGACTTGAACCAGCATCTCGGCGTACTGGGGCCTGGGCCCGGTCGATCCGGCGATCGGCGGCGAATGCTGAGTCTGGAGCAATAGTCTGAGATTGATCGCGGTCTGCCTCTGCCGGATTGGGCTACCGCGGCGCGTGGCACTCCCCGGACGGGAGTGCTCGGTGGTGCCGCGGGGAGGACTCGAACCTCCACTGGAACCGCGCATTCACGACAAGCCTCAGGTTCAGCTTGCGCTCCTCGCGCACCCCGGCCGTGGTGCGTGGTGGCCGGGGAGTTCAGAGGCTACCCCTGGGCGAACAGGTAGCCGAAAACCGCGTCGCCGACGCGCTGGTCGACGACGTCCGTGCCGTTGGCCTCCTCGCGGGCGAACTTGACCGCCTGCTGCAACTTCTCGACCCGGCCGAGGAGTTCGTTCACCCGGCGGGCGGGCAGGGCGCCGGAGAACTTGACGGTCGTCCAGTAGCCGACGGGGATGTCCTCGTAGTACACCTCGACCTGGGCCGGGTGCTTCTCGGTGGCCTCGGCCTTGACGTGGTTCCGGGGGACCTTCTTCGTACGAAGGGTGCGCACCGGCTCGGTCTTCCAGGCATCGGTGGACGGGTCTCGTACCCAGGACTCGGAGGCGTCGAGGACGGGCAGCTTCCGCACGAAGGTGGTGATGTCGGTGAGCTGCTTCTCCAGGAAGAGCAGATAGGACACCGGGACCTCGGCGACGAGCACCCGCCCGTCCACCACCACGTCGGCCCTCGCCGCGCAGTTGGCCCAGTCCTTGGTGGCGGTCACGTCGAAGAGCCGGGTGAGGGTCGCCGCGGTGTCCCGCAGCACGTCCTCGGCCTGCACCTGGACACGGGTCGACTCGGGCGGCAGCTGCTCGCCCTCCTCGTCCTTCGGCTGATAGGTCCGCGAGATGCCCGCGAGCAACGCGGGCTTCTGGAGGCCGTGATGAGCAGCCGTCAGGTCCTGGTGGGACTTGGACTTGATGCCCTTCTCCACTGCGATGATCTGATTGAGTTTCACCACGCCGGTGACCGTAGCAGCGGGCGGGACGATCGTTCGAGGCATTATTCGCACGGACGGCGACGGCTCCCGCGTGACCGTCGTGGCCGTGCCCGTTCCCGCTCCCGCGTGACCCGTCGCGGCCACGCTCGCACCCGGGTGCATGCGGCGGTAATCGGGATGCGTGGGCCGTGGCCGCGCGCGCATCATCGGGAGGTTGTCCTTCGCCTCGCCGAGCCCGTCCACAGGGAGTCCCCATGGTCCAGCGTGTCACTGTCCCCTCTCTCTTCACTCCGCCCGTCTACGCGCACGCGTCCGTCGTCGAGGCCGGGACGAAGCTGGCCTTCCTCGCCGGTTCCGTGCCCCTCGACGCCGACGGGAACCTGGTCGGCCCGGGCGATCCCGTACGCCAGGCCGAGCAGGTACTGGCCAACCTCGACGAGCAATTGCGTGCCGTGGGGAGCGACATGGCCCATGTCGCGTACACCGACGTGTACGTCGTCAGCACCGAGACCGCCGTGCTGTCCGCGGTCTGGGACGTCGTCGAGGCGTCGGGGCTGAGTATCGGCCCGCATTCCTCGACCCTGCTCGGGGTGGCCTGCCTCGGGTACACCGGACAGCTCGTGGAGATCACGGCGACCGCGGTCGTCCCCGAGGCGTAGCCGACGGTCGCCCCGGCGTGTGACCGGCGGCTACGAGCCGCGGGTCGTCAGACCCGCCGCCCCCGCCGCCTCGCGCAGCACCTGCCGCAGCATCGCGGGCGTGAGCCGTCCGGTGAAGGTGTTCCGCTGGCTGACGTGGAAGCAGCCGAAGAGCTCGACGGAGGCGGGGCCGGTACCCGGCCCGTCCGGTTCGGGCTGTCGTACGAGGGTCACCCGGGCCCCGTGGGCGAACGCCGGTCGGGGCCGCGGGACCGTCCACCCCGCCGCCGCGAAGGCGGGCAGCGCGGCCTGCCAGCCGAACGCCCCGAGGACGACCACCGCGCGCAGGGTCGGCCGCAGCAGCCCCAGTTCCCTGACGAGCCAGGGCCGGCACGTGTCCCGCTCCCCGGGCGTCGGTTTGTTGGCGGGAGGCGCGCAGTGCACGGGGGAGGTGACGCGCACCCCGTACAGCTCCAGTCCGTCGTCCGCGCTCACCGAGGTGCCCCGCGAGGCGAGCCCGACGTCGTGCAGTGCCGCGTACAGGACATCGCCCGACCGGTCCCCGGTGAACATCCGCCCGGTGCGGTTGCCGCCGTGCGCGGCGGGCGCGAGCCCGAGGACGAGGAGGGCGGCGTCGGGCGGCCCGAACCCCGGCACCGGGCGTCCCCAGTACGTCTGGTCGGCGAAGGCGGCACGCCTGACGGTGGCCACCTCCTCGCGCCAGGCGACCAGCCGCGGACAGGCCCGGCAGCCGACGATCCGCGTGTCGAGGGCGGTGAGGTCGGCGGAGCGGGCCGCGCCCGCCTCCGGAGTGCCGCTGTCCACGTCACCACCGTACGACCGCCCGGCCCGCGCCCGGCCCCTGTTCGCGCCCCTCACCCTTCCCTCTCCCCCGCCGGGCGCCCTACCCGCCCCGCCGCTACGTCATCTCCGCGCCGAGCGCCAGGAACCCGCAGATCAGGAGGAAGAGGATGGCGAGGAGGGGCCAGATGAAGCGGAGGTACTTGTCGTAGCCGACCTTCGCGAGGGCCACGCCTCCGATGGTGACGGCCGTGGTCGGGACCCACAGGTTCATCCAGCCGCTGGCGGCCTGCCAGGCTGTGACGACGACGGCACGGGAGACACCCGCGAAGTCGGCGAGCGGGGCCAGGATCGGCATGGCGAGGGTCGCGTGGCCCGAGGTGGAGGGGATGAGGAAGGCCAGCGGCAGGTTCACGACGAAGACGATGATCGCGAAGAGACTGGAGCTGGTTCCCTCCACCACTCCCTCGATCGAGTGAAGGACCGTGTCGGTGATCTTCGAGTTGTTCATGATCACGGTGACTCCGCGGGCCAGCACGATCACCAGCGCGGGTGACATGAAGTCCGCGGCGCCCTGGACGATCGTCGCGCTCAGCTTCTGCTCGCCCATCCGCGCCACCACACCGACCAGCACCGCCGCGACGAGGAACAGGGCGGCCAGTTCCGGGAAGGACCAGCCGAGCTCGAACCCGTACGGCCGCGCGTCCGCCTTGCCGGTGAGCGCGCTGGACCACGGCACGACGGAGAAGATCATGAAGGCGAAGACGAGCCCCGTAGTGACGAGGACCGCCTTGTGCAGCCCGGTCAGCTCGGGAACCTCACCGGCCGCTTCCCGGGCGTGCTCGCGGTCCCCCGGCAGGAACCCGGTGATCGAACGCTCCGGAACCTTCTGCACCCGGCGCGCGTACCGGATGACATAGGCGATCGTGACCGCCGTCAGCACCACCCACATCACGAACCGCAGCACGATGCCGTCGCCGAGCGAGATGCCGGCGGCGGACGAGGCGACGCCCGTGGCGAACGGGTTCACCGTCGAGCACAGCACTCCGATGCCGGCGCCGAGGATGATCGTCCCGACCGCCACCATCCGGTCGTAGCCCAGTGCCAGCATCAACGGCACGATCAGCCCGTAGAACCCGAGCGTCTCCTCGGCGAAGCCCTCCACCGTGCCCAGCACCGAGAACACCAGCATGATGCCCGCGATCAGCAACGCCCCACGCGCCCGCAACCGGTGGGCGAGGAGGCCGATCCCCCGGTCGAGCGCGCCCGTCGCGAACACGACCGTGATGAACGCCCCGATGGCGAGCACGAAGAGGAACACGCCCGCGCTGCCGTACAGTTCACCGGCGAAGTCCGGCCCGACCTGCGTGGTCTTCTCGTCCAGGATTCCGTAGAGGCCGTTGACGGGCGAGAGGAACAGGTCGTTGAGGCGGTCGACGAAGCTCTGCCCCGAGTCGACCCGGTGATACGTGCCCTGGATCGGCCTGCCCTCGGGCGTGCGGTCGTACTGGCCCGCCGGGATCAGGAACGCCAGCGCCCACACGGCGATCGTGACGATCGCGAGGACGGTCAGCGCGCTCGGGAACGTGAACCCGCGCCGGTGCGGCGGCTCCTCGGTGGCGGGTGCCTCGGTACCGGTCGGGGTGGTCACCGGGCCGCCCCGCCCCGGCTCACGCGTCCGCCCGGACGCGGAAGCCGTTCGCGTACTCCCGCACGAACGCGCACATCGCCACCACCGTGTTGCGCAGTTCCGAGAGCAGGACGCGCTCGTTCGGGGCGTGCAGGTTGCACATGCTGTCCTGCGCCCCGAAGAGCAGCACCTCGGCGCCGGGGGCGGCCCGGGCGAGCCCGTTGACCAGCGGGATCGACCCGCCGGTCGCGACGTACGACGCCTCCTCGCCCCACGCCTCGCGCAGCGCGGTGAGCGCGGCGCGATAGGCGGGACCGCCGGTCGAGGCCTCGTAGCCGGGGCCCGTGTCGCCCGGGGTGACGGTGAGCGCCACGCCGAAGGGCCGCAGCGAGCGGAGATGGTCGACCAGCATCGCCCGCGCCTCCTTCGCGTCCTGGCGCGGGTGGAAGCGGAGGTTGAGCTTGGCGCGGGCGTACGGGACGACGGCGGAGGCCGCGTGCTCGACGCCCGGCGCGTCCAGACCGATGACCGTGATCGCGGGCCCGCTCCACAGCCGCTCGCCGAGACTCCCGCTGCCGACCAGCGGCACCCCCTCGCAGACCCCGGCGAGCTCGCGGAACTCGTCCTCGGTGTACGTCGTTCCGCTCCACGGCTCACGTCTCAGCCCCGCCACGGCCACGTCGCCGTGCACGTCGTGCAGCGTGGACAGGGCGGTCAGCAGCACGACCAGCGCGTCCGGCGCGGCCCCGCCGAACTCACCGCTGTGCCGGGGCTCCTGAAGGGTGCGCACCTCGACGACGACCTCGGCCGCGCCCCGCAGCCCTGTGGTCAGGGTGGGGGTGCCGGGGCGGAGGTTGCCGAGATCGGCGATGACCATGGCATCGCACGCGAACCGCTCGGGATCGCCGGGCGGATAGTCGTCGAAGGGGCTGCCGTACTCCTCCTGCCCCTCGAAGACGATCTTCACCCCGACCGGGGGCCGCCCCTCGTACGCCCGGAGCATGCCCAGGTGAGCGATCACATTGGACTTGTCGTCGGCGATCCCTCGGGCCCTGAGCCCGCCCTCGACGGGTGTCGGCTCGAAGGGTGGCGACAGCCACAGCTTCTCGTCGCCGGGCGGCTGGACGTCGTAGTGCGAGTAGAGCAGGACCGTCGGCGCGGAGGGGTCCGGCGGCGGGATCTCTCCGAAGATCACCGGGGCGGTACCGGGGAGATCGATGCTCTCGATCCGCTCCACCCCGGCGTCCCGCAGCAGTCCCACGAGGAGATCGTGGGCCTCCCGCACCGGCTCTTCCGGGAAGCCGGGGAAGGCGACGGAGGGGATGGCCGCGAGGCGCTCCAGATCGGCGCGCAGACCGTCCATCAACGCGTCGACCTTCGCTGCTGTCTCCACCCTCGGTCCCCTCTCCTGTTCCCGGCGCGACTTCACCGACAGCCTCCGCCCGCCGGGAGGGGGACGCATCCGGTGTGGTCCGTGCGACGGAAAAGGCATGCGGTGTGCCGGGCCGCGGGCATTAGAGTCGGGACATGGCTTCTCAGGGTGCTGACCGGGAGACGAAGGGCGCGGGCTCGGGTACCGCGGGCGGGCGCGGCGCGGCCGGCGCGAAGGCCGCCACGCCCGACTCGGGATCCGGCCCCGGGACCACCTCCGAAGGCGCTTCCGGCCCCGGCCGCCCCCGTACCGCTTCCCGGAGCGGCTCCAGCGCCGCTCCCGAGACCGGCTCAGGCGCCGGTGCGAGTGCGGGTGCCGGAGGCGGAGCCGATGCCGGAGGCGCGCACCGGACCGACGCCGAGGCCGGTTCCGGAGGCGGCACCCGTGTCCGTGCCGGTGATGGCACCGAGGCCGGAGCCGGTGGCGCCGGTGCGAACGCCGCCGCCGTCCAGGCCGCCGTCGCCGCCGGACCCGCCGGAGGCGAGAGCGTACGGGTCGACGCCTGGATCTGGTCCGTCCGTCTCGTCAAGACCCGCTCGATCGGTGCCACGGCCTGCAAGGGCGGCCATGTCCGGGTCAACGGGGAGCGCGTCAAGCCCGCTTACTCGGTGCGTGTGGGCGACGAGGTTCGGGTCTGGCACGAGGGCCGTGAACGGGTCGTCGTCGTGAAGCGTGTGATCCGCAAGCGGGTCGGTGCCCCCGTGGCCGCCGAATGTTATATGGACAACAGCCCGCCGCCCCCGCCGCGCGAGGCCGTGGCTCCGGCGGGTGTCCGGGACCGGGGCGCGGGACGCCCGACCAAGCGGGACCGGCGCGAGCTGGAACGCCTGCGCGGAATGCAGACGGGTTCGTCCGGCCCCGTCCGGACCGTGGGCCCCGCAACGGGACCCACCGGCTCGACCAGGTCCCCGGGCACGCCGGGCTCCGGCGGCTCCTCCCGCCACTGAGGCCGCTCCCGCCCGCCGCTCCGTCATGACGCCTGTCGTGACACCGGCCGTCACACCCGGCGTGACTCCTGCCGTCACACCCGACGTCCGGTCCGCAGGCGCACCAGGCGGACCAGTTCGGCGGTGTGGCCGCGTCTGGCCCAGGCGATCAGGCCGAGCGGCAGCATCAGGATGAGCGGGGTCGCCACGTAGGGGCCGTGGACGACGGTGACGTTGACGATGAAGGCGCCCACCATCAGCGCGCTGAGCGCCATCGCGGCCACGGAGTCGAGGAGGGGGATCAACAGGGCGATTCCTCCGGCGAGTTCGAGTGCGCCGATGATGTACATGCCGGTGTGTCCCCAGCCCAGCTTGTCGAACGCCTCCGTCGCCGAGGGGTGGGCGATCAGCTTGGGAAGGGCGCTCGCGAACGCGTAGAACAGGCCGAGGACGACCTGAAGGGCGGTCAGGGAGACACGGGCGGCCCGGGATCGGGGAGTGACGGGGCCCGGGGTGGTGCTGAGGGGAAGACTGGTCTGGGACACGGTGGTCTCCTGTGGGATGCGGTGGGTGCTTTCACAGGGGTAGACCGGGGAACCGCAGGGAACTCATCGGCGGCGAAGGGGATTTGTGCCGCCGGGGGCCGCGGCTCTCACCCCTTCACGGCTCTCACCCAGATCCCGTCCTCCGTCAGATACCGGTCGACCTTGAGACCCGCCTCCGCCAGCGCCTCTTCGAAGGCGTCCTTCGTCAGGGCGCGGGACAGGAACGTCTGGGTCCAGACGGCGTCCGGGAACGTGTACTCCACGCGCACCGAGTCGACCCCGTCCCCGACGGGTTCGGACGACAGGACGCGGACGACCAGTCCGGACGGGTCCTTGCGCTCGCGGGGCACGTCGGTGTGGTAGTTCTCCCCCTCTCGCTGGATCAGAACACAGCCGTCGTCGGCGACATGGCGGGCGCAGGTGGCGAGGAGCGCGCGTCTCACCCGGACGTCCCCGGCGTGCACGAGGAACGACGCCAGCAGGACGACGTCGAACGTCTCGCCGAGGTCGAGGTCCTCGATGCTGCTGTGTATCCGGCGGGCCCCTCGGACATGGCCGAGCATGTCGACGGACTCGTCCACCGCGGTCACCGCGAACCCGAGTTCCAGGAGCGGGTGGGTCATCCGGCCGGCCCCGCTGCCCAGTTCCAGGATGTGGGCGGCGGCGGGCACGGCGGCGGTGATGATGTCCGGTTCGGTTCCGACGGGCAGGCGGGTGTAGAGCTCGACCGCGCAGCCGTCCGGTGTGATGGCACCGGGTCCCGTGCCCTCGTATCCCTCACGCATTTCGATCCTCATACCCGTCCAACGGACGGCCTCCGCAGGCCCGTTCCTCCCCGCCCTCACTCGTTCGAGTGACATGTTCGAGAGGGCCTACAGCGCGAACCAGCCGCGCCCTCCGTACCAGTGCCCTCCGTCGCGCAGATGGTCGGCCACCGCGCGCTCGACGCTGTTGCGCCGCGGGAGTTCGTCGAGCGGGAGTTCCGGATCGCCGAAGACGAAGCCGATGGGCAGGGTGTCGTCCGGGGTCCGCTCCCCGGGCAGCAACTGGAAGCGGTCCTGGAAACGGATGATGTTGGAGTCGGCGGGCAGATAGCGCTTCAGCTGCGGGTCGAGCAGCCAGGAGTCGCAGACAGCCGTCTCATGGCGCTCCTCGGGGTAGTGGCGGGCGAAGAACTCGCGGGCCAGGGCGAGCGAACGGTCGCACGCGGCAGGGGAGAGCGGGCCGCGGAAGTCGGTGATGTGCAGGCTCAGGCAGGGCGTGCCGGGGTCCGGAGCCGGTCCGGTCGCCGCGAGGGCCGCGGCCGTGCGCCGTCCCAGCAGCACCCGCTGGAACTGGAGCCGGCCCAGCTGGAACAGCTCTCCGTGGAAGTGCAGGGCGATCCACCAGGGGAACAGCAGTCCCGGGCCGCCGGTCCTTCGATGGTGCACGGACACGTGCCGGCCGAGGTCGGCGAGCGTGCGCCGCGAGACGTCCTCGGGCACCCCGCGGTCCCGGTGATGGGCGCGGACGTAGGGGAGCGCCACGATGAAGACGTAGAGATGGAAGCAGCGTCCGAGAAGCCCCGCCGTCTCGGGGAAGGCGGGCGGCTCCCAGCCCTTCCCTATGTCCCCCATGTCCCGCACGAAGCGGGTCACACAGCGCGCGAGGAGGGTCATGGCCCCCGGATCGGCGGCCAGCCGGGCGCGCAGGGCGACGAGATCGTTGATGTGTTCATGGGGCACGGACAGGTCGAGCAGGATGTCCGGCAGCGCGTCGGCGTCCGGGAGCACCGCTTCCCGCAGGTCGGAGCCCTCGCTCTCCAGGTCTCTCAGCCATTCGGCGGTCCTCGCGTCCGACCGCAGCGCCTCCAGCAGCACCGTCGCCTCCCCCGGCGGCCGGCGTGCGACCGCTCTCCCTTGGTGAACGTGCACCACGAAGAGTACGTTTCCTCGTAGGAGTGGTGATCCTGATGCGTACGGGCAGTGAACCGGTCACAGCGCGCAGTGCCCTGCGGATGCGCCTCTGGCTGAGCGTATGGGGCCTGATCTGGGCCATCTTCGGGACGGTCGTGTTCATCCTGGTGGGGCAGCCCGGATGGGCTGCCGCGTGCGCCGCGCTCTGGGTGATCGTCACGGTCGACATGACCATGATCCTGCGGCACATCAGAGAGGGCCCGCACTACCAGCCGGGGCGTGACGTCCCCCCGTACGAGCCCGTGGACGAGCGGCGCCGCTACCGGCCGCCGGAGCGCCGTCGTCCGTCGAGGCCGTCGCATCCCTGAAGCGGCCGGACCGTGGCGCCACCGCGCATGGGCGCGCGCATCCGCGCGGAGCCCCGCGGTGCCCCTTGCGGGTCCGCCCCACGGATCCGCTCCGGTCGGACGCTCTAGACGTCGAAGCGCGCGGCTTCCAGATACTGCGGCTTCGGGTCGAGCGCCGCCGCCAGTCTGAAGTGCCGCTTCGCCTGCTCGGGGCGCCGCTGACGCTCGTAGGTGCGGGCGAGCGCGAAGTGCGCGAACGCGTTGTCCGGCTCGCGTTCCAGGACGATCGTGAACTCCAGCTCGGCGGGCCGCAGTTGCGCGGCGGCGAAGAAGGCACGCGCGCGCAGCAGCCGGGCCGCGGTGTTCTCCGGGTGGGCGGCGATGACAGGGTCGAGCAGTTTCACCGCGCCCCGCGGGTCGCGCGCGGCGAGCAACTGCTCTGCGGCGCGGAAGTCGATGACGTGCGTCTCGGGAGTACGTCCGATCGAACCGCTGGTCTCGGGCACGGCAGATTCCTTCCCTCGCTGCACGGGTTCAACGCCCCTTCGACGGGACGCTATTCCTGGGGCAGGCGGGCTCTGCGCACGAGTTCTGCCCATACGTCCCGAACGCGCCGCTCCAGTTCCTCCAGCGGCACGTCGTTGTCGACGACGATGTCCGCGATCGACAGACGCTTGTCGCGGGAGGTCTGCGCGGCCATGCGGGCGCGGGCGTCCTCCTCGGTCATACCGCGCAGCCGGACGAGGCGGTCCATCTGGGTCTCGGGGCGGGCGTCGACGACGACCACGAGGTCGTACAGCGCGGCCAGTCCGTTCTCCGCGAGCAGCGGCACGTCGTGGACGACGACGGCGTCCTCCGGCGCGGCGTCCTCCAGGGCGCGTGAGCGGGCGCCGACGAGGGGGTGCACGATCGAGTTCAGGACGGCGAGCTTGTCCGGGTCGGCGAAGACGATCGAGCCGAGCCGGGGCCGGTCCAGGGCGCCTTCGGAGGTCAGTACGTCCTCGCCGAAGGCCTCGACGACCGCCGCCAGGCCGGGAGTTCCGGGCGCGACGACCTCTCTCGCGATCCTGTCGGCGTCGATCAGTACCGCGCCGTGCTCCACGAGCAGTCGTGACACTTCGCTCTTGCCGGCGCCGATACCGCCGGTCAGGCCCACCTTCAGCATGCCTCGCAGCTTAGGGCCTGCCACTGACAGTCCCTCCGTCCGGGAGCCCGGAAACCCCCGGAGGCCCGGAACTCCTGGGAAGGAGGGATCAGCCCTCGCCTTCGCGTTCCGCGAGGAAACGCTCGAACTCCTGGCCGATCTCGTCGGCCGAGGGGATGTCCACCGGCTCCGCGAGCATGTTGCCGCGGCTCTCGGCGCCCGCGGCGGCGTCGTACTGGTGCTCAAGTCCCTGGACGAGCGCGACGAGTTCCTCGTCGCCCTCCTGGATCTGGCGGTCGATCTCGGTCTGCGTGCGGTGCGCCTCGGTCCGCAGGGCGTGCGCTATCCCGGGGAGCACCAGGCCGGTCGCGGCGGTGATGGACTCCAGGACGGTCAGCGCCGCGTCCGGGTACGGGGAGCGCGCGATGTAGTGGGGCACGTGGGCGGCGACACCGAGGACGTCGTGGCCGGCTTCGATGAGGCGGTACTCGATGAGCGACTCGGCGCTTCCGGGGACCTGCGCCTCGTCGAAGGGGCTGCGGTGGCCGGGCACCAGGTCGGTGCGGTTGCCGTGCGGGGTGAGGCCCACCGGGCGGGTGTGCGGGACGCCCATGGGGATGCCGTGGAAGTTGACCAGGAGCCGGACCCCGAGCCGCTCCACGATCTGCTGGACGGCGGCGGCGAAGCGCTCCCACTCGGTGTCCGGTTCGGGTCCCGACAGCAGCAGGAAGGGCGCGCCGGTGGCGTCCTGCACGAGCCGCACCTCCAGGGTCGGCTCCTCGTACTCGGTCCAGCGGTCGCGCTTGAAGGTCAGCAGCGGACGGCGGGCGCGGTAGTCCACGAGCCGGTCGTGGTCGAAGCGGGCCACGACCTGGTGGGGCAGCGATTCGAGCACCCGGTCGACGATCTGCTCGCCGGTCTCGCCCGCGTCGATGTATCCGTCGAAGTGGTAGAGCATGACCAGACCGGCCGACTCCTGGGCGAGCGCCATGTCGACCACGGCCAGGCCCTTCGGCTCCCATGCGTACAAACCCTGCGGATCAAGCACTGTGACCGCTCCTCCTCGTGTTCGTACTGCACAACGTGGCACGGAGCGCCGACATTCCCGTCCGGTGCCGGCATCGGGGAGCGAAGTGGGTGGGCGGAAGGGAAGCATGCCCGGTGGAAGGCGGGTCCACCGGACGGCAGGGGCGGAGGGCGGCCCCACCGGGACGGAATCGGCGGAGGGCGGGCCCACCGGACGAAAACGAAGTGGACCCGCACCGGATCGGTGCGGGCCCACTTCTTTCAGCTACTTGCTAGCGGTGAGCTTTCAGCTCTGGCCGCCGGCGAGCTTCTCGCGGAGGGCGGCGAGCGCCTCGTCCGACGCCAGGGCGCCGGAGTTGTCGTCCGACTCCGAGGAGTAGGAACCGCCACCGGAGGCGGCCGGAGCCGCGCTCGTGGAGGTGGCACCCTCGGCCTCGGCCTGCGCGTCGGCCTCGCGGGACTTGATGACCTGAGCCTGGTGCTGCTCGAAGCGCTGCTGCGCCTCGGCGTACTGGTTCTCCCACACCTCGCGCTGAGCCTCGAAGCCCTCGAGCCAGTCGTTGGTCTCGGGGTCGAAGCCCTCGGGGTAGATGTAGTTGCCCTGGTCGTCGTACGACGCGGCCATGCCGTACAGGGTCGGGTCGAACTCGACCGAGGCCGGGTCGGCACCGAAGGACTCGTTGGCCTGCTTCAGCGAGAGGCTGATGCGACGACGCTCGAGGTCGATGTCGATGACCTTGACGAAGATCTCGTCGTTGACCTGGACGACCTGCTCCGGGATCTCCACGTGGCGCTCGGCCAGCTCGGAGATGTGGACCAGACCCTCGATGCCCTCGTCCACGCGGACGAACGCACCGAACGGAACGAGCTTCGTGACCTTACCCGGGACGACCTGACCGATCTGGTGCGTCCGGGCGAACTGCTGCCACGGGTCTTCCTGCGTCGCCTTGAGCGACAGGGAGACGCGCTCGCGGTCCATGTCGACGTCGAGGACCTCGACGGTGACTTCCTGGCCGACCTCGACAACCTCGGACGGGTGGTCGATGTGCTTCCAGGAGAGCTCGGAGACGTGCACCAGACCGTCGACGCCACCCAGGTCCACGAAGGCACCGAAGTTGACGATCGAGGAGACGACGCCGGAGCGGACCTGACCCTTCTGGAGGGTGGTGAGGAACGTCTGGCGAACCTCGGACTGGGTCTGCTCCAGCCAGGCGCGGCGGGACAGGACCACGTTGTTGCGGTTCTTGTCCAGCTCGATGATCTTGGCCTCGAGCTCCTTGCCCACGTAGGGCTGGAGGTCGCGGACACGGCGCATCTCGACGAGAGAAGCCGGCAGGAAGCCACGGAGGCCGATGTCGAGGATGAGACCACCCTTGACAACCTCGATGACGGTGCCGGTGACGATGCCGTCCTCTTCCTTGATCTTCTCGATGGTGCCCCAGGCGCGCTCGTACTGGGCACGCTTCTTCGAGAGGATCAGGCGGCCTTCCTTGTCCTCCTTCTGGAGGACCAGGGCCTCGATCTCGTCGCCGACCTTGACGACCTCGTTCGGGTCGACGTCGTGCTTGATCGAGAGCTCGCGGCTCGGGATGACACCTTCGGTCTTGTAACCGATGTCGAGCAGGACCTCGTCCCGGTCGACCTTCACGATGACGCCGTCGACGATGTCGCCGTCGTTGAAGTACTTGATCGTCTCGTCGATCGCGGCGAGGAAGGCTTCCTCGTTACCGATGTCGTTGACCGCAACCTGCGGGGTGGTGGCGGTGGTCTCGGTGCTGCTCGTCATGTGGGAAAGGGCTCCGGTACGGACAGTGAGTCGTAGGTACTGCTTACGCCGGGAGCCCGTTTCGCCCTGTAGAAGCCGGACAGCCAAGGAAGCGCCCGACCCGGCACAGCCGGAAGGCGCCTCGAGAACCGAGGGGACATACATACAGATGCGAGCACAGCCTGCTATGTCTGAGGAGCGCAGGCCCGCAGCGCAACTTGTAGCATACGGGGGCAGCCGGGCAGGGTCAATGCGCGAAGGCGCACACCCGGGGCGGATCGCCGCAATCCCGGCACAAGACCTGTCTCACAAGGCCACGCGGGCAGTAGGACGCCTCTGTCGTGACACGCCCGAGACGGGTTGGACGGAAGAGTACGACGAGGGAGCCGATCATCCAAGAGCCCGAACCGTTCGAACCGGAAGCCACCCGACGTGACGCGGACCTCATCGAGAGTTCCCGGGCGAATCGGGGCTGGTGGGACCGGAACGCGGACGACTACCAGATCGAACACGGCACGTTCCTCGGCGACGACCGGTTCGTGTGGTGCCCCGAGGGTCTCGACGAGGTGGAGGCCGAGCTGCTGGGCCCCGCGGAGGACCTCAAGGACAAGGACGTCCTGGAGATCGGCGCCGGAGCGGCACAGTGCTCGCGCTGGCTCGCCGGACAGGGCGCCCGCCCGGTGGCCCTGGACCTCTCCCACCGCCAGCTCCAGCACGCGCTGCGCATCGGGGGCTCCGTTCCCCTCGTGGAGGCGGACGCGAGCGCGCTGCCGTTCGCGGACGGCTCCTTCGACCTGGCGTGCTCGGCGTACGGGGCGCTGCCCTTCGTCGCCGACCCGGTGCTCGTCCTGAGGGAGGTCCGCCGGGTGCTGCGCCCCGGAGGGCGCTTCGTCTTCTCCGTCACGCACCCGGTCCGCTGGGCGTTCCCGGACGAGCCCGGCCCCGAGGGCCTGTCGGTGTCGGCGTCCTACTTCGACCGCACCCCGTACGTGGAGCAGGACGAGGAGGGCCGCGCGGTCTACGTCGAGCACCACAGGACGCTCGGCGACCGGGTCCGCGACGTGGTGGCCGGCGGCTTCCGTCTGCTCGACGTGGTCGAGCCCGAGTGGCCCGCCTGGAACACCCAGGAGTGGGGCGGCTGGTCCCCGCTGCGCGGAAACCTCATCCCGGGCACGGCGATCTTCGTGTGCGAACGGGACTGAGGCGCGCGGCCTCCGCGGACCGACGCATGTGACCCCGGTGGAACGGACGGGGTCCAGGAGGGACGGTCCGAGGCGGGAAGCAGTGACGAAGGGGAGCCGGATCCACCGGCTCCCCTTCGTCGTACCGGGATGCGGCACGCGCGCGTGGGAGGCCGTCTCCGTTCGAGCCGACGCCACGGCCGCACCCGAGATGCACGCGCGCGTGCATCGCCGTCCCCGGGTTTGTGCGCACCCGGTCCGGCGCTCGTACGAGACTGGGGGCGTGATCCGTTACGAAGCCCTGGACGCGCTGCCCGTGCGCGGCGCCCTGCCCGCCGTGGACGAGGCCCTGGAGGGGCACGGCGGCGCGGTGCTGGTGGCGCCGCCCGGCACCGGCAAGACGACGCTGGTGCCGCTGGCCCTGGCGGGTCTCCTGGACGACGGGCGGCCCGCTCGGCGGGTGGTGGTGGCCGAGCCCCGCCGGATCGCGGCACGGGCCGCCGCCCGGCGGATGGCCTGGCTGCTGGGCGAGGAGGTCGGGGAGAGCGTCGGCTTCACGGTGCGCGGGGAGCGGGTGGTCGGCCCACGCGGGCGCGTGGAGGTCGTCACGACGGGGGTCCTGCTCCAGCGGCTCCAGCGCGACCAGGAGCTCGCGGGCGTCGACGTGGTGGTGCTCGACGAGTGTCACGAGCGGCATCTGGACGCCGACACGGTGGCCGCGTTCCTGCTGGACGTGCGGGCCGCGCTCCGTCCCGAGCTGCGTCTGGTCGCCGCCTCGGCGACGACCGACGCCGGGGGCTGGGCCCGGCTGCTGGGCGACGCGCCGGTGGTCGAGGCCCGCGGGGTGTCGTATCCGGTCGAGACGGTGTGGGCGCCCCCGGCACGCCCCGTACGGCCGCCGCACGGGATGCGGGTGGACCCGGCGCTGCTGACGCATGTGGCGTCCACCGTGCGCCGGGCGCTGGCCGAGCGCGGCGGCGACGTCCTGTGCTTCCTGCCCGGTGTCGGGGAGATCGCGCGCGTCGCCGGGCAGCTGGGCGGCATCGGGGACGTCGACGTGCTCCAGGTGCACGGGCGGGCTCCGGCGGCCGTGCAGGACGCGGTGCTGACGGCGGGTGCGCGGCGCCGGGTCGTCCTGTCGACCTCGGTGGCCGAGTCCTCGCTGACGGTCCCGGGGGTGCGCGTGGTCGTGGACTCGGGGCTGGCGCGCGAACCGCGAGTGGACCACGCGCGCGGGCTGAGTGCCCTGGCGACGGTACGGGCCTCGCAGGCGGCCGGACGGCAGCGGGCGGGGCGGGCCGGGCGCGAGGCCCCCGGCACGGTGTACCGGTGCTGGGCGGAGGCGGAGGACGGCCGTCTGACGCCGTTCCCTGCCCCCGAGATCAAGGTGGCCGACCTGACGGCGTTCGCGCTCCAGGCGGCCTGCTGGGGCGATCCCGGGGCGACGGGTCTTGCCCTGCTGGACCCGCCGCCGGCCGGGGCTATGGCGGCGGCGCGGGCGGTCCTGTCGGCCGTGGGCGCGGTCGACGCGGCGGGGCGGGCCACGGACCGCGGTGCGCGCATGTCCCGCCTGGGTCTGCACCCCCGGCTTGCGCGGGCCCTGCTGGACGCGACCCCGCTGGTGGGCGCGGCACGGGCCGCCGACGTGGTGGCCCTGCTGAGCGAGGAGCCCCCGCGCGAGTACGGCGACGACCTGGCCGCGGTCTGGCGCACCGCCCGGCGCGGCGGTGACGCCTACGGGGCCCGCTGGCGCGCCGAGTCCCGCCGTCTGCGGTCCGCGGCCGCCGGCCTCGCCTCCCCCGGGTCTTCCCCCGTCCGCGCCGGCTCCCCTTCCTCCCCTTCCCCTTCTGCCTCTTCCCCTTCTATGTCCTCCTCTTCTCCTGGCGCGTCGCACGCCTCCCGGAGCGCTCGGGCGGGAGAGCCGGGTCCCGTGGGGGACGGTGTGGAGGGCGGGGACGACGCGGTCGCCGGGCTCGTCGCCGCGCTGGCGTTCCCCGAGCGAGTGGCGCGCCTGCGGGGCGGTTCCCACCTCATGGCCGGCGGGACGCGCGCCGACGCCGGGGAGGGGTCCGTGCTGCGCGGTGCTCCCTGGATCGCGGTGGCGGTCGCCGACCGTCCCGTCGGCAGGGGGCACGCGCGCGTGCGGCTCGCGGCGGTGATCGACGAACCGACGGCGCGGCGGGCCGCCGCCGGTCTGCACGGCGAGGGCGAGGAGGTCCACTGGGCCGACGGCGATGTCGTCGCCCGGCGGGTGGAGCGGCTGGGCGCGGTGGAGCTGGCGATGCGACCGCTGCGGGACGCGGACCCCGGGCTCGTACGGGACGCGCTGCTCGAAGGGCTGCGGGAGGAGGGCTTCGGTCTCCTGCGGTGGTCGCCGGACGCCGAGGTGCTGCGCCGGCGGCTCGCGTTCCTGCGCCTGCGGCTCGGCGACCCGTGGCCCGACGTCTCCGACGACGCCCTTCACGCGCGCGTGGCGGAGTGGCTGGAGCCGGAGCTGAGCCGTGCCCGGCGCCGTGCCGACCTGGCGCGGATCGACGCGGGGCAGGCGCTGAACCGGCTGCTGCCCTGGGCCACCGGGGAGGCGGCCCGGCTGGACGAGCTCGCGCCGGAGCGGATCGAGGTGCCGAGCGGATCGAGGATCCGTGTCGACTACACCGACCCTGCGCAGCCGGTGCTCGCCGTGAAACTCCAGGAGATGTTCGGGCTCCAGGAGTCGCCCGCCCTCGCCGGCGTGCCCGTACTCGTGCATCTCCTGTCGCCCGCGGGCCGGCCCGCGGCGGTGACGTCCGATCTCGCGTCCTTCTGGAGGGACGGCTACAAGGGCGTACGGGCGGAGCTGCGCGGCCGCTATCCCCGGCACCCGTGGCCCGAGGACCCGGCGGCCGCCGAGCCGACGCGGTACACGAACGCGCGGCTCAGGCGCTGACGGGCTCGGGGTCGGCCGCCGGGGCGGGCGACGGTTCGTCCGGCCTCCGGCCGCGGGCCTCCAGGTACAGGGACAGGGACAGCAGGGCCGCGCCGAGGACCAGGAAGCCCCAGGGGAGGTAGGAGGTCATCATCAGGACGAGGGTGCGGTTGGACCTGACGAGGTCGACGGTGTGCCGGATGTAGTCCTCGCGCATCTTCACGTCCCCGGAGAAGGCGGTCACCTTGTCCCGGCCGCCCAGGAGTGTGCCGCCGCGCAGTTCCTCCTTGTGGATCTCCTCGCCGTAGACGGGAGCCCCGGTCACCGGCTCGACCCAGAACTTGCGGACCGTGGTGTACCAGCGGGTGGTGCCGGTCTTGGCGAGGGACGCGGGGGTGACGCCCTGGACGGGCATGATCCTGGGGAACTTCACCTGGGTCCAGGGAATGGTCTGTTCGAAGTAGTAGACCTTGATCCCACGGAAGCTCCGGGTGCCCTTGTAGTGGATGGGCGCCGAGGTGCGGGTCTGGGCGTCGAAGTACTCGTAGTCCCGTTTCTCGGTCCTGAAGGGCCACTTGAACTCGATGCCCTGGCGGGTGACGGGGTCCCCGTCGACGGACTCGCCGGTGGCGTGGACGGGTTCCTGGCTGTGCGCGTCGAAGATGTAGCGCTCGGGGAGCTTGGAGACCATCTTCCCGTCGGGGCCCTGGACGTAGGACAGGGAGTCCCAGACGACGACGTCACGGCCCGCGGCCCGCTCGATCTTCTCGGAGGCCTCGACGTTGCCCTTGAGGGTCTGCACGACGGTGACCTTGGAGACCTTCCTGGCCTTCATGGTGCCGTAGTCGAGCAGGGTCGCGTTCTTCGCCTCCAGCACCATGTCCTGGTACTGGCCTGCGGGGATCTTGGCCAGGCGCGGGAAGGCGTACCAGCGCAGCAGCGGGGACAGCGCCGCGAAGAACACGGCGAGCGCGAGCAGGATCAGGCTTGCCTTGCGGCGCATCTCGACGGCCCTCCCGGTGTGTGTCAGGGGTGCTGGGGGACGGTGGTGAGCAGCGGCTTCGGCGAGGTGTGTCCGGCCGGCGAGCCCAGGGCCGTGACGGTCAGGACCAGCGCGAGCGCCGCGGCGAGACCGGTCGCGGCGGCGATGAGGGCACGCATGCGGGCCTCCCGGGGCCAGGAGCTGATACATCGTCAGGTCTGGCACCGTAGCAACGGCCGGGCGAGATGAGAACACGCGCACCGCAACGGATCAGGGCGCCCTCGCGGCGTGAGCCGGGAGGGCGCCCTGGGAGCGAGCGCGGGCCGCTCGTGGCGGCGCGGTGCTACGAGGCGCTGGGGCTGGGGGCGGGAGTGGCGGGAGCGGCGGCGGCGACCGTCAGTTCGACGGTGATCGTGGCGCCGCCGGTGGTGGTGACGCGGAGCAGGTAGGTGCCGGTCGTGTCGTCGGCGTACAGCTTGGGGAGCTGGAGCGTGCCGTCGGCATCGGTGGTCAGGGTGGTGAGGGTGCGTACGGGGTTGCCGTCCGCGTCCTTGAAGTAGGGGCCCTGGTCGTTCGCGGTCGGGTCGTCGGCGGACTTGATCAGGGTCGCGGTGGCGGCGACCTTGCCCGCGGCGGCGCCCT
>NZ_JBHXDQ010000020.1:0-122226 GCF_042725875.1 Streptomyces sp. NPDC127038 | reverse complement strand
CGGACGGTCCGGCCGGGCTCAGGCGGACGCGGCCGCGGAGTCGGGCGCTTCGGGCGAGCCGGCTTCGGCTTCGGCTTCGGCTTCGGCTTCGGCTTCGGCTTCGGCTTCGGCTTCGGCTTCGGCTTCGGCTTCGGCGGCAGCCTCGGGTACGTCGGAGGCGGAGGCCACCGCGGGGGCCGCCGCCGCTTCGGCCGGAGCTTCCGCGCCCTCCGCCGGGGCCGCCAGCGCGTCTCCCGCCGGGGCGTCCCCACGCTCGTGCGGCTTGGCGACCGCCATGTAGACGGCACCGACACCCACCACGACGACACCGCTCACCAGCACGATGTAGTTGTCATACCAGGGCGTTCCGGGTGTGCGCGGCCAGCAGATGTTGACCAGGGAGACGACGCCGTAGGCGAGCGCGCCGACCGTGACCGGGTACCCCCAGCGCTCCAGCCGGTACTCGCCGGAGGGCCGCCAGCCGCGCAGCCGCGCCCGCAGGGAGGCGAGGACGACCATCTGGAAGGCCACGTAGATGCCGAGGGTGGAGAACGAGATGATCTTCACGAGGGCGTCCGCGGAGTAGGCGGAACCCACGATGATCAGCCCGGGGACGACCGCCGCGAGCAGCAGGGCGTACGGGGGCACCCGCAGCCGCTCGGAGAAGGCCGCCAGGACCCGGCTGCCGACGATCATCCGGTCACGGGCGAAGGAGTACGTGAGCCGGCTGGCGGCGGCCTGGAGGCTCATCGCGCAGGAGATGAAGGAGAGCAGGACGATCACCAGGACGGCGCGGGCGCCGCCGGTGCCGAACGCGTCGGTGAGCACCGTGGTCACGGGGTCGGCGTCCTTGCCCGATATGACGGCGCCGAAGTCGCTGACGGACAGGATGAGGGCGAGGCACACGGCCAGCGCGGCGGCTCCGCCGATGTAGATGGTGCGCCGCATGGACGTCGGGATGCGCCGTCCGGGGTTGGGGACCTCCTCGGCCACGTCGCCGCAGGCCTCGAAGCCGTAGTACTGGAAGACGCCGATCAGCGAGGCGGCCGCGAAGGCGTAGAGGTACGAGTGGGTGCCCTGGGAGCCGAAGCTGTCGAACAGGACGCCGAGACCCTGGTGGCGGTTGGCGATCAGCAGCCAGGCGCCCACCACGACGGCACCGACGATCTCGGCCACGAACCCGAACACGGCGACGGTGGAGAGCACCTTGGTGCCGCCGAAGTTGATGAGCGTCGCGAGCCCGAGGAGGGCGAGCGCGCACACGATCGTGGTGGTGGTGCTGGAGGTGAACCCGAAGACCGCGGCGACGTAGGGGCCGGCGCCGTAGGCGACCGCCGAGATGGTGGACAGCAGCGCGAGAAGGTAGATCCAGCCGGTCATCCAGCCCCACTTGCGGCCCCACAGCCGACGGGCCCACGGATAGACCCCGCCGGCCACCGGGAACTCGGCGACGACCTCGCTGAAGACCAGGGCGACCAGCAGCTGTCCGGCGCCCGCGATGACGAACGCCCAGAACATCGGCGGGCCGCCGGCCGCCAGGGAGGCGGCGAACAGGGTGTAGACGCCGACGACCGGCGAGAGATAGGTGAACCCCAGCGAGAAGTTCGCCCACAGGCTCATGTCCCGCTTGAACTCGGACTGGTAGCCGAGGGCGGCGAGGCGCTGGGCGTCGGCGTCGGCGGGGGTGTCCGCGCCGGTGTCTGCGGGGGCTGGCGGGGACTGCGTGGCGTCGGTCATCGACGGGCTCCTTGGAGGGAAACACGCTGCTGCATCGGATGTCGGCGGAACAGGAACGCGAGTTGGAGCGGGTAAGGGCCGGCGGCCGTCCGGCGTCTCGAGTGCGCGAAAGCTACTACATTGAAGTTCAAAGGACAACGGTTTGACTGATAGCCTGGGAACGATCTCTGGTCATGGACGCGCGACCTTCGAGGAGGGGCCGTGGCAGCACTGGACGGCCGCTCGCCGGTGATGAGCGCCGCCTTCGCGCCCCTGAGTGATTCCGGGCGGGCGGACATGGTGGTCCGCCGGATCGCCGAAGCGGTGACGATCGGGCTGATGGCCGACGGGGAGCAGCTCCCGAGCGAGAGCGACCTGGCCTGTCAGCTGGGCGTCGCCAACGGGACCGTCCGCGAGGCCCTGGCCATCCTGCGCGAGCAGGGGCTGGTGCAGACCCGGCGCGGCCGCAACGGCGGGAGTTTCATCCGCAGCCCTGAAGAGGGACTGGCCAGGATCCACCAGGCGCGTCTGCGGGACCTGGGCATCTCGGAGCTGCGTGACCTCGGCGACGAGCAGCTCGCCGTCTCGGGCGCCGCGGCCCGCTTCGCCGCCGAGCGCGCGCCCTCCGACCTGGCCAGGAGCCTCGACCGGCTGGTCACCGCCCTGCGCCGGGCCGAGTCCCCCGCCGAGCGGCGCAAGGCCGACGCCCGTTTCCACATCGAGATCGCCGTCGCCGCGCAGTCCGTCCGGCTGACCCGGCTGGAGGTGCGGCTCCAGGCGGAACTGGGGCCGCTGCTGTGGCTGCCGGGGGGCGACGATCCCGACGCCTCGGTCTTCGCCGACCAGCATCACGAGATCCTGGTGGCCGTCGCGGCGGGCGACGCGGCGGAGGCCCGCCGCCTCGCCGAGGAGCACACGGTCGCCGGCGCCCGCCACCTCGTACGGACGCATCTGCGGCTGACCGACGACCGGTGCCCGACCGAGGGACCGGCCGGAACCCGGCCCGGGGCATGACCGACGAGGACAGCCCGACGACCACCCGACGACAGCCCGACGCCTGACCCGGTGGCGCATCCCGCGCCGCCTTCCCTGACGGAGCGCAGTGATGACCAGCACCCCGCCGACCGGCATCGTCCGGTGCAGTGAGTCCATCCAGGCCGCGGTGGAGTCCGTCTTCTCGGCGCTGGCCGCACTGGAGGCGGCGGCGCGGGCCCGTCTGAGCGCCACCGCGGGCAAGGGCAGGACTCCGGGAACGGGCGACATCAACGCGCTGCGGCCCGCGATCCAGGCGCTGTTGCGTGAGCAGGGCGAGCGGTTCAACGGGGCGGGTGTCGTCATGGGCCCCGACGTGCTCTCCGACGCCGCCTTCCACCTCGAATGGTGGCAGCACCGGGCCGGTGAGCGGAGCCCGCGTCCGCTGCGGCTGAACCTGGATCCGCGGACCGAGACGTTCTACGACTACAGCTTCAAGCCGTGGTTCACGATCCCCCGCGACGAAGGCCACGGCACCGTCATGGGTCCGTACGTCGATCTGCACTGCGCCGGGCTCTACATCCTCACGTTCACCCGCCCGCTGACGGTGGACGGCGAGTTCGTGGGTGTGGTCGGCGCCGACATACCGATGACGGCGTTCGAGCAGATCGTCGTCCCCTTGCTCAGGCAGCTGGGCGGTGAGTCGGTCGTGATCACCAGTGAGGGCCGGGTCCTGGCCGCGAACACTCCCACCTGGGCCGTCGGCGAGTTGGCGCGCACGCTGCTGGGCCCCGAGGCCGGGGTCGAGCGGGCGGCCGTACGCACCCCCGAGGTCGACTGGAGCGTGCTCCGCGTCCAGGCCCCCGCCGATCCCCCGCCACCGTCGCGGCCCTCCACCGTCGGCTGAGAAGCGGACCCGGTGCGGCACGCGGACCGTGTCACTGCTGGAGGCTGCCCATCTCCGCCGTGAACGGCACCGGGTCGCTCTCGAAGCCTCGGAGCATCTCGCGGAACTGCCATGTCCCGGACGCGTCCCTGGTGAACTCGGCGACCGTCGCCGCCGTGGCATCGGCGACTCCCGCGAAGTCGTCGGCCAGCAGCTGCCGGTAGCCCTCGGCGACGACCACACCGGCGTTGGAGATGTCCCCGAACGCTCGGGGCCCGCCGTCCTGGTGGATGGCCACGCCCACCACCACGCGCCCGTAGGCGGACGACATCCGGTCGAACTCGAACACCATCGCCTCGACGAACCCGAAACCCATCCCGGTCTCGCTGTGCCGGCTCATGTTGATGGTGCCGTCCGGGCATCGGCTCTCATGATGGACGACGTACACCGGCCGTCCGTAGGGATCGCCCGCCGCGTACATCGCGGCGATGATGTCGAGGTGCCGGGGCGGCTCCCCGAACGGGCTCGGATCCCACTTGAGCCTGACCTCGGCCTTGGCCAGCCCCACGCCGACATCACTCACGCTCGCCGCTCCCCGTCAGACCGTCGCGGGCTGTTCCCGCACGGTCAAGTATGCGCAGTGACCTGCCTTTTGACGCCTTCTTGGCGGAATCCGAAGCTGTTTGACCGCCCGGCGCACGAGGTCGTGGTCCCTCGGCCCCGCCCGGTCACTTCGGCAGATCGGCGGCGAGGAAGGGAGCGAGGAGCGCGAGCAGCGCGTCGGGGCGGTCCAGGGGGATGATGTGGCCGCAGTCCTGGAGCCGGTGGCCGACCAAGTCTTCGGCGAGGGGACGGAGTTGGCGTTCGAGCGCGGCGCCGACGGGGTGCGAGCCGACGGCCATGGTGGGCATGGTCAGCCGAGCCGTCGCGACGGCGTCCTGTATCTGCCGCGCGCTGGTGCGCAGGGCCCGGTAATAGGAGAACGCGCAGCGCAGGGCCTCACCGCCGGTGTACGCGTGCACGAAGGCCGCGCGGATGTCGTCGGGTACGCCTCGCCCGAGCGTGCCCGAGTCGAGGAACCAGTCGACGTACGGGGCCTCGTTGCCGGCCAGAACGGTCTCGGCGAGGCCGGGGACGGCGTGGAAGCCGAACCACCACGGGACACCGCCCGCGACGACGTCCTCCGCTCCGGGCAGACGGCCGAGCAGTGCCTCCATCACCACCAGGCGCCGGACGAGGCCCGGCCGGCGCAGCGCCAGCAGGACGGCGGGGGCGGTGCCGGCGTCGATGCCGACCACCGCCGCCGAGGGCTCGCCGAGTACGTCGAGCAGCCCTTCGGCGTCGGCGGCGAGGGTGCCCGCGTCGTAACCCTCGACGGCGCGTTCACTGGCACCGAAGCCTCGAAGGTCCGGGGCGATGACCCGGTACTGCCCGGCCAGTCGGCCCATGATGCCGCTCCAGAGCCGCCAGGTGTGCGGGAAGCCGTGCAACAGGAGAACCGCGGGTCCGTCCCCGGCGACGGCGACGTTGAGCTGGACGCCGTTCGCCCTGACGCGGCGCAGGTGATGTGCGGCGGTGACCGGCATGTCGGCTCCTCCGGGTGGTTACCATTGGTGACCACCAAACGATAGGTAACCGACCGGCCGCTTCCTAGACGGCACTTGCAGGGAAGGTGGTGAGCCACAGGTGACCACCCGAGGAGCCCGGGCCACCGGCGACGGGGAACGCGGCGATCTGTTCGATCCTCGTTGCCCGACGCGGCAGTTGCTGGACCGCATCGGTACGAAGTGGACGTCCATGGCCGTCAAGACGCTCGCCGATGCCGCACCGGACGAGGTGCGCTTCGCGGAGCTGAGACGCCGGATGCCCGGCGTGTCGCAGAAGATGCTGTCGGTGACCCTGCGCAGCCTGACCCGCGACGGGCTGGTGTCTCGCCGGGTCGAACCGACCGTGCCGCCGCGGGTCTTCTACCGGCTCACCGGACTCGGGCTGTCCCTGGAAGCCGCGCTCGCGGGGCTGCGGACCTGGGCGGAGAAGCACATGGCCGAGATCGACCGCGCCAATGAAGCCGCCGACCAGGGGGACGACGGGTGGTAGGCGGGCCGGTTCCGTCCGAAGCTCCGAGATCCTGAAGCCGGCCCGTCCAGGGCACCTGCCCGCGGTGGTTCCTACGCGAAAGGCGCCCCCCGTGAAGGAGGCGCCTGTCGCGGTCGGCGGGATCAGCAGGGGAAGGTGCCGCTGTAGATCGCGTGTCCGGAGGAGGAGGTGCCGGAGCCGAAGCCGTAGATGCCGTCGTCGCTCCAGACCGCCTCGCGGAAGCCGCTGACGCAGGTCGAGGTCGGGGCGAGCGCGAAGCCCTCCAGGTTGTCGACCGGCATGACCGCCGGGTTCGTGTAGGTCACGTCCGGCACGATCGCGCCGGAGGCGTTGACCTTCATGAACGTGTGGGTCTCACCGCAGGTGTTGTCGCAGGTGGCGACGATGCGCTGGGTCCCGGCGTCGTACGTCACGTCCATCACGGAGGCCTTGCCCGTGGCGATCGTGCCGAACGTGGTGAACGTGCCGTCGGAGTTCAGTCCGTAGACGTGCAGCGAGCCGTCCCACTCCAGGCCGGCGAAGTACAGGCCCGAGCCGTGCAGCGGGTAGTTGGCCGGGTTGTAGGCGGCGCCGGTGAGCGGGTCGACCCAGCCGTTCGCGGTCAGCCAGCCGTCGGGGACGTAACCGACGCCCTCGAAGCCGAGGTTGGCGTCGTCCTTGCTGCCGGTGTTGAGCTGCGGGAACTGCGAGGTCATGTCCCACTGGTGGAGCGGGGTGAGCGTCGACCCGGTCGCGGCCGGGTCGAACTCCATGATGGTGTCCTTGGGCGCCGTGTTGTTGCTGTTGTCGCGCTCGGAGGTGACGTAGAGGTGGCCGTTGCCGCCGACCGTCAGGCCCTCGGAGTCCGGCTGGCCGGAGCCGCCCGCGAAGTTGATCTGCTTGCCGGTCGCGCTCCAGGTCGCGTCCGGGATCCACTTGCCGTTGCTCTTGACCAGCTTGTACAGCCAGTTCTTGTTCTTGGCCGCCCACAGCACGGACGGGTTGGACGGGTCGAACGCCAGGCCGCTCACGTCCCGGCCCTCGGGACCGGTGGACGTCGTGAACGCGCAGACGTTGTCCGCGATGGTGACGTCGAGGCCGCCCGGCCACGCCAGGGTGCCCGACGGGGTGGAACCCGTGCCGGACGGCGCCTCGGGGGCGCAGCCGCTGGTGAGCGAGCCGCCACCGCCGAGCAGCTGGCCCGTCTGCGTGCCGCCGCCGGTACCGCCGCCGGTGCTGCCGGAGCAGGAGTTCGCGCTGCCGAGCGTGGCCGTCGCAGCGGTCTGGAACCAGCCGGTGCCGTTGGCGCAGCGCTCGTCCGACGGCGCGGCGCCCGCGGCCGCCCAGGTCAGCGAGTCGATCGTGTTGCCGCTGCCGTCCAGGAGGAAGACCGAGTCGTTGTCGCCGAGGCCGATGGTGGAGTTGAACGTGACGTAGCCGCCGGCCGGGATGCTGCTCGCGCTGGGCGAGGAGGAGGAGACGGTGACGGCGGAGTGGGAGGTGTCGCCGTCGACGTACTTCCACGATCCGACGCTGACCGCGCTCGTGCCGCCGTTGTACAGCTCCACGGTGTCGGAGCCGGCCGAGGTGACCTCGTTGATCCGTACACGGCTCGCCGCGGGGATCGACGACGGGCAGCCCGAGGCGTTCGCGGCGCCGAACGTGGCCGCCGTGGCCGTCGTCACCCAGGCGCCGGTGCCGTCGCCGCCGCAGCGTGCCATGGCGGGCTTCGCCTTGTCGGTCGCCCACTCCACGCGGTCGACCACCGTGCCACCGGACGTGTAGATGACCACCTTGTCCGAATCACCCAGTCCCTTGGGCGAGTTGAAGGTGACGAAGCCGCCGGCCGCGATCGTGGTGGAGGAGGGGGTGAACGTCTGCGCCGAGAAGCTGTCGTCGGACATCTTCCAGCCGCTGATGCTCACCGCGGTCGAGCCGGCGTTGTACAGCTCCACCGTGTCGTTGCCCGACGAGGTGACTTCGTTGATCCGGACGTTCTGAAAGCCGGCCGGGTCCGCGGCGGCCGCCGGCTGGGCGGCGAGTATCCCGGTGGCGAGGAGTCCTGAAAGCGCAAAGGCGACGGCGCACACAGAGGTGACGCCCGAACGCGACTGTGAGGTAGGCACGAGGGGGAACTCTGGCGAGATGATCTTGAAACGGCGTGTACTCCGGCTGAACACCGCCTGCTGGCCACCGGAACGTCAGGCATACGCGCCTCGGCCGTGCGGCGGGAGGGACGGAAATGGCCGAGAACGCCCCCTGGGGCATGCCGTCCTCTCCTACGGGCCGTGCCCGCAAAGGTTCTGACGGGCCGACGTCTCCGGCGGTTCCCTTGCCGGCCGCCGGGCCCGTTGGCACGTCGGGTCCCGGGTGCGAGCAGGGACGCGTGGCCGTGCCCGCGCCGGGGTGGCCGGCCGGGCAGACGGGTGACGTCCGTGCGTTCCGCGGGGAGGTGGCCTCCCGTCGGGGCAGCATCGGGGTGCGCCGGCGACTGGAGCCGGCCAGCTCGTGGAGGCCGGAGGGATCGGGTGCTCAGCCAGGCGATGGGGGCCATGCTGCCGGCCGCGCTGGCGGTCGCGCTCAGCCCCTTCCCCGTGATCGGGATCGTCCTGATCCTGTCCGGCGCCCACGGCCGCCGCAACGGCCTGCTGTTCGCCGCCGGATGGATCACCGGTCTCACGATCACGGCGACGGTCGTCGCGCTGCTCTTCGGCGGGGCCGACGACCCCGACAGCACGTCCTCGGCGATCGCGGACTGGGGGCGGGTGGTGGCCGGAACGGCGTTCCTCGTGCTGGGCGTGCGCACCTGGTGGAGACGCCCGCGCGCCGGTGAGGAGGCGGAGCCGCCGCGCTGGATGTCCTCGCTCGACGACGTCACGGCCGGCCGGGCGCTGCTCCTCGGCGCGCTGCTCTCGGGCGCGAATCCGAAGAACCTCGTCCTGACGGCGTCGGCCGCGACGTCGATCGCCGAGGCCGGCGCGCATGACGTCGGCCTGGTCGCCGCGGTCGCCGTCTTCGTGCTCATCGCCTCCTGCACGGTCCTCGGCGCCGTCGCGGTCCATCTCGCGGGAGGACGGCGGGGCGCCTCGTTCCTGGACGGTGTCAGACGGTTCATGGTCGCCAACAGCACCGTGATCACGGTGATCGTGCTGCTTCTCCTGGGGGCCGGCGTCCTGGGTGACGGACTGTCCGGACTCGGCCGCTGAGCGACCGCCCTCGACCGGGGCAGCGGCCGGCGGGTCGTGCCGCCGGCCCCTGCGCCCGTCGCCGTTCCTCGTCGGCGCGGGCAGCGGGCGCGGACTCAGTTGCCGGCGCCGAGGCTGGACATGAACGCGGAGGGGTAGCGGTCGCCGCGCGCCGCGCCCGGCGGTACCGCCTTCTCGATCTCGGCGAGGTCGTCCGCGGTGAGGGTCACTTCCATCGCGGGCAGCGCCTCGGCCAGCCGCTCGCGGGTGCGGGCGCCGACCAGCGGCACGATGTCCGGTCCCTGCGCGGCCACCCATGCGATGGCCAGCTGCGCCACCGTGAGGCCCTTCGCGTCGGCGACCCGGCGCAGTGCCTCCACGAGCGCGAGGTTGTGCTCCACGTTCCCGTCCGAGAAGCGCGGGCTGAAGCCGCGGCTGTCACCGGGACCCGCGGTCCGGCCGGCGGCCCAGTGCCCGGAGATCAGACCGCGGCCGAGGACGCCGTACGCGGTCAGCCCGATGCCGAGGTCGCGCAGCGCGGGCAGGATGTCCGCCTCCACCGCCCGGGAGATCAGCGAGTACTCGATCTGGAGGTCGGCGACGGGGTGGACGGCGTGCGCCCGGCGGATCGTCGGCGCGTCGACCTCCGAGAGGCCGAGGTGGCGGACGTACCCGGCGTCGATCATCTCCTTGACCGCGCCGACCGTCTCCTCGATCGGGACCGCCGGGTCCAGCCGGGCGGGACGGTAGATGTCGACGTGGTCCGTGCCCAGCCGGGTCAGCGAATAGGCCAGGAAGTTCTTCACCGCCTCGGGGCGGCCGTCGATCCCGCCGATCCCCGGGCCCGGTCCCCGCTGGACGCCGAACTTGACGCTCAACCGGTAGCTGTCGCGGTCCCGGCCGCGCAGCGCCTCCGCGAGGAGCAGCTCGTTGTGGCCCATCCCGTAGAAGTCGCCGGTGTCGATCAAGGTGACACCGGCCTCCAGGGCGGCGTGCACGGTGGCGATGCTCTCCCCGCGGTCGGCCGCGCCGTAGGCACCCGACATGCCCATCGCGCCCAGGCCCAGCGCGGAAACGGACGGACCGGTGCTGCCCAGCGTGCGTGTCTGCATCGTGTTCTCCTTCGCCGTTCGATCTCCCACCCACTGTGCGCCCGCACCGCCCGGCACGGGAGCGGAGCACCGATCCTGGGAGTGCCGCTCCCTGGATAGACCGGACGCCACAAGCGCCTCCCGGGCGATCCAGGTTGTGCCGTGGACGTCAGCGGCTCCGCCGTACGGGGCGCGTAGCCGGCAGCACGTGGGCGAGAAACGCCGGGACATGTTCATGTATTCGATGCTGGGAACTGACCTGTCCTGACCGGCCGCCGGCCGGCCCGGCGTCTGCGACGCGTCAGGAACTCCGGGTGGCGTCCAAGAACCGCTCGGCCTCGCTCATCAGGTCTGATGAGAAGCCCGAGAGGTCACTGATGATCGAGGCCAGTTGGCCGGCGACGTCCGGATGGTCGCTCCAGACAGCGGACGGCCTGGTCAGAACCGCGCGGAGCAGGTCTCCCTCGTACATGTGGCCTTCGGCCAGTGGGTCGTCTCGGAGCACCTCCACCGCCAACGGCAGAAGCACCGCCAGCCCGATGTCCTGCCCGATCAGCAGGCGCAGGTCTTCCACAGTCAGAGTCCCGACCGGCTTGCTCCGCAAGGCATGCGCCGCCGCTTGCGACTGACTCCGTCGATCGTTGTCGGGGCCGCCCGAAGTGGCAAGACCCTCTCCAACAGAACCGCCGGGCCCCGGGGCGCACCCCCTGGTCAGAGCCCCTGGCATCCCCCATACGCTTCTCCGATCACGCACGGCGGAGGAGACGGCGGAAGCGATGTTCGGGCTTGTTGGATTCATTGTGATCCCCTTGATCATGGCCGGGCTGGCCCAGTGGGCGGCGGCAAGGAGGCGGCGCGGCCTGGCGGCAGGCCGCGCCGTGCACTTCCGCTGCAGGCTCGACGGCCGGAGGGGACGGCTGCTGGCCGACCCCCGCCTCGAGGGACCTGTCTTCCTCGGCCGCTCCGGGAACACCACTGCCGTGCCGCGCGGAGGCGAGGTGCTGGACACGACGGTCGCAACCATTGGCAGGACCACGTTCGAGAAGGTGGGCCTGCGCTATCGGACGCCCGATGGCCAGGTGTTGCGGCTGGGCCTGGCCACGCACGACGCGCGGACTCTCGACACCTGGCTGCGCGAACAGAGCCGTCCGGCTCTCGTTCCCGCCCGAAGGCTGCCGCTGCCGGTCGCGCCGCTATGGGCGATTCTGGCCCTCGCGGCGTCCCTGTGCACAGGCATGGCCGCCGCGGACGTCGCCCTGCTTGGCAAGCACACCTCCGCCGAGGTCGTCCGGGTGAACCGGGACGACGACAGCTGCACCGTCGGCTGGGACGGCGGCTCACAGCGGACTGCCGTGGACTGCGACACGACAAGAGTCCGCTCCGGCGACCGCATTCCGATCGTCGCGCTGCCCTGGCCCTTCCTGGGGGAAGGCGTGGACACGCGGACGACCCCGGACGTGGTTGCCGTTCTCGTAGGCGGCCTTGGCCTGCTCGGCCTCGGCGGTGCGCTGGTGGTCAGCCCGCTGGCCAACGCCCGGCGCGTCCGGCTGGCACGCCGGGCCGAGCCGGTGATACCCCCTCAGACGGCCGCGGGCGACGCAAAGGGCGAGGACGGCGAGGACAGATGGCCGGGCCTCGAGGACGACCTGAGCTACGCGAACCTCGCCGCCGCGGCCCGGCACGGCGATCGCCATCGGCCAGACCCCCAGGTGACCCCTCCCCGCCGCGGCGCCGGCCGTACGTCCCTGTCGCCGGGCGTCTGGGTGCTGAGCACCGTCCTCGGCACCGGCGCCTGGTACTTCCTGCTGCTCTCCCTCGGCGCCATTCTCGACGACCAGTTCCACCTCGGGCATTGGCGCTTCCTCGTACTCGGTACGGTCGGCATCGTCTCCCTCGCCCGGATCGGCTGGTTCGCCACCAACCGCTCCGCGCTGTGCGGTCCAGTACTGCGTGCCGCGCGTTCGGGTACGGGGGAAGGCAAGTGGCAGCCCATGCGCTACGTCCGGCTGCGCCGGGATCCGGGCGAGATGGTGCTGGTCCTCTTCCGGCCAGAGGGCTGGGCGATCGCGGCGCCGCAGTTCCTCCAGCCGATCTCACTGTCCCGCGGCCGTGGGCGTCGCACTGTCGGCGGCCCCGCTCCGGTGGGCGAGGCCCTGGTATGCGACACCGGCGTGGGGCCGCTGCTCTGTGAGATCGACGGCGTCCGCTACCTCCCGAAAGGCCGTGCCACCGAGGTCGCGGCCGACACCGCACTGAACCACCGCGAACTGCGCAGCCTCGCCGAGAGCCACCTCCGACCAGCCGGACGAAGCTAGTTCGGACGGGTGATTCCGCGCAGTCGGTCGCACCTGGTCATCGGCTCAGCGTCGGCCGGCTTCGTCGGGACAGGACATCTCACGGCCCCGACGGGGGCAACCCGTCCGGGTCCGTCAGACGTACTCCGTCGCCGCGTCCAGCAGCCAGTGCGCCAGATGGCCGGCGTAGGACGAACGGACCAGTACCCAGAACCCGGCCCTGGGTTCGTCCCGGGCGATCAGGACGACCTGGGTGCGCCCCAGGGTCGTCTGGGCGCAACGGCCGGGGCCGAAGGCCCTCGGGTGCAGATCCAGCGAGCAGCCGTGCGCCAGCAGATCGCGGGCGCGGGGGCCCGTCACGAGGAGCGTGGTGCGCTGGGCGGAGACATCGGTGACGGAGACGGGCTCGTCCCCCACCGCCTCCCGGATCCGGCGCTCCAGGTCCCGTTGGCTGCCGGCCGCGGCGGCCACCAGCCATTCGTCGGGACCGAGCCACAACGCGGTCAGTTCCCCGGCGCGTACGACGGTGTCGGGTTCGAGGGGCAGTCGCAGGCCCAGCGCGAGCCCGACGGCGTCCGTCGCCGCTCCCTTGACGTCGAGGCGCACGTCGATCTGGGCCAGGAAGGGCAGTTCGGCCAGCCGGATCGCGCCCCCCGACGTGCGGGTCGCGGCGGCGAGGCGGTCCGCGACCTGCGACAAGGGGCTGCGGAGCGGGGCGGTCGGGGCGGTGTCAGCCATCGCGGCGGGCTCCCTCGGGGTCGTAGAGGACGGGGCTCGCGACGGTCACCGGGACGAGCCGGTCGCCGACGGGGGCGTACAGCCGCTCGCCGATGCGGTCACGGCCGCTCTTGACCAGGGCGAGCGCGAAGGTCCGGCCGAGGGCGGCGCTGCGGTAGCTGGAGGTGACATGGCCGAGCATCGGGACGGGCGGTGGGGGCAGTTCGCCGTCGGCGACCAGGTGGGTGCCCTCGGGGAGGAGGACGGCCGGGTCCACGGGGAGCAGGCCGACGAGGTGCTTGCGGTCGGGGCGGACGGTGTCGGCACGGGCGTGGGAACGCTTGCCGATGAAGTCGGGCTTCTTCTTCGACACCACCCAGTTCATGCCGAGGTCCTGCGGGGTGACGGTGCCGTCGGTGTCCTGGCCGATGATCGGGTAGCCCTTCTCGGCGCGCAGGACGTGCATGCTCTCGGTGCCGTACGGGGTGATGTCGTACGGGGCGCCGGCCTCGCCCAGTGCCTGCCACAGGGTGAGTGCTTCCCAGGGCGACACGTTGATCTCGTAGGCGAGTTCGCCGGAGAAGCTGATCCGGCACACCCTGGCCCCGATGCCCGCGACGGTGGTCTCCCGCCATGCCATGAACGGGAAGTCGCCGTTGGCCACGGCCAGTCGGGGTGCCAGCGCGCCGAGGACATCGCGGGAACGGGGGCCGACGAGGGCGACGGTGGCCCACTGATCGGTCACGGACGTGCAGTGGACCCTCAGTTCGGGCCACTCGGTCTGCAGCCACTCCTCCATCCAGTCCAGGACGACGGCCGCGTTTCCGGTCGTGGTCGTGACCAGGAAGCGGTCCCGGGTGAGGCGGAGGACCGTGCCGTCGTCGAGGACCATGCCGTCCGGACGGCACATCACGCCGTAGCGGATCATGCCGGCCTTCAGGGTGCTCATCATGTTGGTGTAGAGCAGGTCGAGGAAGGCGCCGGCGTCAGGGCCCTGTACGTCGATCTTGCCGAGGGTGGAGGCGTCCATGAAGGCCACGCCGCCGCGGGCGGCGGCGCACTCGCGCAGGACCGCGGCTTCCCTGTCCTCCCCGTCCCGCGGGTAGTACCAGGGACGCTTCCACTGGCCGACGTTCTCGAAGACGGCGCCGTGCGCGGTGTGCCACGCGTGGAGGGCGGTCGTGCGGACCGGGTCGCTCAGGACGCCCCGGTGACGGCCGGCGAGCGCCGCGAAGGAGACCGGTGCGTACGGCGGCCGGAACGTGGTCGTGCCGAGCTCGGAGACGTCCACGCCGAGCAGTTCGGCGACGACGCCTCCGGCCAGCACTCCCGAGGTCTTGCCCTGGTCGTTGGCGGTGCCCGCCGTCGTGTAGCGCTTGGTGTGCTCGACCGAACGCAGACCGGCGCCGGCCGCCCGCGCTAGGTCGTCGACGGTGACGTCGCGTTGGAGGTCGACGAAGCGGGGCGAGTCCGGTGCACCGGGAAGGGTGTACACGTGCATCGCCGGCGTCGGCAGCGGCCGCGGGGCCACGGCAGGCAGACTGGGCGCGTGCGGCATGTAGCCCTCGGCCTCCACCGCGCGGGCACCGGCGGCGGCGCCCTGGGCCAGGACCTCGGCCGGATCCAGGGCACCGCTCGCGCTGCCCGCGACCTCGACCGCCTGCCGGCAGGTGTCCGGAACGAAGGAACCCAGTGCCTCGTCGTGGCGCAGCGTGCCGCCCGACTGGCTGAACAGGTGGGCCACCGGGTTCCAGCCGCCCGAGACCAACAGCAGGTCGGCGGTGAACTCCCGCTGCCCTGAAGCGTCTTCGTACGAGGCGACGGTCACCGCGGTGAGCCGCGCCTCGCCCTTCGTGCCGGTGACGGCGTGCCCGGCCAGCACCTCGACGCCCGCCTGCCGGGCGCGCCGCGCCCACTCCCCCGGTTCGGCTCGGGTGTCGACGACCGCCGCGATGTCCACGCCCGCGGCGGCGAGGTCCAGCGCCGCTTCGTAGGCGCTGTCGTTGGTGGTGAGGACGACCGCCCGGCGGCCCGGCAGCACACCGTGACGGTTGACGTGGGTACGGGCCGAGGCGGCGAGCATCACGCCGGGGCGGTCGTTGTCCGCGAACGCCAGCGAGCGCTCGTGGGCACCGGTGGCCAGGACGACGCGACGCGCCCGGATGCGCCAGACGCGCTCGCGGGAGACGTGCTCGGGCGCGTCGGCGCCGAGGTGGTTGGTGCGGCGTTCGACGGCGAGGAGATGGTTGTCGTCGTAGTAGCCGAAGACGGTGGTTCGGCACAGGATGCGCGCCTCGGGGTCGTCGGCGAGCTGCCCGGTGACGTCCGCCACCCAGTCGAGGTGTTCGGCCCTGCCCAGAAGGCTGCCACCCGGCTCCGGATGCTCGTCGGCGACGATGACACGGGCTCCGCTGTGGACGGCGGCCGCCGCCGCGGCGAGGCCGGCCGGTCCCGCGCCGACGATCAGCAGGTCGCAGTGGGCGTGTACGGCGTCGTAGCGGGCGGGGTCCGGTTCGCGGGCGAGGCGGCCCTGACCGGGGAGGCTGCTCGCGACCAGGCCCTCGTAGAGCTCGACGGTGGTCGCGGGGAGCATCGGCTCGGGGAAGGGCGCCTCGATCTGCACGACCGCGTTGGGCTCCTCCACTCCGGCCGAGAAGATGCCCCGGGGGCGGCCGAGTCTGATGCTGCTGCCGGCCTCGATGACGCCGTTGGCGAGGAGCGCGGAGGCGAGGGTGTCACCGCGCAGGCCCTCGTACTCGGTACCGTCGAAGGTGAAGGTGAGGGGGGTGTCGCGGTGGACGCGGCCGCGGGTGGGGTGCCGGAACGGCAGGCGCGCGGCGGAGCCGCTGACGGATGCGGCACGGCCTGTAAGCGCGCCGCTGATGGATGCGGCACCACCACGGCTCCCACCCGTCCCGCCCCGAACCGGCTCCGTCCCGTCCTGAACTGGCTCCGTCCCGTCCTGAAGCAGCTCCGCCCCGCCCCGAGAGAGATCCTTCCCGTCCGTCCTCGTCGCCGTCGGCGGCGAAGACGTCTCGTCCTCGGAGTTCCCCGGAGCGGGCACCCCCGGACAGGCTGGGCGCACCGGGCGTGGCTTGGGGGTCGCGGGGCGTTCCTCACCCGCCGGATACACCGTAAGGATCTCGTTGGTGGCCGTGTCCCGTACCGCGTTGAACCACCGGCGGCAGCCCGACGCGTGACTCCAGCGCTCGGCGAACGGGCCCTTCGGGTTGTCGCGGAAGAACAGATAGCGGGCCCACTCCTCGTCGGTGAGCGTCGAGGGGGCCTCGGGGTAGGGAACGTGGGCCTGGCCGCCGTAGTGGAACTCGGCCTCGTCGCGGGGCCCGCACCACGGGCAGGGGATGAGCAGCATGGTCGGGCTCCCTAGTGGGCCACCGCGGCGGCGCCGTGCTCGTCGACGAGCGCGCCGGTGGTGAAACGGTCGAGCGAGAAGGGGGCGTTGAGGGGGTGCGGGACGTCGTGGGCGATGGTGTGGGCGTAGACCCAGCCCACACCCGGAGTGGCCTTGAAACCACCGGTGCCCCAGCCGCAGTTGAGGTAGAGGTTGTCGACGGGGCTGAGCCCGACGATCGGTGAGGCGTCGGGGCTGACGTCCACGATGCCGCCCCAGGTGCGCAGCACATGGGCGCGGGCGAAGACCGGGAAGAGCTCCAGGGCCGCGGACATCTGCTCCTCGATGATGTGGAAGGCGCCGCGCTGGGTGTAGGAGTTGTACGCGTCGATGCCCGCGCCCATCACCAACTCGCCCTTGTGCGCCTGGCTGACGTAGACGTGGACCGCGTTGGACATGACGACCGTCGGGTGCACCGGCTCCAGCAGCTCCGACACGAGCGCCTGCAACGGATGGCTCTGGAGCGGGAGTTCGATGCCGGCCATGGCGGCGAGGACCGAGGTGTGACCCGCCGAGCAGAGCGCGACCTTGCCCGCCGCGATGGGGCCGAGGTTCGTGCGGACTCCGACCACGCGGTTGCCGGCCAGTTCCAGACCGGTGACCTCGCAGTTCTGGATGAGGTCGACGCCGGCGGCGTCCGCCGAGCGGGCCAGGCCCCAGGCCACGTGGTCGTGCTTGGCGATGCCGGCGCGCGGCTGGTAGGTGGCGCCCAGGACCGGATGGCGCACGTCCGGCGAGGTGTTGACGATCGGGCAGATCTCCTTGACGCCGTCCGCGTCGAGCCACTCCGCGTCCACACCGTTGAGGCGGTTCGCCTCGACGCGGCGCACGCTGTCGCGGACGTCCTGGAGGCTGTGGGCGAGGTTCAGCACACCGCGCTGGGAGAAGAGGATCGGGTAGTCGAGCTCCTCCGCGAGTCCTTCCCACAGTCCGAGCGCGTGCTCGTAGATGCCGGCGCTCTCGTCCCACAGGTAGTTGGAGCGGATGATGGTGGTGTTGCGGGCCATGTTGCCGCCGGCCAGCCAGCCCTTCTCCAGCACGGCGACGTCGGTGATGCCGTGGTTCCTCGCCAGATAGTGGGCGGTGGCGAGGCCGTGGCCGCCGCCGCCGACGATCACCACGTCGTACGAGCACTTCGGCTCGGGTGTGCGCCAGAGGAAGTCCGGGTGGTCCGGGAGGCCGGCGCCCGGGGTCGCCTTGCCGTCCGGCAGCTCAGGGGTCACCGGCGGTGCTCCTTGTCTCGAGGTCGGCGCTCAGCCACGGAGGCGGGACATGGTCGGATCGAACAGGGGCTCCTCGGCGACGACCGCCTCGACGCGCCGGTCGAAGTAGCCGATGTGCACGGTGGTGCCTGGGGTGGCGAGTTCCGTCGGGAGCCAGGCGTACGCGATGCCCTTGCCGATCGTGTGGCCGTAGGCGGCGCTGGTCACGTAGCCGACGGCGCGGTCACCGTCGTACACCGGTTCCTTGCCCATCACGACGGACCACGGGTCGTCGATGGTGAGGCAGGTCAGCCTGCGGCGGACGTCGGTTGCGCGGCGCCCGAGGGCGGCCTTGCCGATGAAGTCGCCCTTGTCGGTCCTGACGGCGAAGCCCAGGCCGGCTTCGTAGGGGTCGTGCTCGAAGGTCATGTCGGTGCCGAAGGACCGGTAACCCTTCTCCAGGCGAAGGCTGTTGAAGGCGCCGCGTCCGGCGACGACGCCGCCCAGCGGCCTGGCCGCCCGCCACAGGGTGTCCCACAGTTTCCGGCCCAGGTCGGCGGTGGTGTACAGCTCCCAGCCCAGCTCGCCGACGTAGGACAGGCGCATCGCGGTGACGGGGACGGAGCCGATGTGGGCGCGCCGGGCGCGGAAGTACTTCAGGCCGTCGTTCGAGAAGTCCGTGTCGGTGAGGGGCTGGAGGACCTCGCGGGCGAGCGGGCCCCACAGGCCGACGCAGCAGGTGCCCGGGGTGATGTCACGGACCTGGACCCTGCCGTCGGCGGGGAGATGGCGGGTGAACCAGTCGAGGTCCAGGTTGCCGTTGACGCCGACCTGGAAGAGGTCGCGCGCCAGCCGGGCGACGGTGACATCGCTGCGGATGCCGCCGTTCCGGTCCAGCAGGAGGGTGTACGTGACCGAGCCGACGGACTTGTCGACCTTGCCGGTGCAAAGCCCCTCCAGGAAGGCGGCGGCACCGGGACCCGTGACCTCCAGGCGTTTGAGGGCCGTCATGTCGTACATCGCGACGCTCTCGCGGGTGGCCTGCGCCTCGGCGCCGACGATCGGGGACCAGAAACGCGCGGCCCAGTCGTTCGGGGCCGGGATGGAACGGCCCTCCAGCAGGCTCGCGTTGGCCTCGTACCACTGGGGGCGCTCCCAGCCGTTCGCCTCCAGGAAGAAGGCGCCCAGTTCCTGCTGGCGGGTGTGGAAGGGGCTCGTGCGGATCGGGCGCGGGTCCCCGGACGGCTGGAGCGGGTGAAGGATGTCGTAGACCTCGGCGAAGTTCCGGCAGTCGCGGGCCAGGACGTACTCGGGGGCGAGCTGGTGCGGTTCGAAGCGGTTGACGTCGCACTCGTGCAGGTCGAAGGACGAGCAGTGGCCGTCGACCAGCCATTCGGCCATGGCCCGGCCGACGCCGGCGGAGTGGGTGACCCAGACGGCCTCGGCGACCCAGAAGCCCCTGACGTCCGGGGACTCGCCGAGGAGCGGATGGCCGTCGGTGGTGAAGGAGAACAGGCCGTTGACGCCCTCCTCGATCTTGGCCTCGCGCGTGGCGGGGAGCAGGGAGCGGGTCTCGGTCCAGGCGTCCTCGAAGTCGTCCGCGGTGAACTTCAGGACCGACGGCATCCCGCCGGCCTCGTCCACGGGCAGGATGTCGTCCACGGGGACGGGCATCGGGCGGTGACCGTAGGAACCGATGCCGATGGTGTCGAAGCGGTCGCGGTAGTAGAGGTCGGCGTCCTGGTGGCGCAGGATCGGGCGCACCGCCTCCTCGCGCTGGCCCGCGAGCGCCGGTACGGGACCGGTCCAGGCGAGCTGGTGGGCGAGCGGGGTGAGCGGGAGGTCCATGCCGACCATGCGGGCGATCCTCGGACCCCAGATGCCGGCGCAGCACACGACGACGTCGGCGGGGATCTCCCCCTGGTCGGTGAGGACGCCGGTGACGCGGCCCTCGTCGTGCCGGACGTCGAGGACCTCGTGGCGGGCGAGGAAGCGTACGCCGCGCTCGGTGGCGCGGCGGATCTGTGCCTCCACCGCGAGGACGGCCTTGGCGAGGCCGTCGGTCGGGACGAGAAGGCCGCCGAGGACCTTGTCCGGGTCGAGGAGCGGGTGCTGCCCGACGCACTCCTCGGGGCTCAGCAGCCGGGCCTCGATGCCCCAGGCGGTGATCCAGCCGTGGCGGCGGTGCAGTTCTGCGGCGCGCTCGGGGGTGGTCGCGACTTCGAGGCCGCCGACCCGGAGGAAGCAGGGCTCGCCGTCGACGTCGAGGGAGCTGAGTTTCTCGACCGTGTAGCGGGCCAGCTCGGTCATGGTCTTGGAGGGGTTCGTCTGGAAGACCAGGCCCGGGGCGTGTGACGACGATCCCCCGGTGGCGGGCAGCGGGCCCTGGTCCACCACGGTCACCTCGGTCCAGCCGCGCGCGGAGATCTCGTCGGCGAGGGCCGCTCCCACGACGCCCGCTCCGATGATCACCACTCGGGGTCCCGCCATCGCCGCACCTCCGAAATCGAAGCCCGCAAGTTGCTTTGTGCGCAACGGAATTCAGGTTGCGCAACTCAATGTGCCCGCCGCCGGGAGGGGGTGTCAAGGGGGCCGCGAGGGCCCGGAACAGGCCGGGACACCGCCCGGAAAACAGCCCGGAAACGCCGATGCCCGGCGGGCGGCGCGCCTGTGCACGCACCGCCCGCCGGGCATCTCCGACCGGCTCGTGGCCCCGGTCTACTTCAGCCAGGCGTCCACCTTGTCCTTGTTGGCGTCGACCCACTTCTTCGCCGCCGCGTCGTCGGACAGCTTGTCCTGGGCGATGTACTTGGCGACCGTGTTCTGGTCCTCGTTCGTCCAGTTGAACTTCTTCACCAGGTCGTAGGCGGGGCTGCCCGAGCCGGCGAACTTCGAGCTGACGATCTTGTCCAGGTCGTAGACGGGATAGTCGCAGGCGACCTTCTCCGCGACGGCGTCACAGCCGGTCGTGTACGTCGGCAGGGAGACCTTCTTCAGTGGTGTCTCGGACAGGAACCACTGCGGCTCGTAGAAGTAGCCGATGACCCACTTCTTGTTCTTCTCGGCGTCCCGGAAGGCCTGGATGAGCGCGGTCTCGCTGCCCGCGTACACCACCTTGAAGTCCAGCTTCAGGTTCTTCACCAGGGCCGCGTCGTTCGTGACGTACGAGGGGTCGCCGTCGAGGAGCTGCCCCTTGCCGCCCGACTCGGACGTCTTGAACCTGGACGCGTACTTGTTCAGGTTCTTGTGGTCGAGGATGTCGGGGTGCGCCTTGGCCAGCCATGGCGGCACGTACCAGCCGATGATCCCCTTGTTGCCGGTCTGGCCGGCCTCGACGGCGGTCTTCTGCTGGGTGATGTACTTCTTCTTCAGGTCGTCGTGGCCCCAGTTCTCCAGGACGGCGTCGACCTCGCCGGTGCCGAAGCCCTGCCAGGCGATCTCCTCCTTCAGGTTCTTCTTGTTCACCTTGCAGCCGAGCTCGTGCTCGGCGACGTACGCGACGACCGCCGCGTCGGCCTCGTAGCCCACCCAGGGGTTGACCGCGAGGTTGAACGTCCCGCACTTGCCCGAACTGCCCGTGCTGCCCTTGCCCGAGGAGGAGTCGCCGACCTTCGCCCCGCCGCACGCGGTGAGGGTGAGGCCGAGGACCGCCAGGCCGGCCGCGCCGGCTCGCCAGTGTCTTGCCATGGTGTCCTGCTCCTTAAGCGCCGACGCGCCGCGCCGCCGCCTGAGTGATCCGGTCGAACATGACTCCGAGCAGTACGATGGCCGATCCCGCCGCCAGCCCCTTGCCGTACAGCTCGCCCTGCGAGAAGCCGGCCACGACGTCGTAGCCGAGGGCTCCCGCTCCCACCAGGCCGCCCACGACGACCATCGACAGCACATAGATCAGGCCCTGGTTGGTCGCGAGCGTCAGGGCACCGCGGGACATCGGCAGTTGAACCCTGGTGATGATCTGCCAGGTGTTGCACCCGGCCGAGGTGGCCGCCTCCACGGTGGTCCCGGGCACGGCCCGGATCCCGTCGGCGATGATCTTCATGGCGACCGGCGCACCGTAGACGACCGCGGCCACGATGGCCGTGAACCGGGTGGCACCGAACAACGCGAGGAACGGCACGAGATAGACGAACGGCGGCATGACCTGGGCCGCGTCCAGAGTGGGCCGGATCAGCCGGTCCACGAGCGCACTGCGCCCCATCCACACGCCGAGGACGATGCCGAGCACCATCACCAGCACCGTGGCGACGAGCGTGGAGGCCAGCGTCGTCATGGCGTCCGACCACACCCCCGTACCGACCAGCAGGCCCACGCACACGGCCGTGGTGGCCCCGGTCCTCCAGCCGCCGAACACCACGCCCAGCGCGACCAGTACCGCGCCGACGAGCCACCACGGGGAGTCGGTGAGCAGCGACTGGAACGGATTGAGCAGGCCGTTGGTGACGGCGTCGCGGAACGCGTTGGTCACACCCGACAGATGGTCCTGCGCCCAGTTGGCCGCGGTGTCCGCCGCACCGGCGATGTGGTGGCCGACCGTGCCGTCGCCGGGGAAGTCCGCCGCCCACACATAGGTGTGCGAGAGATCGATCAGGACCGCCGTGACCACGGCGCCCGCGCCGAGCAGTGGCCGCCGCCACTTCACGGAGCGGTTCACCGGACGCCGCGCGCTCTCCGCGCGGGCACTGGCCGCGGTCGTGACCCGGTCCAGGACGATCGCCATGACCACGATGGCCAGACCCGCGTTGAAGGCCGTGCCGACGTCGAGCGACTGGAGTGCCTGGAGGACGTTCACGCCCAGACCCGGCGCGTTGATCAGGGCAGCGACGGTCACCATGGCCAGGGCGGCCATGATGGTCTGGTTGACCCCCATCACCACGGTCCGTCTGGACATCGGCAGCAGGACCTTGAGCAGGGACTGACGGCGGGTGGCGCCCAGGGATTCGGCCGCCTCGACGGTCGTCCGCGACACGTTGCGGATGGCGTGCGCGGTGATGCGGATCGTCGGCGGGGCCGCGTAGATGACGGTGGCGATGGTGGCGGACGCTCCGCCGATGAGGAAGAACAGGGTCAGCGGTGCCAGGTAGACGAAGGTCGGCATCGTCTGCATGAAGTCCAGGAAGGGCGTCATGATCCGGTTGAACCGGTCCGACAGCCCGGCCCACACCCCGAGCGGGATCGCGAACAACAGGGCCACGAACACCGCGGACAGCGTCAGGGCGAGGGTGTCCATGCTCTCCTGCCACAAGCCCTGCAGCCCGAAGAAGGTGAAGCCCGCCACGGCCAGCAGCGCGACCCGCCAGTTCCCCACGGCCCAGGAGACGTACCCGGCGATGCCGACGACACCGAGCCAGCCGATCTGCGGAACGGGCCGGGCCCCTGACGGCTGGGAGATCAGGTGCTGGAGGAAGGTCACCAGGTAGTCGATGACCAGCCGGATCTCGTTGAAGAAGTACAGGAAGAGCGGGTTGGAGTTGCGATGGGCGCCGATGGAGTCGTTGACGTCGTTGATCCACCGGTGCAGTCCTGTCAGATCCGCCGTCGCCAGCGGCAGGGTCTGCTGTCCGCGCAGGACGACGAACAGCACCAGCCAGAGGGCCAGGATCGCGCCGGTCACCACGGGCCGGCTCACCCTGCGCGCGCCCTCGGCGGGCGCGGCCGGCTCCACGGCCTCCGGTTCCCCGGGTCTGCGGGATTTCTCGACGGCCACGGTCATCACGCGCCGCCTTCGCGCCCGGCGAGCACCGCGAGCATCTCCTCGTCGCCGACGATGCCGAGCAGCTTGCCGTCCTCGACGACCTTGACGGGCTTGTCGGCCGTGAGCACCGCCCGGGTGGCGTCCTTCACCACGACGTCGGGGCCAAGCTCGGGGCCGTCGAGTTCGTCGCCGTCCTCCCGCGCGCGCATGATCCAGCGCAGGGTGAGGACGTCGCCGCGCGGCACGTCCTTGACGAACTCCCGTACGTAGTCGTCGGCGGGGGCGCCGACCAGCTCGTCACCGGTGCCGCACTGGACCGTCCTGCCGTCGCGCATGATCAGGATGCGGTCACCCAGCTTGAGGGCCTCGGAGAGGTCGTGGGTGATGAACACCATCGTCTTGCCGACCTCGTGGTGCAGCCGGATGACCTCGTTCTGCATGTCCCGGCGGATCATCGGGTCCAGAGCCGAGAACGGTTCGTCGAAGAAGAGGACGTCGGGGTCGCCGGCCAGCGCCCGGGCGAGACCGACGCGCTGCTGCATACCGCCGGAGAGCTGGTCGGGGTAGGAGTTCTCGTAGCCGGAGAGGCCGACCAGTTCGACGACCTCCAGGGCCCGCCTGGTGCGTTCGGCCTTGGCCATGCCGCGGATCTCCAGGCCGAACGACACGTTGTCGACGACCCTTCGGTGCGGCAGCAGCCCGAAGTGCTGGAAGACCATGGAGAATTTGCGGCGGCGCAGTTCGCGCAGGCGCTTGTCGTCGGCCTCGCGGATGTCCTGGCCCTCGAAGACGACCTCCCCCGCGGTGGGTTCGATCAGCCGGGTCAGACAGCGCACCAAGGTGGACTTCCCGGAGCCGGACAGGCCCATGACCACGAAGACCTCGCCGGGCGAGACGTCGAAGCTCACATCGCGTACGGCGGCGGTGCATCCGGTGCGGTCCATCAGCTCGCGCCGGGTGAGCCCGCACAGCTCCTCGGAGTCCGGCACCCGGTCCGCCTTCGGCCCGAACACCTTCCACAGCTTGCGCACGGAGATGACCGGGGTGGGGGCCGAGTCCTGGGGCGTGCCGCGCCGCTGCGGTGCCTCGGCCTGTGCTGGGGTCACGATCGGCCTCTCTTCGGCGTTCAGCCGCGGAACCAGTGCTGCGGCCGGGGTTGGATGTTCTGCCAGATGTGCTTGGACTCCCGGTACTCGCCGAGACCGGTCGGTCCCAGCTCCCTGCCCACGCCCGAGTGCCCGAGGCCGCCCCATTCCGCCTGCGGCACGTAGGGGTGGTAGTCGTTGATCCACACCGTGCCGTGGCGCAGTCGCCGGGCGACCCGCTGGGCCTTCCCGGCGTCCTGGGTCCAGACGGCTCCGGCCAGTCCGTACTCGGTGTCGTTGGCGATGCGTACGGCGTCGTCCTCGTCGGTGAAGCGCTCGACGGTCAGTACGGGTCCGAAGGACTCCTCGTGCACCACCCGCATGTCCTGGGTGCACGCGTCGAGGACCGTCGGCGGGTAGTAGTAGCCGTCCTGGAGAGCGGGATCGCCGGGCCGTTCCCCGCCGCAGCGCAGTACGGCGCCCTCCGCGAGGCCCGCCGCGACGTACGCCTCGACCTTCTCCCGGTGCCGCGCGGAGATCAGCGCGCCGGTCTCGGCCCCGGGGTCGAAGGGCCCGCCCAGCCGGATGCGCCGGGCGCGACGGACGACCTCGTCGACCAGGGCGTCGTGGATCGCGTCCTCGACGATCAGCCGGGCACCGGCCGAGCAGACCTGGCCCGAGTGCAGGAAGACGGCCGTGAGGGCGAAGTCGACGGCCGTCTCGAAGTCGGCGTCGGCGAACACCACGTTGGGGTTCTTGCCGCCTAGCTCCAGCGCGACCTTCTTCACGGTCGCGGCCGCGGCGGCCATGACGCGCTTGCCGGTCTCCAGGCCGCCGGTGAAGGAGACCATGTCGACGGCCGGGTGCTCGCACAGCGGTGCGCCCGCCTCGGGGCCCGTGCCCAGGACGAGATTGGCGGCGCCGGCCGGGAGCCCGGCCTCCTCCAGTGCCCGCATCAGCAGGATCGAGGTAGAGGGGGTGAGCTCACTGGGCTTGAGGACGATCGTGTTGCCCGCGAGGAGCGCCGGGGCGACCTTCCAACTGGCTTGTAACAGGGGGTAGTTCCAGGGGGTGATGAGCCCGCACACGCCGACCGGTTCATGCACGACACGGCTGACGGCGTCATCACGGCCGGTGTCGATCACCCGGCCGGCGTCCGTGCCGGCGATCCCGCCGTAGTAGCGGAGGCACGAGACGGCGTCGGCGATGTCGTACTCGCTCTCCACCAGGCGTTTGCCGGTGTCCAGCGACTCGGCTCGGGCGAACTCCTTGGCGTCGCGCTCGACGAGCCCGGCGGTGCGCAGCAGCAGCGCGCCGCGCTCCCTTTCGGGGGTGTGCGGCCAGGGGCCCGAGTCGAAGGCCAGGCGTGCCGCCGCGATCGCCGCCTCGGTGTCCGCACGCGTCGCCTCGGACACGGTCGCGACGAGCGCGCCGTCGGCGGGACAGCGGATCTCCCGGCGGCCACCGGCCACGGCGTCACGCCATTCACCGGCCACGTACAGGTCTGCCACTCGTCAAGCCCTTCAGCCGTTACGAGTTGCGCATCGTGCACTCAATTGCTCGTGGTGGAACACCATGGCGAACGCCGGAGACCTACGTCAAGGGGTTGACGGACGCGGATCGAAACAGGGGTCGCCCACGCCGCATGTGGCCTGCGCGGGCTTGTCCCCCATGGCCTGGACGGCGAGGTGGTCCACCGGCTACCCGGCCTGCTTCCGGGCGTCGCGGTGGCGGTAGTAGGCGGCCTTGGAGGGGGGAAGCGGCTCCTTGCCGAGGATGAGGTCGGCCGCCTTCTCCGCGATCATCATCACCGGCGCGTAGATGTTGCCGTTGGTGACATGGGGCATGACCGACGCGTCCACGACGCGCAGCCCCTCCAGGCCGTGCACCCGCATGCTGGTGGGATCGACGACGGACATGGCGTCGGTGCCCATCTTGCAGGTGCAGGAAGGGTGCAGGGCCGTCTCGCCCTCCTTGGCGACCCAGGCGAGGATCTCCTCCTCGCTCGCCACGGACGGTCCCGGTGAGATCTCACCGCCGTTGTACGGGGCCAGGGCGGGCTGGGCGAGGAGCTCTCGGGCGACCCGCACCGACTCGACCCACTCGCGGCGGTCCTGTTCGGTGGACAGGTAGTTGAAGCGCAGCGCCGGGTGTTCCCGCGGGTCCTTGCTCTTGATCTTCACCGAGCCGATGGCGTCGGAGTACATGGGGCCGACGTGCACCTGGTAGCCGTGGCCGCCGGCCGGCGAGGAGCCGTCGTAGCGGACCGCGACGGGCAGGAAGTGGAACATCAGGTTGGGGTAGTCCACGTCTTCGTTGCTGCGGACGAAGCCGCCGGCCTCGAAGTGGTTGGTCGCGGCGGGGCCCTTGCGGAAGAGCCACTGCAGGGCGATGAAGGGCGCGCGCCACTTCGCCATGTACGGCTGTACGGAGACGGGTTGGCTGCAGGCGTACTGGATGTACACCTCCAGGTGGTCCTGCATGTTCTCGCCGACGCCCGGAAGGTGGTGGACGACGTCGATCCCGAGCGCGCTCAGCTCCTCGGCGTTGCCGACGCCCGAGAGCTGGAGCAGCTGCGGGGAGTTGATCGCGCCGCCGCAGAGGATGACCTCGCGGGCCCGCACCCGCCGGGCCTTGCCGCGCCGCAGGTACTCGACGCCGACGGCCTTCCTGCCCTCGAAGAGGACGCGGGTGACCAGGGCACGGGTGGTGACGGTGAGGTTGGGCCGCTTCCTCACGGGCTTGAGGTACGCCTTGGCGGCCGACAGCCGGCGGCCGCGGCTGACGTTGCGGTCGAAGTGCGCGAAGCCTTCCTGCCGGTAGCCGTTGACGTCGTCGGTGGGGGCGTGGCCGGCCTCCTGGGTGGCCTTGAGGAAGGCACCGAACAGGGGGTTCGTGGCGGGGCCGCGCTCCAGGACGAGAGGACCGTCGTGGCCGCGGAACTCGTCGTCGGGTTCGGCCGCGAGACAGTTCTCCATCCGCTTGAAGTACGGCAGACAGTGCGCGTAGTCCCAGGACTCCATGCCGGCCCCGGCCGCCCAGCGCTCGTAGTCCATCGGGTTGCCGCGCTGGAAGATCATGCCGTTGATGCTGCTGGAACCGCCCAGCACCTTGCCGCGCGCGTGGTAGATGCGCCGGCCGCCCATGTGCGGCTCGGGTTCCGACGCGTACTTCCAGTCGTAGAACCGGTTGCCGATCGGATACGTCAACGCCGCGGGCATGTGGATGAAGAGGTCCCACGGATAGTCGGGCCTGCCCGCCTCCAGAACCAGCACCCGGTTGGCCGGGTCGGCGGAGAGCCGGTTGGCCAGTGCGCTGCCGGCGGATCCACCGCCGACGATGACGAAGTCGTAGTGCAGGGGAGCCATGGAGCCTCGTCTCGCTCGCGCCACAGATACGCGGGGCATGCTATTACGGGGCGCGTCAGGCGCACCAGGTTGCGAACAACGCAACTTGCGGGGCCCGTGTTTCCGAGTCGTTTCTTGCGCCGCTGTTGTTTACTACGCGTATAGTTTCGCTGTGAGCAACTACGGTCCAGAGATCGAAACGACAGGTTCGCAGTCCGGCGGCGTGCAGTCCGTCGACCGTGCCATCAGCGTGCTGGAGATCCTGGCCCAGCGCGGCGAGGCCGGTGTCAGCGAAGTGGCCGCCGAGATCGATGTTCACAAATCGACCGCGTTCCGGCTGCTCGGCGCCCTGGAGGCGCGCGGCCTGGTGGAACAGGCTGGCGAGCGCGGCAAGTACCGCCTCGGCTTCGGCATCGTGCGTCTGGCCGGCGCGGTCACGGGGCGCATCGACATCACGCAGCAGAGCCGCCAGGTCTGCGAGCGGCTCGCCGAGGAGATCGGCGAGACCGTCAACGTCGCCGTGATGCAGGAGCACTACGCGATCAACCTCTATCAGGTACGGGGCCCGGGGGCCGTCGCCGCGCACAACTGGGTCGGCCAGCTGACCCCGCTGCACGCCACCTCCAGCGGCAAGGCCCTGCTGGCGTATCTCCCCGCGGAGGAGCGGACCGCACTGCTGGCCGAGGCCGGCCTGAAGAAGGTGACCCCGCACACCCTGACCTCGAGGACGAAGCTGGAGAAGAACCTCGCCGAGGCCCGGGAGCGCGGCTACGCCTGGACCCTGGAGGAGCTGGAAGTCGGGCTCCACGCCATGGCCGCGCCGGTGCGCGACCGCAACGGCGACGTCATCGCGGCACTCAGCGCCTCAGGACCCGCGTACCGGTTCACCGAGGAGCGCCTGCACGAACTCGCTCCGGTACTGGTCAAGGGCGCGGAGGAGATCAGCCACCGGATGGGTCACCTGGGCTGACCGGCCCGCTACGGCCGGGGAGTGCCGAGGCGCTCGTTCACCCAGTCGTGGAACGCGCCGATGTGGTGTTCGCTGGGCACCAGGACCCCGCCCCTGGCGTACATCCGGGAGCTCATCCCTGGCTGCGTGCGCTCGCAGGCCTCGAAGTCCTGGCGGTTGACCCGGTCGAAGAGCTCCACGGACCGGCTGACGTCCTCGCCGCTCTCCACGACGTGCGGGAGGTACAGCCAGTCGCACTCGACGATGGTGCGGTCGGCGGCCACCGGGTACATCCGGTGGAAGATCACGTGATCGGGGACGAGGTTGATGAAGACCTGCGGTTTGACGGTGATCGCGTAGTAGCGGCGGTCCTGGTCGTCGGACACGCCGGGTATGCGGTCCACGCCCTCGGAGCCGTCGACGGTGAAGCCCCGGATCTCCTCACCGAACTCGGCACCGTGGCCCACGTAGTACTGGGCCGCGTAGCCGTCGGCGAACTCGGGGAGCACCTCGGTGAGTTCGGGGTGGATCGTGGCGCAGTGGTAGCACTCCATGAAGTTCTCGACGATGAGCTTCCAGTTCGCCCCGACGTCGTAGACGATCCGCTTGCCGACCGTGAGGTTGCCGACGTCGTAGTGCTCGATCGACTCCACGTCGCCGAGCCGGCCGACGACCGCGCCGATGACGTCGTCCTCGAAGGGGGGCGGGTTCTCCGCCGGGCAGACCCAGACGTAGCCGAGCCATTCGCGGGTGGCCACCGCGACCAGACCGAACTCCGTGCGGTCGACGTCGGGCATCTTCGTGAGGTTGGGGGCCGCGACGAGCTTGCCGTTCAGGTCGTAGGTCCAGGCGTGGTACGGGCATTGGAAGGCACGCCTGACCACTCCGGCCTCCTCGGTGCGGAGCCTTGCGCCGCGGTGCCGGCAGACGTTGAAGAAGGCGCGTACGGAGCCGTCCCGCGCCCGTGTGATCAGGATGCTCTCGCGGCCCACCTCGACGGTCCTGAAAGCACCGGGTGTCGCCAGCTCCGAGGATCGCACGGCGCAGAACCACATCGTCTCGAAGATGCGCTCCTGTTCCCGGGCGAAGACTGCCGGATCCGAGTAGGAGGAGCCGGGGAGGGTGGCGATCAGACTGTCCGGCAGGCGGGTCGGGATCACGGTGCACTCCTCGGGAAACGTCGTGGAGGGGCGTTCACGGGCCGGGAGGAATCACCCGGGCAGTGTGGTGCGGGCGGCGACACCCGCGTGCGATGCGCGGCCGCCGCGGGGAAGGCACAGGGGTGCGTCAGGTGCTCGCGGCCGCGAGCTGCCTGCGCCAACGGGTGAACAGTCGCGGCTGGTTCATGCCGAGCACGGCGACCGGAAGCCCGGCTCGCCGGTAGACGGCCAGGACGTCGCGGTCGTCCGCCACGCCCGCCTCGACGGTCACGCTGTCGGCGGCCGCCGCGTGACCGGCGAACTGGATCCTCACTCCGTACTGGTCGGACCAGAAGTACGGCGGCCGGGGCACACCCTGTTCCACCGCACCGCCCGCCAGCAGGGTCGCGACCGCGACAGCGGGACGCTCGCGCGCTCCGGTCCAGTGTTCGACGCGGTGGTGGGCGCCCGCGCGGGCGTCGTACCAGTTGGCGCAGTCGCCGACCGCGACCACGCCGGCCAGGCTGGTGCGGCCGTCGGCACCGCACTTGACGCCGTCGTCCAGTTCGACGCCCGATCCTTCCAGCCACTCGACGCACGGGCGGGCGCCCACACCGACGACGACGATGTCGGCGGGGACGGCGCGGCCGTCCTCCAGCAGGACGGCGTCCACCCTCCCCCGGACTCCGTCCGCGGGGTCCCCCGTCCCGCTTCGCCCGTCCCCGCTCAGCCCCTTGACCCCCACACCGCACAACAGCCTTACGCCGTGGTCCGCGTGTAGGGCGGAGACGATGCCGCCCATCGCCGCGCCGAGCGGTCCGGCCAGCGGTGTCGGGGCCGCCTCCACGACCGTCACGTCCAGCCCGAGGGCGTACGCGGTGGAGGCGACCTCGGCTCCGACGAAGCCGGCGCCGATCACCACCAGCCGTCCGCCTCCGGCCAGTTCGTCCCGCAGGGCGCGGGCGTCGTCCAGGGTGCGCAGGGTATACACCCCGGCCAGGCCCTCGGATCCGGGCAGCGTACGCGCCACGGCGCCGGTCGCTATGACGACGCCGTCGGCGCGGACCACCTGCCCGTCGGCGAGCCGGACGGCGTGTCCGGTGCGGTCCCGGACGCCGTGTCCGGAGCGGTCGGCGCGCCCCGTGTCGTCGGTGCGGTCGAGTCCGGTGGCACGAGCGCCGAGCATCCACTCCGCCCGCAGATCCTCGCCGTCCGCCTCCAGCGAGAGATCGGCCTCGGCGAGGGTGCCGGCCAGGAACTCCTTGGACAACGGGGGCCTGTCGTACGGGCGGTGGAGTTCGTCACCGATGAGGATCAGCCGCCCGTCAAAGCCCTGTTCCCGCAGCGAACGCGCCGCCGACAGACCGGCCAGGGAGGCACCGACCACGGCGACGGTCCTCACCCGGACCCGCCGGCGAGCCGGGCTGTGACGCAGGGCGGCGAGTTGGGGGCGTCCGCGGACAACCGGACGTGGATCACACCGTCCTCGACGACGACGTCGTGCGTCCGGACCGGGCGCTTGGCCGGCGGGGAGTCGACCGCGCCGGTCCGCAGGTCGAACTTCGAGGCGTGCAGCGGGCATTCCACCTCGCAGCCCTCCACCCAGCCGTCCGCGAGCGAGGCGTCCTGGTGGGTGCAGGTGTCGTCGATGGCGAACAGCTCGCCGTCCTCGGTGTGGAAGACCGAGACCGGCGGATCGATGTCGAGCCGGTGGGCTTCGCCTCGCGGCAGATCCGCGAGACGGCACGCGGGAATCATCATGACACCTCGGTGCGTATAGCGAAACGGATTGCGGTAAGCGCAACGTCAGTTTGGGGTCGCCCTGAACCCTTGTCAAGGCATCCACAGGGCACTCCGAAGGGTCCGTCACGGTGCGCACCACGAGACCCGATTCCGAGGGAAAATCGACGACTCGACGCCCTCGACTCACGACCGACACGGGCCGGGAACGGGCCGTCATGGGGCGCGAGTGGCCGTCAGGAGCCGCGCCCGTTCCACTCCCTGGAGGTGCAGGGGCGTCGACGGGAACGCCGCGGGAGCAGGGTCGGTGCGGGGTGGCGGGGTCAGCGGCGCGGCACTTCGCCCCGGCGGCGCGCGACGACCCCCTCCAGCATGGCGGTCAGAATGCGTGCCAGCCGTGGCTCCACGTCCACGATCGCGTGGGCAAGCCGCGGATCGTCGCGGTACAGCGCCGCGACCTCGGGTCCCGGCGTCGCGATGTTCCAGAACGTGCCGGCCATCGACGTCGCGGCGGCGATCAGGTCCACCCCGTCGGCCTCGGTCAGCTCCGGCAGCCGCTCGCGGACCGCGGCGACGACCGCGGCGACCCCGGTCAGGGTCACCAGCTTGAACTCGAGCACCGCCTCGACCGAGACGTTCCGTTCGAGGTTCATCGGCGCCTGGGCGAGCAGGTCGCAGAACATCCCGCGGGCCGCGAGGGTACGGGCGAAGGCCGCGGCCACGTCCGCCGGGTCGCCGTCGGCGCCCCGGCCGATCTCCGCGCACAGGACCGGCACCCACTCCTGCCAGCCGGCCGCGGTCAGCCGCAGGTAGATCTCCTCGCGCGTCTCGAAGTAGCGCAGCAGCGCGGACTTGTGCATACCCACGGCCGCCGCGATGTCGGTCAGCGTGACCTGCCGGATGCCGCGCTCGGCGCCCAGGGCCCGCGCGGCGTCCAGGATGGCGGCCTCCCGCTGCTGCTTGGCCTGCGGGGACCGGGCGCGCCGGAAGTCGGTGGTGTCCACGACCCCATCGTAACGCAACCACGTTGCACTATTAACGAAACAGTGTTTCACTAACTCCATGAGCGAGAACCTGACCGAAAACACGACCGACGACACGACCGAGAACACCCAGCAGACCTGGTTCGTCACCGGCTCCTCCCGCGGCTTCGGCCGCGCCCTCGTCCGAGCCGCCCTGGAGGCGGGCGACACCGTCGCGGCGACCGCCCGCCGGCCCGAACAACTCGACGACCTGGCAGCCGAGTTCGGTGACCGGATCGCCCCGATCGCGCTCGACGTGACCGACCCCGTGGCCGCGAAGGTGGCCCTGGAGGAGGCCAGGAAGCGCTTCGGGCGGATCGACGTGCTCGTCAACAACGCCGGCTACGCCAACGTCTCCCCCATCGAGACCACGGACGACGACGACTTCCGGGCCCAGTTCGAGACGAACTTCTGGGGCGTCTACAACGTCACCAAGGCCGCGATCCCCCTGCTGCGCGAGCAGGGCGGCGGGCTGGTCGTCCAGTTCTCGTCCATGGGCGGCCGCGTCGGCGGCTCCCCGGGCATCGCCTCGTACCAGGCGGCGAAGTTCGCGATCGACGGCTTCAGCCGGGTGCTGCGCGTGGAGACCGCGCCGTTCGGCGTCCGCGTCCTGGTCGTCGAGCCCAGCGGGTTCCGCACCGACTGGGCCGGCCCCTCGATGACCGTGCACGAGGTGCCCGAGGGCTACGAGGACACCGTCGGCGCGATCAACCGGCGCATCCGGCAGAGCGCCGAGGGCCCCGCCGGCGACCCGGTGCGCGCCGCGGAGATCCTCGTACGGATGGCGAAGCGCCGCGACATCCCGACCAACCTCGCGCTCGGCGTGACGGCGTCGGAGGGTTCCATGGCCCAGGACCGGCGACTCCTGGCGCAGGACGAGAAGTGGAGCCCGGTCGGGCGGTCCGCGGACTTCGCGGAGGCCTACCCGGTGGATTTCCCGGAGGACGCGAGCGCCTAGTGGGCGGAGGGCTTCAGGGCCGTCCGGCCATAGGGGCGGCCTCCAGTTCCCCGGTCCCGTCAGACGGCGAGCCGGTTGATGTCGGCGGACCGCAGGACGTGGGGCCCGGCGCCCTTCAGGCGGGTGGTGGCGAGCATGGCGCGGCCCACCTGTTCGGTGCTCGTCACGTACCGCGGGGCCACGCGCCGGACGACCGGGTACAGCCATGAGGTGAGGCGGTACATCACCCGGTACCAGCGCGTGCCCGACGTCTCGCCGTGGACGGGCTGGATCCATCCGGGCCTGAAGGCGTACGCGTGCATGTCCATGGCCAGAAGGGCGTTCTCCGTGCGGCCCTTCACCCGGGCCCAGGCCGAGCGGCCCTGCTCGGAGCTGTCGGTGCCTTCTCCGGAGACGTAGACGAATGTCAGGCCGGGGTTGCCTGCGGCGACGACGCGGGCGGCCTCGAGCGTGTACGTGTAGGTGATCGTCTCGTACTCGGCGGCGTCGCGCCCGGCCGCGGAGACGCCCAGGCAGTAGAAGCACGCGTCGGCCCCGGCCAGTTCTCCGGCGATCGGGGTGAGGTCGGTGAAGTCCGGGTGGAGCAGTTCCCGGAGCTTGGGGGCGGAGCGGCCGAGCGGGCGGCGAACGACAGCGAGCACCTCGGTCACCTCCGGGTCCTCCAGGCAGGCGCGCAGCACGCCCTGACCCACCATGCCGGACGCCCCGAAAAGGATCACCTTCACCGCATGGCCTCTCTTGGCTGATTCGCGCGGGCCGGCGCGACAGCGAACACGGCCGCCGTGACGGGCACGTCGGTCCGCGATCAGTAGACGGCCGACCGACAACGGAGTCAAGCAACCGCTTGATCTCTCGCACCGGCCAGGGGGCCGGGCCGCGCCATGACGTCGGCGGGCGCGGGCACGGGAGCGGCCGACCGTCGAGGGCACCTTCGACAGGGGATGCCGTCCACGGACCCGGATTCCAGCGGCGGTCACGTGCCCCGAGGCCCTGCTCCATGGGCGCCCTGATGCACGCGCCGACCACCGCGTTCCGCCCGGCGTGAGCGCGGGGCTCCTGGGCCGTTCGGGTGGCTGTATCGTCGCCGGGTGGCGACGAGCGATGGGTACAGGCGGCTGGGTGAGGCGGCATGGTCGTGGGTGCTGGACCAGGTGCGCGAGGACGAGGGCCCGTGGCTCCCCGAGACGGTGTCCGGGGACGGGCGGGACGTGACACCGGCGAAGGACCGCGACTCGCTGTACTCGGGGATCGCGGGTCTGGCGCCCGTACTGGCGGAGATCGCGCGACACCGTGAGCTGACGGGGCGGGAACGGGCCCTGGCCGACGGGATCGTGACCAGGCTGTCGGCCGAGGCCGAAGGGCGTGTCGAGCCGTCGTTGTACGACGGGCTCGCCGGTGACGTCACGGCCCTGCGCCTGCTCGCGCCGGGCACGGAGTCCGTCGCCCTGCGACGGCTGCACGATCTGACGACCTCCGACGGCTGGAGGACGACCCTCGAGTTCGAACCGGACTCCGACGCCCCGCTGAACGACATCATCATGGGGACCGCGGGCGTCGTCATGACGGCGCTCTGGGCAGGAGGAGAGTACGCGGACGCGATCGCCACAACGGGCTGCGAGGCGCTGCTGCGCACGGCGGACCGCACGGAAGCGGGCCTGGACTGGGGCATCGGGGCGCATACGCCGTCACGGGCGCCCAACTACTCCCACGGCACCGCCGGGGTGGCCGCCGCGCTGGCCGTGGCGGGCGCGGCGCTCGGCCGCGGCGACTTCGTCGAGGCGGCGGTCGCCGGCGCCCGGCACGTCCTGTCGGTGGGTGTGCTGGACGACGGCGGGTTCGTCGTGCCGCACACCATCCCGCCGTCGAGGCGAGAGGTGGAACCCCTCACCTACACCTGGTGTCACGGCCCCGCGGGAACCTCGCATCTGTTCTCGGCGTTGTCGCACGCCGGCGTCACCGAGGTGGCCGGATTCCGGGTCGACGATCTGCGCCGCCGCTGTCTGACATCCCTCCTGACCTCGGGCATTCCCGAGCGGCTGCGCCCCGGCTTCTGGGACAACGACGGCCGGTGCTGCGGCACGGCGGGCGTCGGTGACGTACTCCTGGACGCCGCACAGGACTTGACCGACTCCCACTGGGCGGAGACGGCTCTGCGCGGGGCCCGCACGATGGGCGACGCACTCGTGGAACGGGCGGTGCGGGACGAGTCGGGTGCCCGCTGGCGCTTCGTGGAGTACCGGAGCGACGAGCCCCTGCTGCCGCCCGGCACCGCGTGGATGCAGGGCGCGTCGGGCATCGCGGCCTTTCTTCTGCGCCTCGCCCGGTACGGGGAGACAGGGCCGAAGGCTCTCGTGGTGGACCGGCCGGATCAGTGGTGGGCCGTGCCCGACGACGTGCGATTGACCGCTCGGGACAGCTGAGACCCCTCGGCGGACGCCCGTGCGAGCGTCCGCGAGGCCCGCCTCAGGCCGGAGGGGCTGGAGCGGGGGCCGACGCCCGTATCCGGTTCAGGAGTTCTCTCTCCGCGGTGCCCGCCTCCTGGTCGTCCCACATGCCCGTGAACGGCACCCGGCGCAGGTGGCGGCCCTCCGGATCGAGCACCTCTCCGGCGTGCTTGAGCACCCAGAGCGTCATGGCCCGGTCCGCGATGGCGAGTTCGGGGAACCGCTGGGCCAGCGCCGCCTCGAACGACTGGACGTCGCCCAGGGAGCGCAGCCACACCGTGACCATGAGGTTGTGCGGGCCCGACAGCGTCGCGCAGAGCCGGGTCTCCCGCATTCCCGAGAGCTGGGCCGTGATCCTCGCGGTCTCCGCGGCCGGGGCGACACCCCAGAGAGTGGCGCTCACCGGCCAGCCGGAGACGGATCGGGCGGCCTCGCAGCGGTACGAGATGGCCCTGGCCGCGTCCAGCCGGTCGAGCCTGCGCCGGACGGTGGTCGGGCTCAGTCCGCTGCGCTCGGCCAGCCGGGCGACGCTCTGCCGGCAGTCCTCCGAGAGCAGCAGGATCAGGTCCAGGTCCGACTGGCCGAGGACCGAGCCCTCCGGCAGCCGGGCACGGTCGGCGCGCAGGATGCCCCGGCGTTCCTCGGCCAGCCGGTCCAGTCGCCAGCGGCTGCCCTCCGTGTGGAGCGCCGTGGCCAGTTGGGTGCGCGTGGCGCCGATCCCGTCGAGCCCGCCCAGCCGGAAGCCCACGTAGCGGGCGAGCTGTGCCTGCGAGCGGAAGACGCCGGTGAGCATCAGGTCCCGGGCCCCGGTCGTGTGCTCGATGTTGAAGAGCGGGGCGTCGTCCAGGAGTTGCTCGCTCACGTGGTGCAGTTTCCCCGGCACGCAGTCGACCTCGATGAAGGCCACGATCAACTCGCCGATGAGCGCGGGGTTGGGGTGGCAGCCGAGCCAGGCGAGACCGGACTCGGTGAGCCGGGCCCAGCGCCGGGCGGCCGTGGTCGCGTCCACGTCCAGTGCGGCGCCGATCCGCCGCCAGTCGGCACGGGGCGCGTGCTGGAGGGCCGTGATCAGGAGGTAGTCCAGTTCGTCCAGCATCTCCGCGCTTCCTTCCCCCGTGATGGCGGATCCTTGCAAATGATCATGGATAAGTGGCTGAAGCCGTCGTTCGGGGGCCGGTGCGTGTCCTCGAACGCACGATACCGGCCATGTTCCAGCACTCAGACGCCGCCGCCCTGCTCGACGACCTCACCGATCTCCGCCGTCGGCTCCACCGTGATCCCGAGATCGGCCTGCACCTGCCACGCACCCAGGAGAAGGTCCTGACGGCTCTGCGAGGACTCCCCCTGGAGATCACCCTGGGCAAGGACCTGTCCTCGGTCACGGCCGTCCTGCGGGGCGGCAGGCCGGGCCCCGCCGTACTGCTGCGCGGCGACATGGACGCGCTTCCGGTCCACGAGGACACCGGACTGCCGTACGCCTCCGAGCGCCCCGGTGTGATGCACGCCTGCGGCCACGATCTGCACACTGCCGGTCTGGTGGGTGCGGCGATGCTCCTCGCCGCGCACCGCGAGGAGCTCGCGGGGGACGTCGTGTTCATGTTCCAGCCGGGCGAGGAGGGCGAAGGCGGTGCCCGCATCATGGTCGAGGAAGGCGTGCTGGACGCGGCCGGCGAACGGGTCGTGGCCGCGTACGGCCTGCACGTCTTCTCGACCCAGGTCCCGATGGGCACGGTCGCCACGCGTCCCGGCACCATGCTGGCCGCCGCCGACGCGTTCGACGTCACCGTGATCGGCCGGGGCGGGCACGGTTCGATGCCTCACCTGACCCGGGATCCCGTGGCCGCCGCCGCGGAGATGGTGACCGCCCTGCAGACGCGGATCGCGCGCGAGATCGACGTCCAGGACCCGGCGGTGATCACCGTGGGTTCCTTCCACGCCGGCACCGCCCGCAACGTGATCCCCGACACGGCCGAACTCGGGGCGACCGTACGCACGTACTCCGAGAGGACCCGCGACCAGGTTCAGGACATGGTCGAACGCACCCTCCGCGGCATCGCACAGGCCCATGGCGTGGACATACGGCTCGACTACACCCGCCAGTATCCGGCCACCGTGAACCCAGCGGACCAGGCGGCCTTCGCCCTGGAGACGGCACTCGACCTCTTCGGCCCGCACCGGGTGTTCGAGACGCCCCGGCCGGTCTCCGGGTCAGAGGACTTCTCGTTCGTACTCGACGCGGTACCCGGCGCCTTCCTCGCCGTGGGGGCCTGCCCACCCGACCGCGACCCCGCCACCGCCCCGGTGAACCATTCGGCGCAGGCGGTGTACGACGACCGCGTGCTCCCCGACCAGGCACTGCTCCTCGCCTCACTCGCCGTACGCTCCCTTGACCGTCACGCGGCAGCGGGCCGGTCCGCGTGACCGAGACCTCGCCCGCGACGGACCAGCCCCGCCTCGGCGAGGACGAGGCGGCGCCCGCATCCGTCACCACCGTCGTGGGACTGCTCGTCCTGTTCGAGCTGATGAGCGGGTTCGTCCAGACGGGGATCGCACCGCTTCTGCCCGCGCTGGGCGAACACCACGGAATCGGCGACTCCACGCTGAACTGGATCGTGGCGCTCCAGCTCCTGGCCGGAGCGGTGATGGTCCCGGTCTTCGGCCGGCTCGGCGACCTGTACGGGCATCGCCGGATGCTGCGTGCCGCCATCGCCGCCGTGGCCGCCGGGACCCTGCTGGTCGCCCTCGCCCCCGATTTCCCGGTCCTGCTGCTCGGGCGGGTGTTCCAGGGCGCGCTCGTGGCACTCCTCCCGCTGGAGATCGCCCTGGTCCGCGACCGGCTCCCGGTCGAACAGGCCCGCCGGGCCATCGCGAGGCTGGTGGGCGCGCTGACGCTGGGCAGCCTGCTGGGCGCCGTCGTCATGGGCGCGACGGCCAAAGCCGTCCACAACATCCAACTCGTGCTGCTCGTACCGGCGTTCCTGGCTCTGGCGTGTGTTCCGGTCAGCTTCCTGCGCATACCGGAGAGCGTCCCGAGGGCGGTCGGCCGGCCCGACTGGCCGGGCGCCACTCTGCTCGGCCTCTCGTTGGTCTCGCTGCTCGGAGGTGTCTCCCGAGTCGCCCACGACGGCTGGGTGTCGGCGGGCGTCCTCCTTCCCCTCGCGCTCTTCGCCGTCCTGATCTCCGTCTGGGTGCGTACGGAACTGCGGTGCACGGCACCACTGGTGGACCTCAGGGCCATGAAGGGCCGCGGGGTCGCACGGCTCTATCTGGTCTCCTTCTTCTTCGGCGTCATGTACTTCGGCAGCCAGTCCCCCAACGCGACGTTCCTGGCCGCCGATCCCGCGACGGACGGCTACGGGTTCGGGCTCACCGCGCTGGACATCTCACTGGTCAGCCTGCCCGGAGCCGTGGCGGCGCTGATCACCTCCGGCTGCACCGCCCTGATCGCCCGGCACCTGGGCTACCGGGGCACGCTCATGACCGCGTTCGGTCTCATGGCGGCCGGCTTCCTCGGCCTCGGCTGCCTTCACGAGACCGTGTGGGAGATGGTGGTCGCCCTGTCGGTCTGCGGTGCCGGTACCGGCGCGGCGCTGGGCGCCATGCCCACCGTCGTGGTGGAGGCGACGAAGCCGGAGCACACCGGGGTCGCCTCGGCGCTCTACAACAACGTGAAGACCGTCGGAGGCGCGGTCGCGGGCGGCGCCGTCGCCTCCCTGCTGGCATCACACACCAGGCCCGGCGGGACGACTCCGTACGAGGGCGGCTACACGACGGTCTGGCTGCTGTGCGCCGCCTGCGGACTCTGCGCGATCATGGCGGTGGCCGGACACGGCTCGGGCGCCGGGCCGGGCCGTTCGCCCGGTCTCCTCCGGCGAGGGCGTACGAGGGAACGGCCCGCGTCCGGGGCACACCGCCCCACCGCGCGAGAACCATGACGAAGCGCGAGTGAGTCGAGGTTCTCTGGCGCGGGACGCTGTTGCCTGTCGCGGCACTAGAACGGGGGCCAGTCGGAACCGGGAGGCGGGGCGGGAGAGTCCCGGTTGCCGTTCCGCATTTCCCGTGGCCACCGTGCGTCGATGACCGCCGCGGCCTCCTTGCACGCGTCGCAGGCACTCGGCCACTGTTGCATCCACGGGTACGGCGAGACCGTGAGCCCCTCGTGGACGAGACCGCACAGCGTCCCACCGAAGCCGTCGGCGGAGTACGCGTAGGCCACGTCGTACGCGTGGGCGATGTCCTCCGGCAGCTGCGGGGATTCCGCGCGCTCCCACGATCTGTAGCCGTACTGCGGCCGCGAGACCTCGCGCGGGTCGTGTCCGAATTCGGTCCAGGCGTAGCACCAGGGACAGAACCAGCGTTCCTTCACCGCCATGTCCCACGGCATCCGCCGTTCAGGAACCGGCTTGCGTCGCATCTCATGGCCGCAGACATCACAGGTCACACCGCATTGTGCCAAGACCGCTCTCCGTCGGGCGGCCGACCCCGCGAACCGATGTCAGAGGCGGCCGATAGCTTCCCGACATGGGTATGTACATGGTGAGCGTCGGCGCGGAGGAATGGTTCGACGACGAGGAGGACGGGTGGGGCGAGACCGCCTCGGCGCTCAACGCCGAACTCAGGAAGCGGGGCTTGCCGCCGTACGAGGAGGTTCCCCCGGAGACGGATTTCGCGCCCGGCTCAGGGCTGGCGTTCGAGGAGAAGCTGGCCCCGTACATGACCGGGTTCAACGCCTTGTGCGAGACGCACCTGTCACGAGAGGAATCGGAGACCCTCCTCGGATGGGCGGTCCTCGTACCCTTCTCGCTCGATGAGGAGATCCGACTTCCCTTCGAATGCGGCGAATACGGCTCCATGGTCGCCGGCGCCCCCCAGGTACTGGCGCTCGCCGAAAGGCTCGCCGCGGTCATCGGTCTTCCGCCGGAAACCCCTGCGACGTGCGACAACCTCGACCTGAGCACGTGGTTCAGGCAGCAGGCGAAGGAACTGGCGATTACTCGTCCAGGGCCGTGGAGCAAGGACCTCGACACAGCCTTCTACGTCGCGCTGTACCTGCGCGCCGCCCAGCACTCGATCCGACGCGGCTGCCCCATCGTCTACAGCTGAGACCCGCCCATGTGCCGACGGTCCGGGCGCGCGAATCCCGGCCTGCCGAACAGGCCCTCGGCGGGCGGGTGGGTCACGGACTACGCTGGCGTCCCCCTCCTGACAGTCCAGCCCAGGGAGCAGCGTGCCGCCGTCCTTCGTCCACCGGATCACCAAGTACGACCCCGCCGACCGCGACGAGCACGGCCACTACCACGGCGCCGAGGACACGGAGAGCGACCACGGCCCGGTCGAAGCGGCCTATCTGGAGGCGATCGCCGCCTTCGCACGGGAATCGGGTGTCGACCGGTTGGAGATCCGTGATCCGGGGGTCACCGGCTTCGTCAGCTTCGGCCTGGAGGCGCCGGTCGAGGGACACGGTCTCGCCGGGCTGTTCCCGCCCGACCTCACCGGCTACCACGACGGTGCCGAGGTCTCCGTGCCGGTCGCGCTGGAGCTGGTCCGGGTCATGCTCCGGGACGGCGCCTGGTGCCGGCTGGAGCATCAGGACCGGTTCACCGTGCACGTCGGGTGGGATCAGTACGTGTACGTCGGCAGCGACCGTCCGTGCGAAGCGGCCGTCGCCCGGACCCACGAACTCGGCCTGTTCGCGGAGCCGATCACTGCTTCGCCCTACGCCAGAGACCTTGATGAACCAGAGGTGACACAGGCCGCGGACGAGGAGTTCTGGGAACGGGTACGCGCGGAACTCGCCGCATCACAGGCGCTTCTCCTGGAGGAGCGCTACCTCTCCAACGACACCCGCTGGCACCGCCTCACCCCGAGCAACGTCGATACCGTTCGCGCCGGTCTCGGTCCCCGTGCGCTCCTGACCGTCTGGCCCGACCTCAGCCCTGATGTCGGTGCGGTCCTTGCCACGTTGCCCGAGGACGACTCCGTGGACTTCGTCTGGGAGGCACCGGACGGGACGATCCGTCACCTGACCGTCGCCGAGACCGACCACCAGCAGCTCAGCACTTTGGCGGCGGGAGCGAGGGCGGCCTGCGTCTTGCCCCTGGCCGTCGACGAACGCCACCCACTGTTCCAAGCCGCCCTCCCCGACGCCGACGGGGTGCTGCGCGCCAGGTGGTGAACGCGTTCTCCCAATGAGGCAACGGCGACGGTCACACCCGGGCTCACGCTAGGACCACTCCGGGACCTGGGCAGCTCAGCTGTTGAGGATGCCGAGGTCGGGATGGTCGGGTCTGACCGTGGTGGTGAGGATCGGCTCCGTCGTGTGATGCCGTTACGGGCAACCGGAACCGGCGGCCACGCGCCGCCGGCCCCGTTCATTCGCCCGCGCTGTCCTCCGCCTCCCAGCGGAGCAAGTCGCCCGGCTGGCACGCGAGCACCTCGCAGAGCGCGGCAAGCGTCGTGAAGCGCACCGCCTTGGCGCGGCCGTTCTTGAGCACCGCGAGGTTGGCGGGCGTGATCCCCACGCGGTCCGCGAGTTCCCCCACGGACATCTTCCGCCTGGCCAGCATCACGTCGATGTCGACGGCGATCGGCATCAGATCACCTCGTCCAGGTCGGCCTGCAACCTGGCCGCTTCGGCGTCCCGGTCGACGGCCTGGACGAGCAGCATCCGCAGCACGAGCACGATGAGCGCGACTCCGAGGATGGCCAGGCCGATCCCGCCCATGATGAGGGTGACCCCCGGATCGTCCCGCTGGCCGGGCGCGTTCACGGCCGTGACCGCGAACCACATGAGGGCGACCGCGACGATCGCGCCGATGATGAGGTCCACGTACCGGAAGGCGTCGTGGGAGAACACGGTTCCGCGTCGCACCATCGTCACCAGCCGCCACACGGAGACAAGGGCGACCTGGGCCGCCCCGATGCCCAGGATCGTGATCACCCGCAGCGGGGTCAGCGGAACCGAGCCGTCCTCCGGGTCGTTTCCGCTGATCAGTGTCCAGACCATCAGCGCCTGCACCAGCACGCTGCCGGTGAGCACCACCGCGAGCACAGCGCGCAGCGCGCGCACGGCCAGTTTCCCCATGCCTCATCCTCTCATCGACCTACGATCGAAATCTATCGAATATCGATAAGCAAGGCTAGGGCGTGCCGGTCGCCGACGCGCGCTCGATCTCGCCCGGTCGAGGGGACTCCTCGGCTGCCGGACTCACACGCTGAGTGCTGCCCGTACGGTCTGTTCGGCGGCCGTTCCCCCGTCTCCCGAGGACGTCACCCGTCCGGCCTCCAGCACGTAGTACTGCTGGGCGGCGCGCATGGCGAAGCCGACGTGCTGTTCGACGAGGAGGACGGACAGCCCGCCGCGCCGGGTGAGGGCGAGGATCGTCTCCTCGATCTCGGCGACGACCGAGGGCTGGATGCCCTCCGTCGGCTCGTCGAGCAGCAGGAGCCTGGGGCGGGTGATCAGTGCGCGGGCGATGGCGAGTTGCTGGCGCTGACCGCCGGAGAGGAGTCCCGCGCGGCGGCCGGACAGGTCGCGCAGGGCCGGGAAGAGGTCCAGCGCCTCTGCGGTCGCCGCGGGGCCGTCGGGGCGGCCGTCGGCGACCAGCCGCAGGTTCTCGCCGGTCGTCAGATGCGGGAAGCACTGCTGGCCCTGGGGGACATAGGCCATCCCTCGGGCGACCCGCTGATGCGGGGCGAGGTGGGTGATGTCCTCGCCGTCCAGCCGGACGGTGCCGCTCCTGGGCTTGATCAGGCCCATGGCGGCGCGCAGCAGGGTGCTCTTGCCTGCGCCGTTGTGGCCGAGGACGGTGGCGACCCCGTCGTCGGGGACGGTGAGCGTGACGCCGTACAGGACCGTCGTGCGGTCGTAGCCGGCCCGGACGGAGGTGATCTCCAGCATCTGACTCACGCCTCCTCGGCGACGGCCACGGGCGGGGCAGGGGCGGGTTCCGCGGTGCGGCCGAGGTAGACCTCCTGGACCTTTGTATCGGCCTGGACCTCGGCGACGGTGCCCTCGCTGAGGACCTTGCCGGCGTGCAGGACGCTGACACTGCGGGCGAAGGAGCGCATGAAATCCATGTCGTGCTCGATGACGACGACCGTGCGGTCCATGCTGATCCGCTGGAGCAGCGCGCCGGTGGTCTCGCGCTCGTCATGGCTCATACCGGCGACCGGCTCGTCGAGCAGCAGCAGTCGTACGTCCCGGACGAGCAGCATGCCGATCTCCAGCCACTGTTTCTGCCCGTGGGCGAGGACGCCGGCGGGGCGGTCGCGCAGGGAGGTCAGCCCGGTGGTCTCCAGGGCCTCCGCGACCGGTTCGGGGATGTGCTTGCGGCGCCGGAGCATCGTCCACGGGCTCCGTCCGGCGCCCGCAGCGATGTCGAGGTTCTGCAGGACGGTCAGTTCCTCGAAGACCGTGGCCGTCTGGAACGTGCGTCCGATGCCCATGCGGGCGATCTTGTGGACCGGTCTGCCCAGCAGGTCCTGGTCGCCGAAGCGGACCGAGCCCGCCGCCTTGGCCAGGCCGGTGACGGCGTCGACCAGGGTGGTCTTGCCGGCGCCGTTGGGACCGATGAGGAAGCGCAGGTCGCCGGGGTGGATGTCGAGGTCGACGCCGTCGACGGCGGTGAAGCCGTCGAAGGTCACCCGCAGGTCGCGGACGATCAGTGCCTGGCCGCTCATGCCTTCTCTCCCGTCGTGGGCGCCACGGTGGCCGTGCCGAGGGCGGACGCCGGGGCCGAGGCGACGGTTCGGCGCTTGCGCAGGACGGCGCCCAGGGAGGCCAGGCCGCCGGGCAGGAAGCCGACCGCGACCACGAACAGCAGGCCCTGGAGGTAGGTCCACGCGGCGGGAAAGGCGTCGGACAACGTGCTCTGCGTCCAGGCGACCGCGATCGCACCGAGCACCGCGCCCACCAGTGAGGCCCGGCCGCCCACCGCCGCGCCGATGACGAAGCCGATGGACGGCACGATCCCGATCAGCGCCGGGGAGATGATCCCGACCGCCGGAACGAACAGGGCGCCGGCGAGGCCGGCGGTGCCGGCCGCGAGGACGTAGGCGACGAGTTTGACGTTGGCCGGGTCGTAGCCGAGGAAGCGGACCCGTTCCTCGGAGTCCCGTGCGGCGACGAGGAGTTCGCCGAACCGGCTGACGAACAGCTGGCGGGCGCCGGCCATCAGGAGCAGCAGGACGGCGGCGATGACGAAGTACACCATCCGCTGGTTGACGGGGTCGTCGAGGGAGTAGCCGAAGAAGCCCTGGATGTCGGTGAGACCGTTGGTGCCGCCGGTGGTGGCCTGCTGGCCGATCAGCCAGATCGACAGGGCGGCGGCCAGCGCCTGGCTGAGGATCGCGAAGTAGGCGCCCTTCACCCGGCGCCGGAGGACGAAGAAGCCGAGCAGGGCGGCGACCGCCATCGGCAGCAGCACCGTCATGGCGAGCGCGAAGGCCGGGTCGGCGAACGGCTTCCACCACCAGGGCAGGGTGTCGCCCGTGCCGTAGAGCTGCATGAAGTCGGGCAGGGTCGCGCCGGTGGCCGCCGCGTCGGTGAGCTTGAGGTGCATGGCCATGGCGTAGCCGCCGAGGCCGAAGAAGACACCCTGGCCGAGCACCATGAGTCCGCCGCGGCCCCAGGCGAGGCTGACGCCGACGGCGACGATGGCGTAACACAGGTACTTGGCGAGGAGGTTGAGGCGGAAGTCGGAGAGGACGGCCGGCGCGAGGCCGAGGAGGAGCACGGCGCCGGACACGAAGGCGGCGGGGACGCGGAGGCGTTCGGCCAGGGTCGGGCGCGCCGGGAGCGGCACGGCGGGAGAGGGAGCGGGAGCGGGGGTGGTCGTCGTCATGCCAGGCTCCGGGTGCGCAGCGTGTACAGGCCCTGGGGTCGCCATTGCAGGAAGGCGACGATCGTCACGAGGACGATGACCTTGGCGACGCTGACCGTGGTCGAGTATTCGAGGACCGACTGGAGGATGCCGAGCGCGAAGGCGGTGATGACGCTGCCCTTGAGCTGTCCGATGCCGCCCACGACGACGACCAGGAAGGCATCGACGATGTAGTTGGTGCCGGTCGTCGGGCCGATGGGTCCGACGAGGGTGAGGGCGACGCCGGCCACGCCCGCGAGGCCCGAGCCGATGAAGAAGGTGATGCGGTCGACCTGCCCGGTGGCGATCCCGGAGACCTCGGCCAGGTCGCGGTTCTGGACGACGGCCCGGATCCGGCGGCCGAGCGGCGTGAGTCTGAGGATGAGGGTGAGCGCCAGGACGCTCAGCAGGGCCAGGCCGAGGATGAACAGGCGGTTGCTGGCGAAGGTGATGCCGCCGCCCAGTGCGATGTTGCCGGTGAGGAGGTCGGGCGCGGCGGTCTGCACGTTGGGGGCGCCGAAGATGTCGCGGGCGAGCTGCTGGAGCATCAGCGAGACGCCCCAGGTCACGAGCAGCGTGTCGAGCGGGCGGGTGTAGAGGCGGCGGATGAGCAGCCATTCCAGGAGGGCGCCCATGGTTCCGGCGGCCAGGAAGGCTGTCGGGAGGGCGACGAGCAGGGAGAGGCCCGCGCTGCTGATGGACTGCTGGAGGACGTACGTGGTGTAGGCGCCGGCCATGATGAACTCGCCGTGCGCCATGTTGATCACGCCCATCTGGCCGAAGGTCAGGGTCAGACCCAGGGCGATGAGCAGCAGGACGGCACCGATGCTGATGCCGGTGAGGGACTGGTTGAGGATGACCGTCATGGGTCGGCTCCGGGTCGGGGCGGGGGTCGGGTGGACGCGTGCGCCGTTGGCGTGGCCCGGCCCCTGGAGAGGGCCGGGCCCGGTGCCGGGCGGGGATCAGGAGAGTCCGGAGGCCCAGGAGTAGCCCTTGAGGTACGGGTCCGGCTTGACCGGCTTGCCGGAGTTCCACACCTCGGTGATCAGACCGTCGGAGCCGACCTTGCCGATCCGGGCGGTCTTGTAGACGTGCTGGGTGGCGCCGTCCACGGTGACCTTGCCCTCGGGGGCGTCGAGGGTGATGCCGCCGGAGGCGGCCTTCACCTTCGCCACGTCGAAGGACCCGGCCTTCTCGACCATCGCCTTCCACAGGTAGACGGAGATGTAGGCGGCTTCCATCGGGTCGGACGTCGGCTTGTCCTTGCCGTACGCGGCCTGGTAGGCGGCAACGAACTTGGTGTTGGCCGCTCCCGGGGTGGTCTCGTAGTAGTTCCAGGCCGTGAGCTGGCCGTCCAGGTACTGGGTACCGATGCTCTTGACCTCCTCCTCCGCGATGGAGACGGAGACCACCGGCAGGCTCTTCGCGGTCAGGCCGGCCGACTTGTACTCCTTGAAGAAGGCCACGTTGGAGTCGCCGTTGAGGGTGTTGAACACGGCGTCCGCGCCGGCGCCCTTGACCTTGTTGACGATGGTGCCGAACTCGGTGGAGCCGAGCGGGGCGTAGTCCTCGCCGACGACATCCATGCCGTTGGCCTTCGCATAGGCCTTGATGATCTTGTTGGCGGTGCGCGGGAAGACGTAGTCGCTGCCGACCAGGTAGAGCTTGGTCAGACCCCGCTTCTTGAGGTAGTCGAGTGCGGGCACGATCTGCTGGTTGGTGGTGGCGCCGATGTAGAAGATGTACGGCGACTGCTCCAGGCCCTCGTACTGCACGGGGTAGAACAGCAGTGACTTGTACCGCTCGAAGACCGGCTTGACGGCCTTTCGGCTGGCCGAGGTCCAGCAACCGAAGGTGGCGACCACCTTGTCGTTCTTGATGAGGGTCTCCGCCTTCTCGGCGAAGGTGGGCCAGTCGGAGGCGCCGTCCTGGCTGACGGGCTGAAGTTTCTTGCCCAGCACGCCACCGGAGGCGTTGATCTCCTTCACCGCGAGCAACAGCGCATTGTGGACGGTGACTTCGCTGATCGCCATGGTGCCCGAGAGCGAGTTCAGCAGGCCGACCTTGACCGTGTCGCCTGATGTGTCGGCCTTGGCGCCGGAGCCGGTGGAGGTGGTGTCGCCCGTCTTGGCGCCGCACGCGCCGAGGGCCGCCGATGCGCCGGCGGCCGAGATACCGGCCAGGAGACCGCGTCTGCTGATGCTGTACCCGGACATGCACAACCTCCTTGCCCCGAAGGGCGATACGAGAGAGCGGAAAGACTCTGGGGAGGGAATGAAGGGGACGGCGCTTCAGAGGTGGCGGTGTCGGCGCACGGGTTCCCCAGCCGTTCCGGGGTGGTGTCCGGGCTGGTCGCTGAAGTGCGACCACAGCCTGGAGGGAAACTGTTTCCACCGCGTTTCGGAGCAATTGATGAACAGTTTCCAGTGAAAGTATTGCGCTTCGGAGAAAACGGAGGAAGCCGCCGTTGGATAGCCCCGGTTGAGGAAATGGCGGAAACGACCATCAATGTTTCCCCGGGGAAGGGTCGGATATTCTGATTCCCCTTTTCCGGGGCCCGGTGATCGACGGTACGCTCGGGCATCGGTCGGCGGGCACGAGCGGAGGAGCACGATGGCGGGACGACCCCAGGAACTGCTCCACCTGCTCACGCGAGCCGAACGGCTCGCGGTGCGCCGAGTGCAGTGCGTCCTCGACGAGTTCGGGTGTTCCGTGGAGGCGTGGCGGGTGCTCGACCTGCTCTCGGACGGCCGGGGCCACAACATGACGGCCCTCGCGGACCACGCCTTCCTGCCGGCGCCGAGCCTGACCAAGCTGATGGACCAGCTCGTCGACCAGAACCTGGTCTACCGTCGCGTCGACCCGGCCGACCGGCGCCGCGTCCTGGCCCACCTCACCCCACGGGGCATGCAGCGGTGGCAGTTGCTGGCACGCGAAGTGCGGGCCGACTGGCCGGACCTGGATGCCCTGCTCGCGGGCGAGGGGCTGGACGACCTGCTCGCGCGGCTGGCCGAGGCCCTGGAGGGACGGCTCACGGCCGGTCCGGCGCGCGTCACGACAGGTCGTGCGGGGAAGGCAGTTGGGCGAGCACGTTGAAGTCGGGACCGTCCGCCTCCGCAAGGTAGATGCGCTGGCGGACATGCCGGTCCCGGAGGTGGAGCAGGCCGCGCGGACCCTCGTAGGAAACGTTCTCCGCGGCGGCCGAGATCGCGGAGACGTCCAGGGTGCGGGCCCGCTCGATCAGCGTGGCGAGCAGCAGCACTCCCTCGTAGCACGACTCCCCGAGGCTGCCGGGGGCCGGCGCCTCCAGGCCGAAGCGGCCGGCGTAGCGGCCGTGGAAGTCCAGGGTGTCCTGGTTCGCCAGCGAGGAGAAGAAGCCGGCCGTACTGAACAGGTTGCCGGTCGCCTCCGGGCCGCTCGCCATCAGCATGTTCTCGTCCATCAGCGTGCTCAGCCGCAGACATCGCCGGTCCAGGCCGTTCGCGGCGAACGCCCGGTTGAAGCGGACCGCGTCGCTGCCGACCAGCAGCATCAGCACGCCGTCCGCCTCCGTGTGCTCGATGCGCCGCAGCACGTCGGCGAAGTCCTCCGTGCCCAACGGCAGATAGGCCTCGCCGCAGACCCGGCCGCCGCGCGGCGCCTGGGCGTAGCGGCGTGCGGCGCGGGCGGTGCGCCGCGGCCAGACGTAGTCGTTGCCGACGACGAACCACCGGCGTGTCCGCCGCGCCCCGGCGAGCAGGTGCATGGCCGGCCGGAGTTGCCAGTCCGGTGTCTCGCTGGTCATGAAGACACCGTCGGTGCGCTCACCGCCTTCGTAGAGGGCGGTGTACACGTATGGCACCCGGTGCGCGACGCGCGGCGCCACCGCCTGCCGGACCGAGGAGATGTGCCAGCCGGTCACCCCGTGCACCACGCCGGTCGCCACCAGGGCCCCGACCTCCTCGGCGACCTTCTCCGGCCGGGCTCCGCCGTCGACCTCCAGCAGCCGCAGCTCCCTGCCGAGCACACCACCGGCCTGGTTGATCTCCTCGGCGGCCAGCCGCGCGCACGTCCCGCAGGCGGGACCGAGGATTCCAGCGGGCCCTTGCATCGGGTACACGAGCGCGACGTTCAGGGCCGACTCGTCGGCCGTGAACCACTCGGGGCTGCGGGGGTGGAGCGGCCGGCGCATGGTCACATGATGGCGTGACGGCGTTCCTCACCCAAGCACGGGCCGGGATCGAGACCGATTCGTGGGCGCGAGGAGCCGCCGGGCGCCGACGGCTCCTCGCCCCGCTCCCCCGGCGACCCGGGGCCCTCGGCCCATCAGGCAGGCCGGGCGAGCTCACCCCTGTCCGCGGCCCGGGCTTGGACATGCGCGTCCAGGGCGGCGAAGGTGGCTCCGGGGCGCTCGATGTGCGGCAGATGGCCGGCCTCGGCGATCAGCTCGAACGACCCCCGCGGAAACGCTCCCGCGAAGGCCCGCCCGTAGGCGGGCGTGACGATGCGATCGCTCTCGCCCCACAGCACGAGAACCGGGATCCGCACCCGGCCGAGCCGGTTCAGGAGCTTCGGGTCGTGCATGTACGGGTCGCCCGCCAGCACGCGCAGCGCGGCCATGTTGGCCCGCTGGAGCGCGATCCGCTCTTCGGTGAGCGTGGCCGGGTCCACGGCGAAGCGGGCCGGATCGTGGAAGGAGTACGCGGCGATCTCGTCCGGCCGGAGTCCGAAGATCTCCCGGACGGGCTCGCCCGGGACCTCCACACCCGCGGCGTTGACCAGCACCAGCGAACCGATCACAGCGCCGTCGTCGCGGAAGGCCATCTCTGCCGCGGTCCAGCCGCCGAGCGAGGAACCGACGACGAGGACGTCACGGTGACCCTCGTCCCTGAGCCAGTGCAGATAGGCGATCGCCAGATCGTCGACACCGGTGAACCAGCCGGGGCGCTCCGTGCCGTTCCAGCCCGGGTGCGTGGGAACGACGGCCCGCATGCCGTGCCGGTCGGCCAGGTGCGCGGCGATGCCCTGGACGGTGGCCGGGCCGCCACCGCCGTGCAGGACGAGGGCGAGGCGGCCGTCGGCGGGGCCGGTCTCGGTGAGGTGGAGGGGTAGGTCGGGGCGCGGGTGGACGGTACGCGTACGCATCTCGGCATCAGTCATGGGCGAGACCGTATCTACGTATGCGTATATACGCAAGCTTAGATTCGACCTAGGATGCGGTCATGACTGCGCACCAAGAGACGAACGGGGCCCGGGCCGCGGCCGGCGGAACCCGAGGCAGGACCGACGACGGCGGACCCGCCACCGACACAGGGCACGGCTCCGCGCACGGCAGCGCCGCTTCGGCCGCCAGGACCCCGGGCCCGCCTCCCGCTTCCCCCGCGGCGCCCGATCTCGAAGAGCTGGGGCGCGCCGTGAAGGAGGCGCAGTACCGGCACCACCGCACCCTCGACACCCGGCTCGCGGCGGTGGGCACGACCCTGGCCCAGTGGGACGCGCTGCGGGCGATCTCCCGTGCACCCGGAGCGTCCGCGCACGAACTGGCCGTCGCGACCTTCCAGGGCGACCAGTCCTTCGGCACCCTGGCCACGCGGCTCGCGGCCCAGCACCTCGTCGAGCGCCGGCCCGGCCGCGGCCGACGGATCGAACACCATCTGACGGAGACGGGCGAGCACGTCCTGGCCGCGGGGCGCACCGTCGCCCGCGAGGTGCTGGCCGCGTCCTTCGGCCCCCTGGACGACGACGAGCGGGCCACGCTGCTCGGCCTGCTGCGCCGGATCGGCACTCCGGGCGAACCGCTCGACGCTCAGCGGCTGTGAGACGAACGAGGCGACCGCGAGAGAGTGCGGCGGCTCAGTGCGCGCCGGGCGGCGCGGGCGGCTCGGCCCGGCCTGTGCCGGCCGGCGGGTTGAGGAGGTAGGCGATACTGCGCGCGGCGTCCGTGATCTGCCGGTCGGTGGCGTCGAGATCCTGGGCGGCGTGGAAGGCGAAGTGGACGCTGAGCAGGGCCATGCGGATGCGGATCGCCTCCTCGACCGTGGCGTCGGGGCCGGTGAGGCTGTCGTACAGGGCGTTGAGACGCTCCAGGACGTTCTCGCGGTCCGGGCGCAGGTCCTTGAGCAGGTGCTGATTGGTGAGCGCGAACCGCATGACGGGCAGCTTCTGCTCGGAGGCCGTGGCGATCATGCGGTCGATGACCTGCGCGCGCAGCTCGGGGCCGGGGGGCTGGGTGCGGACCCAGGAGACGAGCTCGTCGAGGGCCGCCAGGTACTCGGTGAACAGCGAGCGTACGATCTCTTCCTTGCTCGGGAAGTGGTAGTACAGCGCGGCCTTCGTCACACCCAGGCGCTCGGCGATCTCCCGCAGCGAGGTGGCCTCGTACCCCTGCTCGGTGAACAGCTCGAGCGCGACAGCACGGATCTCGGCCTTGGTGTCGCTGCCACGCCGCTGCGCCGCGCCCATGTGGTGTGCCTCTCTGCGGTGGTGCCGCGGACGACTGGTGCCGTCGCGGGGCCTGGCTTGCCAGCTTACCGCCCGGCAAGTAAGTTACTTGACGACAGGTAAGTGACAGAGAGTCATCATAGGGCCTCTGTCGCTCCACAGGCATGTCCGCTCGTACCGTGCTCTCCCCTGCGCCTCCTCTTTCGGGCCCAGCCGCATGGACGCGCGTCCACCGTGCTGCCTGCATCACAGAGCGTCCCGAAGAAAGGCAACACCCATGGCGTCGGCCGAAGCGATCCCCACCGAGGAGAAACCGGCGGGGTTCACCCATCGCGAGATCATGGCGACCATGAGCGGTCTGGTCATCGCCATGCTCCTGGCCATGCTCGACAACATGATCGTGGCCCCCGCCCTGCCGACGATCGTGGGTGACCTGGGCGGCCTCAACCACCTCGCCTGGGTGACCACCGGCTACATCCTGGCCTCGACCGTGGCCACGCCGATCTGGGGCAAGCTCGGCGACCTCTACGGCCGCCGCATGACCTTCATCGCCTCGATCTCGATCTTCCTGATCGGCTCCGCGCTGTGCGGCATGTCCCAGAACATGGGCGAGCTGATCGGCTTCCGCGCCCTCCAGGGCCTGGGCGCCGGCGGTCTGATGGTCGGCGTCATGTCGGTCATGGCCGAGATCGTGCCGGCGCGCGAGCGCGGCAAGTACCAGGGTGTGCTGATGGCCGTCATGCCCGCCGCCATGATCGGCGGCCCGCTGGCCGGCGGTTACATAACCGACCACCTCACCTGGCGCTGGGCCTTCTACGTCAACCTGCCGCTGGGCGTCGCCGCCCTCGCGGTGTGCTGGTTCACGCTGGCCAAGCTCTCCCGCGGCACCGGCAAGGTCCGCATCGACTGGATCGGTACGGCCCTGCTCAGCACCTGGATCACGGCCCTGGTCCTGATCACCAGCTGGGGCGGCAACGAGTACGACTGGGACTCGGCGATGATCATCGGCCTCGCCGTGCTGACCGTCGTGGCCTTCGTCGCGTTCGTGTTCGTCGAGCGCCGCGTCGCCGAGCCGATCATGCCGCTGTCGGTCTTCAACAACCGCAACTTCTCCCTCGCCGGGACCCTGAGCTTCATCGTCGGCTTCGCCCTCTTCGGCGGCATCACCTTCCTGCCGCAGTTCCAGCAGTTCGTGCAGGGCTCCTCCGCCACCAACAGCGGTCTGCTGCTGCTCCCGATGATGCTCGCCTCCATGGCGATGTCCATGGGCGGCGGCGCGATCATCAGCCGCACCGGCCACTACCGCGCCCTGCCGATCGTCGGCACCATCCTCATGGCCGCGGGCCTCGGCCTGTTCGCCACCATGGGCACCGGCACCTCCCGGGGCACCACCTCGCTGTACATGGTCGTCCTCGGCGCGGGCATGGGCTGCCTGATGCAGACCACGATGCTCATCGCGCAGAACAACGCCCCGCTGCGCAACATGGGTGCCGCCACCGGTGCCGCCACCTTCCTGCGCAACATGGGCGGCTCCCTCGGCGTCTCCCTGCTGGGCTCCATCTACACCTCGGCCCTCACCCACTCGCTGACCTCCCACAGCGGTGGCGCGGCGGCCGGCAGCGGCTCCGTGCACGTGGCCCAGATGACCCCGCAGGCGCTGCGCAGCCTCCCCGAGGCCGCTCAGCACCTGTTCCAGCAGGCCGTCACCGACGGTGTCGACAAGGTCTTCTTCTGGGGCGCCATCGTCTCCGCCGTCGGCCTGATCGTCGCCCTGTTCATCCGCCACACCCCGCTGCGCGGCTTCGGTGACGCGAAGCCCGCCGAGGACAAGGAAGCTCCGGTCCTCCAGGTGGCCGAGTGACCTGAGGGATCCGTGCCGCCGGTCCGGCGGCACCCCTCCGACAACACATGACGCAGCCTCGCCCGGTGATCCGGGCGAGGCTGCGTCGTTGTGTGCGGAGGTGCGCTAGTGGCCGGCCGAGGCCTGCTCCTGGAGGAGGGCGGTGATCTGGTTCACGTCGTTGAAGATGCTGATGAAGCTGTTGAGGTCGGCGGTGGCGGCGCCGTTGACGCCGACGAAGAAGGTCAGCAGACGGCCGTCGTCGGTCTTCAGATAGCCGGCCTCGTTCTGGGCGGTGGCCGCGAGCTGCTGGTTCAGGTCGTCCACACCGACGATGGTGCCGGGCTTGGCGAACACCTTGCCCTTGGCCGGGCAGTCGGTGGTGCAGGAGATCCCGTTCGAGCCGTCGACGCCCAGGATCGGGAGCAGCTTGCGGAAGGCCCTGGCGTCCGGGGTGTGCAGCCAGTAGGTGAGGAGCTCGACCAGGCCCTTCGGCGTGACCCGCTCGGACGGCGTGCCGCCGCGTCCGTCGGAGAGCTGGAACTGCATCGGGTCGACGTGCGCGACGTTCGTGAGGAAGTCGTGCTCGATCGGGAACGCGTCGAAGCAGTTCTTGCTGCCGCGGGCGACGGCCATGTTGCACAGGGCCAGGTTGGCGCCGAGGTTGTGGCTGACCTTCAGGATCAGCTTGGCGTACTGGCTGTACGGCGGGGAGACGTACGCGGCGACGCGGCGGTCGCCCCGGTAGGAGGCGGGCAGCTGGTTCTTCGGGTTGGCCCCGGTGGGCGGCGCGGTGACGGTGACGCCGACGCGGCCGAGGGCCTCGATCAGCGCGGTGCGGCCGAACGCGTTCGGGTCCTGGATGCCGGAGACCCGCAGCAGCGGCTGCGAACCGGCGGCGATGGTGCCGGAGAGGTGGATCTGGGTGCCGTCGGGCGAGGCGGTCACGTTCACGGAGGTGGTGCCCCCGCGGGAGACCGTCCGGACGCTTGAGGTGACGTGGTACGGCGACACCTGTGGGCGCCAGAACAGCTTCGCCGCCTGCCCGGGCCTGGTCGGGGTCGTCAGCAGGTCGATCAGGTTGTCGTTGAGGATCAGCGGGGTGGGCTGCGGGCTCAGGTCCGGCAGCTTGAAGATGCGGGGGTCGATGATGACGTTGCCGTCGACCCGGGTGATGCCGGAGTCGCGGATCTGCCGGGCGATCTGGTTGATGCCCGCCAGCGGGTTCTCGGGGGTCAGGGTCGCGCCGGGGAGTTCGGCCTCGGTGTGGTCGATGTCCGTGTAGTCAACCGAACCGTCGGGCTTGGTGCGCCCGCCCATGGTCAGGTCGCCCTGCGCGACCAGCGCCAGGTTCCCGTGCAGCGTCGAACCGGTACGGGTGCCGGTCGCCATCACGGGAGTGGTGAACCGGTGGTTGGGGCCGAGCGTGTTCCAGGCGGTCGAGATGGTGACCAGCTTGACGGTGGAGCCGGGGACGAAGAACTGGTTCGCGAACTGGGAGTGGATCACCCGGCCGCTTTCCGGGTCCGTCTCCAGCACGCCCCACTGCGCGTGCTTGTACTCGGGCTTGTGCATGATCGCCTCGATGGCGGGGCCGAGGTCGTCGCCGTGCGCAGCCGCCGGGGAGCCGGCGGCCGCCGCTCCCGCCAGAAACGTGAGGGTCGCGCCGGCAGCGGCCCAGGTCCGTAGCCGGCCACAGTTCATCGGTCTCATGCGTTCCGCCGTTCCTGATGTCGAAAGAGCCGAATCGAGGAAGCGCGCGTCGCGCGGGGCCTGCTCGCGCGGGCCCTGCTCGCCGGGCGCTCCTGCGGCATCGTAGGAACAGGGACCGCGCGCGTTTCCGCTGATCGAGGCCGCGCCGACGGTGCGGGGGCGAACTTCATCCGGTCGGTCGATCGTCGTCACACGCCCGGCCCCGGGGACGCATCGCGACCGGGCGGCACGCGGGTCGCCCGGTCGCGGAACCCCCTCGCGTCCGGGCCGGACGCGGGCCGCCACTGACGGGGACCCCCGCGCGACCGGGCCGGACGCGGGCCGGACGCGGGCCGCCGCTGCCGGCCCGGTGCCCGGGACCCGGCTACGGCTGGTCGGTCACGAACCGGTCGACCACGGCCGTGAGCTCCTCCGGCTTCTCGACGGGCAGTTCGTGCCCGGCGTCCACGATCCGGACCACGGCGTCCGGGCAGGCCTTGGCCATCCGCAGCATCTGCGACACGGGCAGCTGGATGTCGTGGTAGCCGTGGACCAGGAGCGTGGGCGTGCGGATCTCGCCGAGCCGGTCGAGGACGTCGAAGGACCGCATGGCCCCGTAGCACGTCATGACCACCTCGCGGGGCGTCCCGGCCGAGGCGCGGACGTAGGCGCGGATCTTCTCGCGCGGGTAGCCGGGGGCGAAGGCGCGCTGGATGTTGGCGGCCACGAACAGCTTGAACGGCACCATGGTCGAGACCGCCATCAGCAGCCCCCTCCCCCGGCTGTACGTCATCCTGCTGATCGAGTTCACCAGCACCAGCCGCTCGACCCGCTCGGGGTGGTCGAGCGTCAGGGTCTGCGCGATCATCCCGCCCATCGAGTGGCCGACGAGGACGAACCGGTCGAGCCCGAGGTGATCGAGGACGGCGAGCACGTCGCCGGCCAGCGCCGCCACCGTCGACCGCCCTGACCCGTCGCTCTCGCCGTGCCCGCGCAGGTCCAGCCGTACCACCCGACGCTTCTGGGCGAAGTGGTCCATCTGGTGGTCCCAGCGGTGCCGGTCGGCCGTCCAGCCGTGGATGAACACCAGGGGCACGCCGTCACCGTCGCGGGGGCCCTCGTCGTCGTACGTCAGCGTGGCGCCGTCGACTTCGAGCTGCGGCATGGGGCCTCCTGGAGTGCGGTCGCGTCTTTGTGGTTACTGGTCGGTACGGTAACGGGCCGCGGGGCCCCCGTCACCGTCGTTCGCCGAGGAATTCGAGGATGTGACCGAACACGTCGAGGGCGGCACCGCGGCCCAGGAACGTGTCCAGGTGGCCGTAGGCGGGGATCTCGGTGTACGACACGTCCAGCTGGGGCTGCCGGTGTGCCAGCACCTGGTGGCAGAGCTTCTGCGAGTCCAGCCAGAGTCCGTTCTCGCTGCCCGCGAGGAGCAGCACCGGGGTGTCGATACGGCCGGCCGCGTCCAGCGCGTTGGGCGGCAGCGCCCGGTAGCGGTGGTCGCTGTCGTGCCAGCGGACGACGCTGCGGGCGAGCTCGATACGGCGCAGGTGCGGCAGGATCCACAGGGGCGCGGGTCCGAGGAGTTCGGCGAGCCGGTCATGGGTGGCCTCGGACAGGTTCTCGTGCAGGAACAGCGAAGCACCCGAACCCCAGGCCGAGTTGTGGAGGATCTGGCAGGTCGGGTCCGGGCAGCCGGCTCCGCGGGAGGCCAGCGCGAACAGGGCCGTGTACTTCGAACGGAGGCCGACCTTGCGGAAGTCGACCGGGATGTGGTCGATGCGGTTGCGCAGCAGCTCGCCGGCCACCGTCATCCGCAGCGAGGTGCGTCCCGCGAGCTTCGGCGTCAGGAACACGCCCTGGGACACGACGCCCGCGAGCCCGGGCACCAGTCCGGCCGTCATGCTCAGCGACAGCGTGAGGGCGCCGATGCAGTGGGCGACCACGAACAGCGGCCGGTCGCCGATGCGTTCACGGATCCGGGCGACGGCCGCGGGGATGTCGTACAGGGCGACGTCGTCGTACGTGTACCTGTGGCCGGTCTCGTTGTAGGGGAGCCGGCAGCTGCCCCGCCAGTCGAGCAGCCACGGCTCGTAGCCGTCGTCGAGCAGGACGTCGACCAGGTTGCGGGTCTCGGGGAGCAGGAACATGTCCGCGGACGCGGTGTGCCCGTGCAGGAGCAGCACGGCGGGCCGGTCCCGGTCCCCGCTGTCGACGCGGGTGAGGCCGAGGCGCAGGCCGTCACCGGCGTGGAAGGGGATCTCCTCGACCCGGGCGGGATCGAGCCGGTGGCACAGCGGTCTCGGGGCGGGGCGCCTCCTGACCCTGCGGATCGGTTGCCTGGTACGGGAGTTGGTCGTCCTGAGGATCATCGGTGGCGCTCCGAGGGGGTACGGGTACGGCGGAGTTCGAGGAGGTCCGCGGCGGCGCGGGCGAAGGGGTTGAGCAGACCGCGGCCCATTTCGGCGCCGAACCAGGCGAGCCAGGTCAGCTTGGCGGCACGCTTCTCCGGGCCGGTCAGACGCGGGTCGACCTCGATGCCGTCGATCTGGTCGCGGACGTAGCTGTCGGCGGGCACGACGAGTTCACCGGCGAGGCTCGCGGGTTCGTCCTCACGGCCGATCTCGACGGACAGCGCGCGCGTCTGCCGCCACACGTCCCGGCGGGCGCGGGCGTACTTGTGGCCTTCGAGCCACCAGCGGCCGCCGTCGGCGTCGCGCAACGTCAGCCGGTAGCGCAGGAGTCGGGTGCGTGTCCCGTGCCGCTGCGGGATGCCGTCCTCGGGGCGGATCCAGAGGTCGCCGCGTTCCACGAGCAGCGGCTCGGGATGGATCGCGGCACACGTCAGTTCGCCGGCGGCGTCCACCCGGCGCTCCCGCACCAGTTGGTACATGCTCGCGATGGAGAGGGTGAGCGCCATCGAGCAGGGGGCGCCGGCACCGACGGCGGCCGCCGCTCCCACCGAGTCTTCCGCCCCGACCGGGACCGCCCCGGCCTGGGCCCCTTCTCCGACCGGGCGCACGGCACCCTCGGTCGTCTCGGAGAACCACAGGTACGGCTGGTCGTCCTTGTGCGGGAGCCGGGCCAGGCCGTCCTCGGCGAGCCGCTCGAACGTCCTGAGCTGGGCCCGGGCGTCGTAGCGGGACGCCGGGCGAAGGCCCAGCGCCTCGACGAGCGCGGCGGTGCGTTCGCCGGTGGCCGCCGGGCCCTTCAGGGTCGCCTCGCACAGCCTGAGCGCGGTGGGACTTTTCAACACCCTTGTGAGGAAGCCCAGTTCGGGGACGGGTTCGGCCTCCAGGCGGGCCAGGGCGTCGGTGCGCCACTCGTCCCAGTCCTGTACGCGCACATGCATCCCGCCGACCGCCATGTCCCGTACGACGTCGTCGAGGGTGTTGGGCACGCCGGTCAGGTTGTAGTCGAATCCCCAGGCGTCGGGCTCGCAGACGACGGCGGCCGCGACCCGGCTCACCCAGTCGACGGGGGCCGCGTTCAGACGGTGGAAGGCGGGCACGGTGCGCAGCCGCCCGAAGGCCGCGACGAGTCCGCTGCTGAGGTCCTGCGGGTTGTGGGCGCCCGTGCGGGTGTGGCCGCCGATGCCTCCCGGGCGCAGCGCGGTGACGATCAGGCCGTGGTCGCGGGCCCGCCGCAGGGCGACCTCGGCGGCCCACTTCGTCTGGTCGTAGCCCGCGACGAGACGGTCGACGTGGGCGAGCGGGTCGTCCTCGCCCATGGAGGCGATGCCGACCTCGTTGAAGACCGCGATGGAGGAGATGTGGTGCAGCGGCTTGGGCGGTCCGGTCGCGGCCAGTTCCGCCAGGGTGAGCGCGCCGAGGACATTGCTCCGGCGCAGCGACTGGTAGCCGCGCAGGAAGTCGACGGCGGCCGCCACGCCCACGATGCTGTCCAGTTCGTGGGCGAGCTCGTTCCACAGGTCGTCGGACAGGCCGAGGTGCGGCTGTCCGAGGTCGCCGGGGAGCACGGTGATCCGGCGGCGGATCTCGGAGGACCAGGGCAGCCGGTGGCTCTTCAGCGCCTCGCCCAGGCGGGCCGTGGCCGCGTCCGTGTCGGCGGCGCGCACGAGGCAGTGGACGTGCGCGTCGCTGTGTCTGAGCAGGTCGAGGAGCAGATGGCCGCCGAGGAAGCCGGTGGCGCCGGTGAGCAGGATCCGGCGGGGCGGCACGGGCTCGGGCGAACCGATCCAGGGCAGGCGGTCGGCCAGGGAGAGATCGGCCAGGATCTGGTCGAGATCCTCGGGACGGGCGGTGGTGTACGGGGGACGGGCGTCCGAGGTCCGGAGGGCACCGGCCGTAGACGCCGACGGGGCGGGAGCCGTAACCGGGGTCGGAACGGGCGCCGGGGTCGGGGTCGAGGTCGGGGCCTGCACGGTGATCGGCTCGGTGATCCGATCGGTGATCCGCTCCGTGCCCCCCTCCGCGACACGACCGGTGACCTGCCCGGCGAGTGGCCCGGTGACCTGCCCGGTGATCCGCTCGACGAGTTGCCCGGTGATCCCCTCGTTCGTCGTGGCCGGCCCATGGCCCGACGGCGTGACGCCCGCGGTCGCGGCACCCACGGTCGCCACCCAGCGCAGCGCCAGGCTCCGCGGACGGGCGTCGGCGAAGACCTCGTCGAGGTCGATCTCCATGCCCAGCTCGTCCTCCAGCGCGGCGACGAGTTCCACCGCTCCCACGGAGGTCCCCCCGGCGTCGAAGAAGTCGGCGTCGGGCGCCAGTCGCCCTGCCGGTACGAAGCGGCCGGCGGTGGCGGCGATGACGACGGCCAGGCCCTCCGCGTCGGGGGTGGCGGAGTCCGACGGGGCGCCGGTGCCGTGGTCCGCCACGCCACCACCACCGACAACACCACCGCCACCGCCACCGGCACGGCGGCCCGTCCCGTCCGCGACATCGGTTCCGCTGCGCGTTCCGGTCGCCATCGGCTCGGGGGCGGGCGCCGGGGCGGGCGTGGACGGCTGTCCGACCCTGGCCAGGAGGTCCTCCAGGCTCGGCCCGCCGTCACCCCGCTCGATCGCCTCGGCGATCGCCCGCTGTCCGGCGTAGGCCGTGTTCTCTGTCTTCTCGCTCATGAGAGCCCTCCGCGCTGTGCGTTGTGCCATGTCCTCGTCCGCGTTGCCGCTTGCCCCGGCGGGCCTCGCCGTGGGCCCGCTCACGGCCTCCGCCAGGAGCGGAAGGCCCGCAGTTGTTCCGGCGTGACCACGCTCTCCAGGTGTTCGTCGTCCTGGTCGCCACCGCCGAGCGCGGCCAGCAGGCGCCGGGCCGGAACGTTGCGGTCGGTGCGCCGCGCCGTCAGCCGGACCTTCGCGCCGCCGAGCTCGTCGGCCCGGTCCGCCAGCCAGCCCAACAGCCGCTCCTCGACACCGCGGCCGAGGGCACGGCAGCTCAAGTTCCATGCGAGCACGTCGAGTCGGTCGCCGTCCCCGCGCAGGGCGAGCAGGCCGATCTGCCCGTAGTCGCCGAAGCGGTCCCGCGCGGCGACCGTCCACACCTCGCCCTGCTCCCGCCAGCGCGCCAGATCACCACCGTCGGCGGACCGGGGGTGCAGGGTGAACTGAGCGGTACGGCGGACGAGTTGTTCGGCCCGCTCGACGTCCGCGGCGGACAGGGCCCTGATGTCGACCTCCAGCCGCAGTTGGGCCAGGAACTCCTCGAATCCGGCCTGTTCCCGCGCCGCGTCCCGCTCGCGTTCCTGTGCGTAGAACCCCGCCCGCAGCGCGTCCTCGGCCGTCGCCGCCGCGGGAACGAGCGGCCACAACCGGCGCAGGAACGCGTCGAGTTCGGCCGCGGGAGGGCAGGTGACGGACAGGACCTCGGGCAGTGCCGCCCGCACGGCCGCGATCTCGACCGCGTTGTCGTCGAGGAACAGGAAGCTGTCCAGTCCCAGGCCGAGCGTGCGCGCGGCCTCCGTGAGGCGGTCCGGCTTGGGTCCCCAGCCCGCGGACAGGACACTGAGGTGCTCGGCCTTCAGCAGGCTGTCGGGACGGTCAAGGACGGCCCGTACGGTGTCCTCGTCGTTGTTGCTGACCAGGGCGAGCAGCGTGCCCGCTGCCCTCCACCGCAGCAGCGTCCTGGCCAGCGCGGCGCGCGGTCCGGTCAGGTCCACCGACTCGGGTCCCGTCTCCCCGGCGACCCCGCCCCACAGGGTCTCGTCGCCGTCCACCGCGATCACCTTCGGCGTGGGACGGAGGGCCGCGCGGGCGGCCTGGGTCAGCCGCAGCGCGACCGCCGCCTGGAAGCGGGGCGTGAAGGGGAGATGGGCCAGCCGCTCGGTCCGCTCGTCGAAGGGATCGGGGACTGCGTGGTGACCCGTCCAGTCGTCGGGGCCGATCACGGCGATGCCGGGCGCCTCGCTCAGTTCGACGGCGAGGTCGTTCTCCCAGCGCGCGAAGCGGTCGTCCCGCCGCGCGGAGGGCAGCACGCCGACGATCAGGGGCCGACGGGTCCGCTCGGACAGGGCCCGCAGCGCGGCCCGGTAGGCGGTGCCCAGTTCGGCGAGCACCACGTCGGTCACCGCGCCGAAGCGCTCCAGGTCCGCCGCCCTCAGCAGCACCACACCCACCGCCGTGGCGGGATCGGCGAGAACGCCCGACGGATCCCTCAGGGCGGCGAGCACGTGGTGGTACGGCGCTTCGGTGACCGTCAGGCCCGTGTCCCCGTCTCCCTCCGCCATCGCCGCCTCGCACAGCAGCGGGAGGTTGCCGAGCGCGAAGGTGGAGGCGACGGCGAGTGAGCGGCGCGAGCGGTCAGCGGGAGCCTTCTCGGACGGAGCGTCCTCGGGCGCCTTCTCGACCGGAACCTCCGCGGCCGTCGGAGCCGCCACGGGACCCGGTGCGCGGACCGTCGCCGTCGGGTCGTCCGCCGTCTCGGCGAGCAGCCGCAGGAAGGCCTCCGCCAGCTCGGTCGAGGTCTCCGCGTCCAGGATGTCGAGGTTGTGGTCGAGCCGGACGCGGCCGGCGTCCGGGGTCATCGTGATCATGAGGTCGAGGTCGGAGTAGCCCGTTCCGGCCGGAAGCACCTCCAGCCGGCGGAGCGGGGCCGCCGAGGAGCGTACGTAGTTGAAGTACACCTCCACCAGCGGGGCGTTCGGCCGGTGCAGCCCCTGCCCGGCCAGCGCCGGCAGCACGTCCGAGAACATGGCGCCCTGCGCGAGGATCCGGTCCAGGCGTGTGTCCGTCCGGCGCAGGACCTCCTCGATCCGCTCCCCCGCCGCGGCCTGCGCAGGGAACGGCACCGGCACGCCGAAGAAGCCCACGGCGCCGTAGGCGTCGGCGTGGATGCGCGTGTCGACGGGCACGGCGAGCACGAAGCGTTCCCGCTGCCGCATCCTGGCCAGCAGGACGGTCAGGGTGCCGAGGCAGAAGGCGGCCGGGGTGACGGCGAGTCGGCTCGCCGTCGCGGACACCCGCTCCATCAGCCCGCCGGGCAGCTCCACGGTCACGCTGCCCGCGCGGTACGAACGGGTCGCCGGACGCGGCCGGGCGAGTGTCAGGTCGAGGCGCCCGCTGCCGTGGAAGGCCTCGCGCCATCCCGAGCCGGAGGCGGAGGCCTCGCCGGTGCGCTGGGCCTCGACGAGCAGGTCGATGTCACGGTTGGTGACCGTGTCGCCGAGCGGGGTCCCGGACAGTTCGGCGTCGATCTCGCCCGCGACGAGCAGCAGCGACTGGAGATCGCTCACCGCGTGGTGCGCGCCGAACACGAGGGTCTGGCCGTGTGCGCCCGCGTCGAGGAGTTCGAACCGCCACAGGGGTGCCTTCGCCAGGTCGAACGGCGGCTCCAGCAGCCGGGACAACCAGTTACCCGCGTCCGGGGCGGCGTCCGCGGGCACGTGCGTCCAGCGCAGCAGCGGCTCGGTCAACTCCCTTTCCACCCGCAGCTGTCGGCCCCGGCCGGTGCCGGCGACGATCGCGGTGCGCAGAGCGGCGTGCCGTGCGGCGAGCCGGGTGACGACGCCGGTGAGCGTCTCGCGGGTGGCCGGGGTGGTGAGCCGTACCGCGAGTCCGACGGCGTGCGCAGCGTCCGGCATGCCCGGCTGAGCGCTGCGCAGCAGCCGGACGACGTCGCGGGTGGCGGGCCGCAGTTCGCTCTCGGGCACCTGCGACGGGGTCGCGGCCCGGGGCTCCGGTCGCGGTGTCCCGGTGCCGTGTTCGGGCAGCACCTCGTCGAGGGCCCGTGCGAGGCCCCGGATGTCGGACGCCGAGAGGACGGCGGCGGCGGGGAGTTCGGCGCCCAGGTCGCGTGCGAAGGCGTTGCGCAGCCGGACCAGCATGAGGGAGTCCAGGCCCAGCTGCTTCAGGGGTGTGGTCGCGGACAGTTCGGCGGCGCCGGAGATCTGGCCGGCCTTGCCCCGTACATACGCTTCGAGCCGTGCGGTCCGGTCCTGACCGGCCGGCGCCGCGAGCACCCGTGCGACGAGCTCGTCGGTGCCCGTCGGGTCCGTGGTCACGGTGATGAGGTCGCCCAGGATCGGGCGGGCGCGGGCCGCGTCCGGGTCGAGTTCGAGTGCGGCCCGGTCCAGCGCGAGGGGGGCGAGCTGGCGGCGGGAGGAGCCGAGCACCCGCTCGAACATCTCGCCGCCCTCCGCCGGGGTGAAGGCCAGGAGTCCCGAACGGCCGGTCTCGGCGGCCCGGTCGACGGAACCGGCGACCATGCCGACCTCGGCCCAGGCGCCCCAGTCCAGGCTCAGCGCACCACGGCCGGTGCGGGAGAGGTGGTGGGCCCAGGCGTCGAGGAAGGCGTTCGCCGCCGCGTACGGGCTCTGCCCCGCCGAGCCCAGGACACCGGCCGCCGAGGCGAAGAGGACGAACCTCTGTGCCTCCGGGGCCAGTTCGGTGAGCAGGGCGGTGCCGAGGACCTTGGGGGCGAGGACGCGCAGGACGCGGTCGCCGGTCAGGTTGGCCACGGTGGCGTCGTCGAGGACGCCCGCCGTGTGGACGACCGTGGCGATCGGTCCGGCCGTACGTCGTACCTCGTCCAGGGCCGTCTTCAAAGCGGTGCGGTCGGCAACGTCCGCGTGGACGAGGTGCACCGCGACTCCGCGGGCCTCGATGCCCTTGATCCACGCTTTCGCGGCCGCGTCGGGGCCGCTTCGGCTCAGCAGGGCCAGTCGGCGGGCGCCCCGGCGGAGCAGCCGTTCGGCGACCACCTTGCCGAGGCCGCCCAGGCCGCCGGTGATCAGGTGCACGCCGTCCGCGGTGATCCCGTCGTGTCCGCCGTCGTCCGGTCGGGTACGGGCCAGTCGCGGCACCAGCCGGCCCGACTCCCGCAGCGCTACGAGCCGTTCGTCGTCCGCGTGACGCAACTGCGTCCACAGGGCGTCCTCGGCGCCCGTGGCGTCCGTGGCGCCCGTGGCGGGCAGGTCGATCAGCGTGGTCGACAGGTGCGGGTACTCCTGGGCCACCGAGAGTCCGAGGCCCCAGGCGAGCGCCTGCTGAGGGTTCGTCACCTCGCCGCTGTCACCGGCCGCCTGGCTGCCCCGTACGACGACGAACAGGCGCGGGGAGCGGCCCCGGGGACGGTCGGCGAGCGCCCGCACCAGGTGCAGGGTGCTCAAGCAGCAGCACAGTGACGCCTCTTCGGCCGTGACGGTGTCCTCGACGGCAGGCGCGTCGAGCGCGGACAGCTGCACCACCCGTTCCGGCGGTCCGTCGGCGAAGGCCTCGTCGAACAGACGGGTCAACTGCCGTGGATCGGCCGGATCGAGAACGTAGCGGCCGGGACCCTCGACGGAGAACGCGGGTCCCCTGCGGGCGATCACATGGGGCACGGCGGCCGAGGCCAGCCGCTCCGCGAGGGCGTCGGCCGCTCCGGTCCGGTCGGCCAGGACGAGCCAGCCGCCGTCGACGGGCCTCTCCTGTGCGGGAGGGCGCGGCTGCCAGCGGGTCTCGAACAGGGCGCCGTCCAGCGGCGAGAGCGCTGCGAGTTCGAACTCCGTCGCCTCCAGGATGAGTTGCTCCTTCTCGTCCCAGAGCCGCAGGTCCAGGAGCGCGGTGTCGCCGTCCACGGAGCGCAGCCGGCAGGTCGCCCAGACGGGCGCCGACCGCAGACCGGTGAAGCGCAGCCGTCCGACACCGGCGGGCACGAAGGCCCGGCCGGAGGGCGCGCCGGCCGGCAGGGCCGCCGTGTGGAAGGCGGCGTCGAGGACCGCGGGATGCAGCAGATGACCGGCGGCGGGCTGCCGGACGAGGCGGCCGATCGCCGTGGTGTCCGTACGGCGGCCCTGCTCCAGGAGCCGGAAGGCGGGGCCGTAGTCGATGCCCAGGGCCGCGAGGCCCGCGTAGACGGCGGACAGGTCCGCCTCTGCGTCACACCGTTCGCGCAGCACAACGAGGTCTTCGCACGCGTCGCCAGCGTCGGTCGGGTCGGTCGCGTGGTGCGTGTCGGGCGCGAGGGGCGTCGCGGGCACCCCGGTCGCGTCGCCCGTGTCGGCCACGCCGGACGCGGGTTCGGGCGTGGCGTCGACGACCCGTCCGGTGACATGCCCTTCCCACGGCGCGGGCCGCTTCCCGGTGGCCGCGGAGGCGATGGTGAACTCCCGGGAACCGTCCTCCGCCGCCGGACGCATCACCAGTTGCAGCCGTACGGGCCTGTCCACGTCGAGGGCGAGGGGCCGCACGAACCTCACTTCGGTCAGGCGTACTTCGCCGCCGTCCCGCAGCAAGGAGGCGGCCTCCAGCGCCATGTCGAGGAACGCGGCGCCGGGCAGCCAGACCTCTCCGGCGACCCGGTGGTCGGTGAGGTACGCGAAGCGGCTGTCGCGCAGGTCGATGTCGGTCTGGAAGAGGTGGTGGCCGGGGGTGTCGCTGGCCTCGACATGGGTGCCGAGCAACGGTGAGGTTCCCGGCGTGCCGGTGGCCGGGGCGGGTGCGCGCCAGTGGCGTTCGCGGGCGAAGGCGTACGTGGGCAGGTCGATCCGGCGGCCTCCCGGGAGCAGCTTCCGCCAGTCCGGGGTGTGCCCGGCCTCGTACAACTCCCCCAGCCGGCCCAGCAGAACGTCTCGTCCGTCCGAGCCGCGGGCGAGCGAGCCGACCGCGACCGCGTCGACGCCCGCCTCGGCCGCCACCGCCTCGACCGACGCGGTGAGCGAGGGGTGCGGACTGAGCTCGACGAAGTAGCGGTAGCCGTCGTCCAGCATCCGCCGGATCGTGTCCGCGAAACGGACGGGGCGTCCGAGGTTCGCGTACCAGTGGTCCGGGTCCAGCCGGTCTCCGGGGACCGGTTCGGCCGCCACCGTCGAGTAGAGCGGGGTGGTCGTGCGGGTGCCGCGGATGCCGTGGAGCAGGTTCAGCAGTTCGGCGCGGACGGGTTCCATCAGGGGGGTGTGGGAGGCGAACGGTGTCGACAGCCGCCGTACGGGGATGTCCAGCTCGGCCAGTCGCGCGCGCAGTTCGGCCAGTGCCTCGCTGTCACCGGAGACGGCCGTGGACCGCGCGCTGTTGACCGCCGCGACGAACAGCCGGCCCGCGTGCGGCGCGAGCAGCTTCTCGGTCTCCGCGCGGGAGAGTTCCAGGGCCAGCATGGCGCCCTGTCCGACCAGCGGGGCGACCGCCCGGGCCCGCGCCGTCACCACGGCCACGGCGTCGTCCAGGGTGAGGGCGCCCGCGCTGTACGCGGCGGCGATCTCACCCAGGCTGTGTCCGGTCACGGCGTCGGGGCGGACGCCGAGGCCGCGCCAGGCGGCGGCGAGGGCCGAGTTGACCGCGAACAGGACCGGCTGGAGGAATTCGGTGCGCCCGAACGGAGCGAACTCCTCGGGTGCCCGCAGCACGTCGAGCACCGACCAGCCGACCCGGCGGTGCACCGCCTCGTCGATCCGGGCCAGCTCCTCGCGGAAGGCCTCCGACTCGGAGCCCAGCTCGGCGCCCATGCCGGGCCACTGACCTCCGTGCCCGGCGAACACGAAGGCCACCTTGCCCGTCCGCTCTACGCGGGACGGTGCGGTCGGCGTCCGACCGGCCGCCAACGCCCGGAGCCGGGTGCGCAGTTCGTCCCGGTCGTCGGCGACGATGCCCGCGCGCCGTTCGAAGTGGCTGCGGTACCGGGCCAGGGTGTGGGCGACGTCGGGCAGGGTGACGTCCCCGTCCAGGTGACGGAGGAGCCGTACCGCCTGCCCCCGCAGGGCCGCCTCGCCGCGCCCGGACAGCACGAACAGCCGTTTCTCCGGAGCGGTTTCCGGCTGCGGCGGGATCTCGGCGGGTTCGGCCTCCTCCACGATCAGGTGCGCGTTGGTCCCGCTGATCCCGAAGGCACTGACACCGGCCCGGCGGACACGGCCCTCCGAGGAGGGCCAGTCGACCGTCTCCCCCAGCAGACGCAGACCGCTGTCCTCCCAGTCGACGTGGCGGCTGGGGGTGGAGGCGTGCAGGGTGCGCGGCAGGGATCGGTGCCGAAGCGACTGCACGACCTTGATCAGGCCCACCACGCCCGAAGCGGCCTGTGTGTGACCGATGTTGGACTTGAGCGAGCCGAGATGGAGGGGGCGGCCCTCGGGGCGCGAGGCGCCGAAGACCTCCGCGAGGGCGTTCGCCTCGATCGGGTCGCCGAGGGTGGTGCCGGTCCCGTGGGCCTCGACGTGGTCGATGTCGGAGGGTTCGAGACCGGACAGCTCCAGGGCGCGCCGGATCACCTGCTCCTGGGCCGGGCCGTTCGGCGCGGACAGGCCCTGGCTGCGGCCGTCCTGGTTGACGGCCGTCCCGCGCAGCACGGCCAGCACCTCGTCGCCGTCACGCCGTGCGTCCGTGAGCCGCTTGAGGACGACCATGCCCGCGCCCTCGGCCCAGACGGCACCGTCGGCGTCGTCGGAGAAGGAGCGGCAGCGGCCGGTCGGCGACAGGCCCCGCAGACGGCTGAACTCGACGAACGTTCCGGGCGTCACCATCAGCGTCACCCCGCCGGCGAGCGCCAGGTCGCACTCGCCCGCGCGCAGCGCCTGGGCCGCAAGGTGCAGGGCCACCAGGGAGGAGGAGCAGGCGGTGTCCACCGTCAGCGCCGGTCCGTTCAGGCCCAGGGTGTACGCGAGCCGTCCCGAGGCCACGCTCGGCGCCGATCCGGTGCCGACGTACCCGTCGAGGTCGTCGAGCCGGGATCCCGCCAGGTAGTCGCTGCCGAACATGCCGACGTACACGCCGGTGGCGGTGCCCGCGAGCTCGGCCGGCACGATCCCGGCCCGCTCCAGCGCCTCCCAGGCGATCTCCAGCAGGAGCCGCTGCTGGGGGTCCATGGCGTCGGCCTCCTTCGGCGTGATGCCGAAGAACCCGGCGTCGAAGGACTCCAGGTCGTCGAGGAAGCCGCCTTCCTTCGCGTAGGACTTCCCCGGGGCCTCGGGGTCGGGGTCGTGCAGCGCCTCCACGTCCCAGCGGTCCGCGGGGAACGGGCCCACCGCGTCGCGGCCCTCGGCGAGAAGGTCCCAGAGGCCCTCCGGATCGTTCACACCGCCGGGCAGACGGCAGGCCATGGCCACCAGGGCCAGCGGCTCCTCGGACGGCGCGGCGGAGGTGCGCGGGGGCCGCTGCCCTGACGCGCCGTGCGCGGTGGCGCGGTCGCTCGCGCCCGGTGCTGCCAGGGCGGCGGTGCCGTCGTCCGTGGCGAGCACGGTCGTCAGCAGGTGGGCGGAGAGCCGGGCCGCACTGGGGTGGTCGAAGAGCAGGGTGGCGGGGAGCCTGGCGCCGACACGGGTGCTGATGCGGTTCCGCAGCTCCACCGCCGTCACCGAGTCCATGCCGAGCTCGCGCAGGGGTTGGTCGGGGCCGACGGACTCCGCCGACCGCAGGCCGAGCGCCCTGGACGCCTCCTCACGGACGAGGGCCAGGACGCGTGCGGCGCGGTCGGCCTCCGGGAGCCGCGCCAGCCGGGCCGCCAGGCCGACGCCGCCGTCCCGGCCGGCGCGGGGCGCGGGCAGCAGCGAGCGCCCCAGGGCGGCCGTCGCGTCGTCCGCGGCGGCCGTGGTCTCCCGCAGCCGGGGCAGGTCAAGGGACGCGGCGACCAGGTGCGGTGTGTTCCGGCGCAGGGCGAGTTCGACGAGTTCGCGGCCCTGGTCGGGGGTGAGGCTGCGGTGGCCCAGCCGGGCCATCCGGTCCAGGTCGGCGTGTTCGGCGGCGAGACCCTCGCCCGACCAGGCGCCGAACGAGACCGACACGGCGGGCAGGCCCGAGGAGCGCCGGTGGTGGGCGAGTTGGTCGAGGAAGACGTTGGCCGCCGCGTAGTTGCCCTGCCCCGGACTGCCGAGGAGGCCGGCCGCCGAGGAGATCAGCAGGAACAGGTCCAGCGGGACGCCCGCGGTGAGCCGGTGCAGCTGTGCGGCACCGTCCACCTTGGGGCGCAGCACCCGCGCGAGACGTTCGGGTGTCAGCTCGGCGATCACCCCGTCGTCCAGGATGCCGGCGCAGTGCACGACACCACGCAGGGGCAGCGTGTCGCCGACGCCTGCGAGCACGCCGGCCAGGGCGTCGGCGTCCGCGACGTCGCACGCCACGATCTCGACCTGGCAGCCGAGCGCGGCCAGTTCGGCGGTGATCTCGGCGGCGCGCGCGCCCGACGGGCCTTGACGTGATGTCAGAAGCAGCCGCGGTACGCCCTGTTCGGCGAGGAGGCGGCCGATCCGGCGGCCGACGGCGCCGAGTCCGCCGGTGATCAGGACGGTTCCGTCGGTGGGCACGGAGGCGCCCCGGTCGACGAGCCCGAGGACGGCGGGGGCGCTCGACTCCTCGCTCGGCAGGGTGTGGGTCGCGCGGGCTCGTATCAGCCGCGGAGCGAGCAGGACGCCTTCCCGGAGGGCGAGTTCGGGTTCGCGGTCCAGGGCCGCGGCCGTCGTCAGGACGTCGGCCGGACCGGGGCCCGCGAGGTCGAGCAGGGTCAGGGCGAGGTGCGGGTGTTCGGCCCTGGCGCTGCGCACGAGGCCCCACAGCACCGACTGGGCCAGACCCGGCACGCCGTCCCCGGCACCGGTCGCGACCGCGCCACGGGTCACCCAGAGGGTCCGGGTGGCCGGACGGTCGTCGGCGAGCGCGATCAGTGCTTGCAGTTCGGCCAGTGCGGAAGCGGCCAACTCATGTGCTGCGGCTGCCGGTTCGGTGCCGGACGCCGGTCGCGGCCAGAATCGTACGACGATGTCGGCGTCCGCCTCGCGCACCTCGACGCCTGCCGACTCCAGCCCGCGCAGGGCGTCCCCGACCTCCGGATCGGAGCGGTCGCCGTGCACCACCCACACGGCGGGCGACGCCGTCCCGGGCCGCTCGGTCACGGCCGTCCACGCCACCTCGTACAGGTGCCGGGCGTTCTCCGAGGCGCCGTTCAGGTCCGCGGGGTCGGCGGCCCGCAGCCGTACGTCCTCCAGCCGGCCCGCCGGAAGGCCGTCGGCGTCCCACAGGGTCACGTCGAGGACGACGTCCGTCCCGGAGCCGCCCGACCTCCGTACCAGCGCCGTGAGGTCGCCGCCCGGCTCGCCGGGCGGCAGGACGCAGCGGCCCACCGCGACGGGCAGGAGCACCCGGCCGTCGGAGGTGTCCAGCGCGGCGGCGACGTGCAGTGCGGCGTCGAGCAGCGCCGGGTGCACGGGGTAGGGACCGGCCGCGTCACGGGCCGCGTCCGGCAGCGACAGCCGGGCCAGCAGCTCGCCGGCATCGGGCGTCGTGACCGCCGAACGCACGGCCCGGAAGCTGGGACCGTAGCCGAGTCCGAGCGCGGCCAGTCTCTCGTAGGTCGCCGCGCTCCAGAGCGGCTCGGCGCTCTCCGGCCACACCGGCGCGGGGGCCGCATCCACGGGGGCGGGGGCCGCCGCCGACGCGGTGGCGTGCAGGGTCCAGCCGGTGGTCTCCCGGGCGCGTGGGCGGCTGTGCACGGTGATCTCGGGCGCGGATCCGGCGGTGACCACCTCGACCGACACCTCGACCGTGCCGGTCCGCGGCAGCACGAGCGGCGCGAGCAGGAGCAGATCGGTGACGTCGTCGCGGGCGTCCGGGCGGGCCACGGCGAGTGCGGCCCGGCACAGCTCCATCACGGTCGTGCCCGACACCACGGTCCGGCCGAACACGGCGTGGTCGGGAAGCCAGTCGGCGGTGGCCGGGGACCAGTCGTTGCGGAAGGTCCAGCGGGTCTCGTCCGGAGACTGCAACTGGACGCCGAGCAAGGGGTGCGCGGCGCGGTCGAAGGGGCCCGGGACCACGGACCCGGATCCGGTTCCGGGCTCGGTCCAGTGGACCTGCTGATCCCAGGCGTACGTGGGCAGTTCGGCCGTGGTCGTCCCGGGTACGAGGCGGCGCCAGTCGATCCGCCGTCCGTGGACGTGGAGTTCGGCGGCGGCGCGGTCGAGACAGGCGGGTCCGTCCTCGTCGCGGCGCAGCGATCCGACGGCGACCAGGTCCGTGATGCCGTGTTCCTCGGCGACGGTGCGGACGGCGGTGACGAGGGAGGGGTGGGGGCTGAGTTCCACGAAGTGGCGGTAGCCGTCGGCCGCCATGCGTTCCACGGCGGACGCGAAGCGCACCGGTTCCCGCAGGTTCGTGTACCAGTAGCCCGCTTCCCTGTCCTCGGTTACGGGCTCGCCGGTGACCGTGGAGTACCAGGCGACGTCGCTCGGGGTGGTGGTGACGCCGTCGAGTTCGTCGAGGATCGTCGTGCGCAGCGGCTCGACGCGGGGGGTGTGGGAGGCGTAGTCGACGTCGAGGCGGCGGACGAACACCTGCTCGCGGGCGAGGTCGGCGAGCAGGGCGTCGAGCGGCTCCACGTCACCGGCGATCACCGTCGAGCGGCCGCTGTTCACGGCGGCGACGGAGACGCGGCCGTCCAGTCCGCGCAGGCGCGCCTCGACCTCGGTGCCCGGCAGGGCGACGACGGCCATGGTCCCGGTGCCGGACAGACCGGTCAGGGCCTGGCTGCGCAGGGCGACGACCGCGGCGGCGTCGTTGAGGCTCAGCGCCCCGGCGACGCAGGCCGCGGCGACCTCGCCCTGGCTGTGTCCGACCACCGCGTCCGGGCGCACCCCGCGAGCGCGCCACACGGCGGCCAGGGAGACCATCACGGCGAAGAGGACCGGCTGGACGACGTCCACCCGTTCCAGGGAAGGGGCGCCCGCGTCTCCGCGCAGCACGGCCGCCACCGACCAGTCCGTGAACGGCCGCAGCGCTGCGTCGCAGCGGTCGAGTTCGTCGGCGAACACCGGTGACCGGTCGAGGAGTTCGCGGGCCATACCGGACCACTGGGAACCCTGGCCGGGGAACACGAACGCCAACTTGCCCGGCGGGGGCACCTGTTGGGGGCCCACGACGAGGTCGGGGTCCGGCCGGCCGTCGGTGAGGCCGCGGAGCGCGGTGAGCAGTTCGTCGTGGCTGCCCGCCCGGATGACGGCGCGGTGCTCGAAGTGTGTGCGGTGGTGGGTGAGCGTCGCGGCAACGGCGGCGAGCTCCGGCCGGGGTCGCGTGTCGAGCGCGTCGATCAGCCGGGCCGCCTGCCCGCGCAGGGCCGGGAGGGTGCGGGCGGAGAGCGGGAAGAGGAGCGGTGCGCCGGGACGTACGGGCTCGGCGGGCGTCGCGGCGGCGGTCGGTGTCGGCGAAGCAGCCGTGGTCGGTGTCAGGAAAGCAGCGGTGGCCGGTGTCGGAGGATCGGTCGGGAACGTGGCCGGCGTCGCCGGCGTGACCGGGTGGGCCGGGGACTCCACGGACTCCGGGGACTCCGGCGACCCCACGGACTCCGGGGACCCCACGGACCCCACCGACTCCACGGACCCCACGAACTCCTGGGACTCCTGGGACTCCGGGGACTCCGGGGACTCCGGGGACTCCGGGGACTCCGGGGACTCCGGGGACTCCTCCAGGATCACGTGGGCGTTGGTGCCGCTGATCCCGAACGCGCTCACCCCGGCCCGCCGCACCCGGTCACCGCGCCGCGGCCACGCTTCCGCGCCGCTCTGCACGCGCAGGCCGCCGCCCGCCCAGTCGACGCGGCCGGTCGGCGTATCGGCGTGCAGGGACGCCGGGAGCCGTTCGTGGCCTAGGGACAGGACCGTCTTGATGACACCGCCGATGCCCGCCGCGGCCTGTGCGTGACCGATGTTGGACTTCAGGGAGCCGACGCCCAGGGGCCTGCCGGCCGGACGCCCTGGTCCGAAGACCGACGCGAGCGCCCGGCCCTCGATGGGGTCGCCGAGCGGCGTGCCGGTGCCATGCGCCTCGACGTAGTCCAGGTCGCCCGGGTCGAGCCCGGCGTCGTCGAGGGCGGCGCGCAGCACCCGTTCCTGGGCGGGACCGTTCGGCGCGCTCAGGCCCTGGCTGCGGCCGTCCTGGTTGATCGCCGACCCCTTGATCACCGCGAGGACCCGGTCGCCGTCCCGGCGCGCGTCCGCGAGCCGTTTGAGGAGCACCAGCCCGCAGCCCTCGGCCCACACCACCCCGTCGGCCTCGGCCGAGAACGGGCTGCACCGTCCGGACGGCGACAGCGCGCGCAGTCTGCTGAACTCGACGTGCCCGCGCGGTGTCACGAGGAGTGTCGCCCCGCCGGCCAGGGCGAGGTCGCATTCGCCTCCGGCCAGGGCCCGGGCCGCCAGGTGCACGGCCACCAGGGAGGAGGAACAGGCGGTGTCGACGGTGACGGCCGGCCCCTGGAGGCCCATGGTGTACGCGATGCGCCCGGACGCGACGCTGGACGCCGAGCCCGTTCCCACGTGACCGTCGAGCCGGTCCAGCGGGGCCGAGGCGAGGTATCCGCTGTCGTACAGGCCGATGTAGACGCCCGTGAGGCTTCCGTCGAGTGTCTCCGGGACGATCCCGGCGCGCTCGATGGCCTCCCAGCCGGTCTCCAGCAGCAGCCGTTGCTGCGGGTCCATGGCCGCGGCCTCGCGCGGCGAGATGCCGAAGAAGGCGGCGTCGAAACGGTCGATGCCGGTCAGGAAGCCGCCGCGCAGGGTGTACGCCGTCCCCGTGGCCTCCGGGTCCGGGTCGAGGAGTCCCTCGGTGTTCCACCGGCCCGCCGGCACCTCGCCGACGGCGTCCTCGCCCGCGTCCAGCAGCCGCCAGAGGGCCTCCGGGTCGTGCGCGCCGCCGGGAAAACGGCAGGCCATGGAGATGATCGCGATGTCGTCGTCCCCCCGCGCGGACCGGCCGACCGGTGTGTCGTCCGGAGCCGGGGCCCTACCGGCCGTGCCCGGAGGCTGTTCGCCGCAGAGCATCCCGGCGATCCCCGCGATCGTGGGGTGGTCGAAGACGAGGGACGGTTCCAGCGGCCGCCCGGTCCACTCCGACAGGCCCGCGGCCAGCTTCACCAACTGCACGGAACCCAGGCCGAACTCGGCGATCGGCCGTTCCGGTGCGACGGCCGACGGGGCGAGCCCGGCCGCTTCGGCCACGGCGGACGTCAGCCAGGCCCGTACCCCTTCGACGGTCGTCGGGGACAACTCGGGGGACTGCTTCGGGGACTCGTTCGCAGGCATCTGGGCTGTGTCCTCGTGAACTTGGGCTCAGGTGGTGGATTCCGGACGGCGGGAGCGACGGGTGCGCACGGCCGGCGGGGACGACGGGTGGCGGAACGGCAGCGGCAACGGGCGCACCCGTCGGTGGCGGCCGACTCCGCGGGCGCGCGCGGACGTCGCCGGCCGCAGGAACGTGTACGCCGATGGAGCCACCCCGCGGCCGCCGCGCCGCCGATGACCCCGGCCGTTCAACCACGCTTCCGGGAAAGGCTGTTGCACCGCCGACGGCGCGCGAGCACGCCGTCGGCGGGAACTCAGGTCGTCGCGGGTGCGCCGACCAGGGAGAGAGTGCCGTCGAGATAGGCCGCCCGGGAGGCACGGCGCTGGATCTTCCCGCTCGACGTCTTGGGGATGGTGCCGGGACGGACGAGCACGACGTCACGCACCGGCAGGCCGTGCGCCTCGCTGATCGCGCCGCGGATGAGATCGATGATCTTCTCGGACTCGCCCACGGCCTCCGGTGCCGTCTCGGCGACGACGACGGGCTGTTCGCCGTCCCCTCCTCCGTCCACGGAGAAGGCGGCGGTGCAGCCGGGCCGCAGCGCCCAGTGGGACATCTCGGCGGACAGTTCCAGGTCCTGCGGGTAGTGGTTGCGTCCCTCGATGACCATCAGGTCCTTGAGACGGCCGGTGACGAAGAGTTCGCCGTCCCTGAGGAAGCCGAGGTCACCGGTCCGCAGGAACCGGCCCTCGTGGCCCTTGAGGCCGGCCCGGAACGTCTGCCGGGTGGCCAGCGCGTTGCGCCAGTAGCCCTTGGCGACGCTCGCGCCGGAGACCCAGATCTCGCCGACCTCGCCCTCGGGCAGTTCCTCCTGCCGTTCCGGATCGGCGATGACCACGGTGACCCCGGGGCCCGGCCGGCCGGAGCCGACCGCCGCCGCGTCCGGATGGGCCCCAGCATCCGTAACTGCGCCTGCATTCGCAGCCATTGCTGTCCCCGATACCCCTGCGCCTGCGGCCGCGGTGGCTGCCAGCGTCGGAGGTGCCTCCACCGAACCGCCGGTGACGATCAGCGTGGCCTCGGCCAGGCCGTAGCACGGGTAGAAGGCCTCGCGGCGGAAGCCGGCCGGGCCGAACGTCTCGGCGAACCTGCGCAGGGTCGCGGCCCGCACCGGTTCGGCGCCGTTGAAGGCGACCCTCCACCGGCTCAGGTCGAGGCCGCCGAGCGGATCGGGCGCGGCGTGCTTCAGGCAGAGTTCGTAGGCGAAGTTGGGGCCGCCGCTGGTGTGCGGACGGTACCGGTCGATGGCCTTGAGCCAGCGCTCGGGCCGCTGGAGAAAGTGCAGCGGGGAGAAGAGGGTCGCGGTCACGCCGAGGTAGGCGGCGTTCAGGACCGGGCCGATGAGGCCCATGTCGTGGTAGACCGGCAGCCAGCTGACGAAGAGTTCGTGGTCGTACTCCTCGATGACGTCGGGAGTGTGACCCATCCGCTCCGTGATGACCCGCTCGTTGTCCATCAGGTTCCCGTGGGTCACCATCACTCCGCGCGGGGCGGAGGTGGAGCCGGACGTGTACTGGAGGAAGGCGACCGAGTCGGCGGTGAGGTCGGGTTCGCGCCAGGAGCCGGCCGCCGCGTCGGGGATGTCCTCGGTGGCGACGCGGGTGATGTCGGCCAGTTCGGGCAGGTGTTCCGCCAGGCCGGCCAGGTCCGCGATCACCTCGCGGCCGCCCAGGATCACCTTGGCGTCCGCGTCGGCGATCAGGCGCTTCATCCGCAGCAGCGCGCGATGGTTCTGCGACCGCCCGTGCGGGGGCAGCCCCGGCACGGCGACGACCCCGGCCGAGAGGCAGCCGAGATAGCCGCAGATGAACTCGATGCCGGGCGGATACAGCAGCAGGACGCGGGACCCGGCCAGGCCGCGCTCCTGGAGCCAGGCGGCGACGGCACGGGAACGCTCGGCGAGTCGTCCGTACGAGATGTCCTGGATCTCTCCGTCACAGTCACCCGTGACGAGGTACCGGTAGGCGGTGCGGTCGGGCTGTTCGGAGGCGTGCAGAGTTAAGAGATCGACCAGGGAACGAGCCATGAGAGGAGTCTCACCTGTTCGGATATTCGAGCGAAAAGAACGGAGTTCGAAGGCCGCGTCATCGGTACGCGCAGATGCCGTGTCCGCCTGGCCCCCTTGCCAGAACGTCCGTTTCGACCAATCCGCCGGGAAGCGGCGGCGTTGCTCGCGCCGGCTCCCCGTGGCCCCCTACGGATTGCTACCAACGAGTAACACGATAGCAAGCCGGACCTGCCCCATCGATGTAACCCCGGGTACTAAATACGGAATTGGTCATCCTGACGGTCGGTCAGCACGCGGAGACGGAGCGAAGTCGCTGGTACGCGCGGTGAGTCGGAGGGGCGTGTGGAGCGCGTCACTTCCCGCGAACCACGTTCGGGCCACTCGGCCCACCCGGCGGGCACCGCGGGCCCGGCGGAGCCGGCAGACCCCGTGAGCCGGGCACCGCGGGCTCGGCCGGCGTTTTCCGTCCTAGGCATAGACATGACAGTTTGCCGGTGGTGTCATGCCGTTCGGAGCACCTTTGCAACGTTAGAAACCATCGGCGTCAGAGACCACGAGTCTCGCCCCGTACATGCAATCTCCGAACGGCCGCCCGCCGTCCCCCACGCATCGGAGACCCACCCCATGGTCGACCCCGCAGACTCCGGCACCCCGGGTGCCAGCCGTCGCTCGCTCTTACGGTGGACCGGCGCCCTGGCCGCGCTCACGGCCACCGACGGGTTGTTCGGCGCAAGAGCCGCCCAGGCCGCGACGCCGGCCACCACCGGCGAGGCCGCGTCCGCGCGCGCCCTCGCCGCGTCCACGTTCAGTCCGCTGCGCCCGCCCGCGGTCCCGCTGGCCGTACGCTCGCCCTACCTCTCCACCTGGGTTCCCGCGGACAACCTCGCCGGAACCTGGGCCACCTTCTGGACCGGCCACGTCACCGCCCTGTGCGGCCTGGCCAGGATCGACGGCGCGGCCTACGTCTTCGCCGGGTCCCCCGCGCTGCCCGGCGGCCCCGCCCCGGCCCTCATGCGGCAGCTCTCGCTGGAGCTCACGGCGACCCGCTCCGTCTACACCCTCAGCGGCGGCGGGGTGACCCTCACCGTCACCTTCTTCTCCCCGGTGGACCTGGAGAACCTCCGGCGCCAGTCGGTGCCGCTCAGCTACGTCACCGTGCGCGCGGCCTCCGAAGACGGGCGGGACCACAGCGTCGACGTCCATGTCGACGTCTCCGGGGAGTGGGTGCACGGCGACAGCGGCACCCCCATCACCTGGGAACAGCAGCAGTCCGGCGGGATGACCGTCCTCAGCGCCCAGCCCGCCTCACCCGCGGTCCTCCAGGAGAGCGGCGACCAGGCCGCCTGGGGACGGCTGGTGCTCGCCGCCCCGGCGGGGGCCGGTACGAGCTGGCAGATCGGGCAGGACACCGTGGTGCGGGCCGCCTCGGTGAGCGACGGGCGCCTCGCCGGCACCGTGGACGCCGACCGGCCCAGGGCGATCAACGACCGCTGGCCGGTGCTGGGCTTCAACCGGGACTTCGGCACCGTCACCCCCGGCGCGCCCTCCCCCGACTTCACCGTCGGCCTCGGCCATGTCCGTACGCCCGCGGTGAGCTACCTCGGCACCCGGCTCCAGCCCTGGTGGACCCACTACTGGGACTCCTGGACCGACATGGTCGTCTGGTTCGACGCCGACCACGCCGCCGCGCTGGACGCGGCAACCGCCCTCGACCGGCGCGTCCACGACGACGCCGTCACCGCCGCCGGCGGGGGCGCCACGGGTGAGAACTACGCCGCGGTGTGCGCCCTGGCGCTGCGTCAGGCCGTCGGCAGTGCCGAGCTGGTGGACCGGGACGGCACCCCCTGGGCGTTCCAGAAGGAGATCTCCTCCAGCGGCAACATGTCGACCGTGGACGTCGTCTATCCGACGTTCCCCGTGTACCTCCACCTCTCCCCCGCCTATCTGCGGATGCTGCTGGAGCCGCTGCTCGACTACCCGGAGCACGGGGGCTGGCCCAACACCTTCGCCGAGCACGACCTGGGCCGGCTCTACCCGAACGCGGACGGCCACGACGACGGCAACGAGGAGTCCATGCCGGTCGAGGAGTCGGCCAACCTGCTGATCATGGCCGCCGCGCTCGTCCAGCGGCTGCCGTCCGACGAGGCCGCCTCCTTCGCCCGTAGCCACTACACGATCCTGCGCCAGTGGGCCGAGTACCTGTCCGCCAACGCCCTGGATCCCGGCTACCAGAACCAGACCGACGACTTCACCGGCTTCATCGCCCACAGTTCCAACCTGGCGCTCAAGGGCATCATCGGCATCGGCGCCATGGGCGTCGTCGCCGGGGCCGCGGGCGACGACGGCGACGCGGCCCGCTACTCCGCGCTCGCCCGCAGCCACATCAGCCGCTGGACGACCCTCTCCGAGGACTCCTCGGGCCGTCACCTCAAGCTCGCCTACGACCAGGACGGCACGTGGAGCCTGAAGTACAACGGCTTCCCCGACCGGCTGCTCGGCCTGGACCTGGTGCCGCTGGGCACCGCCGCCCGCGAGGCGTCCTGGTACGCGGCGCACGCCGGGACGTACGGAGTGGTCCTCGACCCGCGCAACGACTACACCAAGGCCGACTGGGAGCTGTGGACCGCGGCCTGGCTCGCCGATCACCCCGCCACCCGCGACACCCTGGTCAACGGCGTCTACCACTTCGCCGACACCACCGCGCAGCGTGCCCCCTTCACCGACTGGTACGTGGTCGCCACCGCCGCCCAGCGGGGCTTCGCCGACCGGGCCGTGGTCGGCGGGGTGTTCGCGCTCCTGCTGCCTCCGGCCCCGTCCGCCACGGTCTGGCGCCGGATCCAGAACCGCAACTCGGGAAAGGTGCTGGCCGTCTCCGGGATGTCCCTGGCCGACACCGCCGAGGTCACGCAGTACGCCGACAACGGCACCGCCGACCATCTGTGGACGCTGATCGACGACGGCGACGGGACCGTACGGATCGTCAACCGCAACAGCGGCAAGGTGCTGGCGGTGCACGACCAGAGCCTGGACGACGGCGCCCATGTGCAGCAGTACCAGGACAACGGCACTCCGGACCACGTCTGGCGGACCGTCGACAACGGCGACGGCTGGCTGAAGATCGTGAACGTCCGCTCGGGAAAGCTGCTCGCCGTCGACGGGATGTCCACGGCGGACGGCGCCCAGGTCACCCAGTGGGCGGACAACGGCACGTCCGACCACCTGTGGCGGTTCCTGTAGACCCGGTCCTGTCCGTGAGGAGGACGAGCCATGTCCGTACGTCCCCTGCCCAGAATCCTGCTGTTGCCGGTGCTGGTCGCGCTGCTTCTGGCGGCCGGCGGGAACCGGGCACCGGCGGCCGCCGCGCCGCGGACCGTGGCGTCGCGGGCCGTGGCGTCGGCCTCCGTCTGCTCCCTGTACTGCGACACGCTCGACCCGTCGAAGGCCGCGCAGGAGACCTTCCCGGTGGCCGATGTGAACCTCAACGGCCGGCTGCTGCGGCTGCACGTCGACGACGCCGACGGCATGGCCTGGGCGAGCATCGACCGCGGGACGACCGGCGACGCCGTCTGGCTGGACCGCTCCTGGGACGGCGGTGCCACCTGGGAGGGACTGCTCGGCAAGGCGGCGGTCCCGGCCACCTGGACCGGCACCCGGACCCTCATGTACAACCTCTACGACCCGGGCGGCCACCGGCGCGGTCTGCTGCGGGCCTGCGGCGACGCCCAGGGCGTGACCTGTACGGGGTGGGCGCACACCGCGGTCTGCGCGACGGTCTGCGACGGCGCGGGCACGGCCTCCGGCGACAGCCGGCCGGTGGCCCCGACCACCCTCGCCGGGCGCACCATCACCCTGCACGCCGACAGCACCGGGATGGCGTGGGCGACCCTGGCGGGCGGCCGGGCGGGCGACGAGGTGTGGCTCGACCGGTCCTGGGACGGCGGCGCGAGCTGGCCCGACGGATCGTCGCTCGGCCGGCTGCCGGTCCCCGCGGGGGCGACCGGGACCGGCACCGCGCGGTTCAACACGGCCGATCCGCTGGGCCGTCTCTACGGTGGAGCGGTGCGGGCCTGCGGCCGTGCGGTGGAGGGCCAGAACGGCAGCTGCACCGCCTGGGCCCGGCCGGTTACGAACAGGGCGGCTGCGGCGGCCGACGCGCTGATGTACGCGTACGACCCCAACACAGCTTACTGGCGCTCCAGTTGGTGGAACTCGGCGGTGGCGCTGACCACCGTCATCGACTATCTGCGGCAGAGCGGCGACACCCGGTACACCTGGATCGTCGAGCAGACCTTCAAGACGAACAAGGTGGCGTTCCCGGCCGGGGCGCGCAGCTCCGATCCCATCGAGGGCGACTTCATCAGCCGTTCCACCGACGACTCCGAATGGTGGGCGCTGGCCTGGATCGACGCCTACGACCTCACCCGTGACAGCCGCTACCTCGACGAGGCCGTCACCATCGCGAACTACGTCAACGGCCTGTGGGACACCGGCAGTTGCGGCGGCGGAGTGTGGTGGGACCGCGAGCGGACGTACAAGAACGCCATCACCAGCACGCTGTACGTGCGTCTCACGGCCGCGCTGCACGACCGGCTGCCCGGCGACACGGTCTGGCTCGGCCGGGCCACCACCGCCTGGAACTGGTTCCTGGGCAGCGGCATGGTCGACTCCTCCGGTCTCGTGAACGACGGACTGACCGGCGGCTGCGCCAACAACGGCCAGACCGTGTGGAGTTACAACCAGGGTATGGCGATCGGTGCCGCGGTGGAGATCTGGCGGGCGACCGGTAACGCCACCGCGCTGGCCACCGGCCGCCGGCTCGCCGACGCGGCTCTCGCCTCGCCCTCGCTGGTCGGCGCGGGCCTGCTCACCGAGTCGTGCGACGCGCTCACCTCGGACTGCGACGACAACGCCAAACAGTTCAAGGGGGTGTTCATGCGCTACCTCCAGGACCTGGACTCGGTCACATCCGACAGCTATCGCGCCTTCGCCACCACTCAGGCCGACAGTGTCTGGACCGCCGACCGCGACAGTCTCAACCAGTTGGGCCAGCGCTGGTCGGGCAACGGCTCCGCCGCCCATCCCAACGTCCGCGACTGGCGCACCCAGGCCTCCGCCCTGAGCGCGCTGCTGGCGGCGGGCTGACCCCTCAGGGCCTGTACGCGGCTGTCGCGGTCTCGACGAAGGACCGGATCAACGGGTTGGTGTCGCCCTCGTTCCACACCGCCACCACGCGGCTCGGAGGCATGTCGACGAGGGGGACCACGGCCAGTTCCGCGGGCAGGTCGTGGCCGAGCGGGGCCAGGCCGACCGTGCCGTTCCACAGCACGGCCTGCAGGCATTCCTGGACGGCGCGCACCACCGGGCCCTCGCGCGGTCTGCCGCCGTTCCAGTACGCCTGCCAGACGGGGTCGGTGTCCCGCGGGAACTGGAACCAGCGGCGGTCGTCCAGTTCGGCCAGCCGCAGTTCGTCGCGGCGGGCCAGCGGATCGTCGGCGCGCAGGACCACGCCGACGGGATCGGCCCGTAGCGTGCGGACCGTCAGGGCGGTCTCGTCGAACGGTGCCCGGGTCAGGGCGACGTCGACGAGCCCGGCGCGCAGCCCGCAGGTGGGGTCGGTCAGGTCGGTGTCGCGGACCCGGATGTCGATGCGGGGGCGGCTTCGGCGGTAGGCGGCGGCCAGCCTGGCCACTCCCGGGTCGGTGCCGTCGCCCAGGATGCCGACGGTGATGGTCGCGGCGCCGGCCGCGGCGCTCACACGCACCCGGACGCGGTCGGCGTGGTCGAGCAGGGCCCGCGCCTCGTCCAGCAGCACCGAGCCCACCGCGGTGAGGGTGACGCCCGTGGGCGAGCGGGTGAACAGCGGGGCCCCGACCTCGGCCTCCAGCTGCTTGATCGCCCGGCTCAGCGGCGGCTGGCTCATGTGCAGCCGGGTGGCGGCCCGGCCGAAGTGGAGTTCCTCGGCGACGGCCACGAAGTAGCGCAGGGTCCGTAGCTCCACGCAGCAACCATACCCACGCGGTATCGGCGCCCCAGGAAGGGTCTTGGACAGCCGCGGTTCCCCGGCGGTGAACTCGTGGGCATGACCGAAGAAACGAAGTCCGGTGAGCCGCAGACCCGCCCCGGCGTGTCGGTGGTGGGCCCCGGCGACGGCGAGACGATCGTCCTGGGCACCACGCGCATGCGCGTTCTGGAGGACGGCAGCCGCACCGGGCACCGCCTCGCGATCGCCGAGTCCGTCCTCGCGCCGTACACCCAGGGACCGCCGCAGCACCGTCACGCCCTGCACGACGAGGGCTTCTACATCCTCTCCGGCACGGTGCGCTTCACCGTCGGCGAGGAGGTCCACGACGCCGTCGCGGGCACGCTGGTGATGGTCGCGCCCGGCACCCCGCACGCCTTCGCCAACCCGACCGGCCAACCCGCCGTCATGCTCAGCACCTTCACCCCCGACCTGTACGTCCAGTACTTCCGCGACCTCCAGGAGGTGCTCGCCGACGGCCGCCCGCTGACGCCGCAGGCCAACATCGAGGCGATGAGCCGCTACGCCACCGAGCCGGCCACCGGCCTCGCCTGAAGCCGGCCGCCCGACACGGCCGGCCTCAAGACGGCCGGCGCGGTCAACGCACCCGAATCGGCTTAGCCTGGAGGCTTCCACCCCACTCGCCGAGGCCACAAGGTGGACCGCATGGCCGTTGACCCGATGGCGCACCCGGATCCGCCCGCTCTCGGGCGGGTGTTCAACGAGGTGCCCGAGCTGTACGACCGGGTCCGTCCGGGGTACCCCGAGGAGCTGTTCGCGGACCTGGTCGCCGTCACCGGTGCGGACGCGGGGGCGTCGGTGCTGGAGGTCGGCTGCGGTACGGGGCAGGCGACCGGCTCGTTGGCGGCGCTAGGGCATTCGGTGACCGCCGTCGAGCCCGGTCCGGAGATGGCCGCGCTGGCCCGCCGCCGGTGCGCCGCGTTCCACGACGTCGAGGTCGAGACGTCGGCGTTCGAGGAGTGGGACGACCGCGGTCGGCGTTTCGACGTTCTCGTGGCCGCCTCGTCGTGGCACTGGATCGACCCGTTGGCCGGCTGGCGGCGGGCGCACGAGGTCCTGCGTCCCGGCGGCTGGGCGGCGTTGCTGGGCAACGTCGTCGTCCGTCGGCCGGGCGAGCCGGAGGTCTACGCGGAGACGGCCGACCTCCATGAGCGTTTCTGCCCCGGGAACCCCGGCTGGGGCCATCCGCCGCTGGAGGCCGAGGTGCGCACCACCGACCGGGGGTGGGACCCGGTCGCCGATCCCGGAGGGCTGTTCGGCCCGGCGATCGTGCGCTGGTACCCCGTCGTCCAGTGGTTCGACGGGGACGGGTTCGCGGATCTCCTGCGCTCGACGTCGCTGTACCGCAGGCTCGCCCCCGACGTCCGTGAACCACTGCTCGACGCCGTCGCCGAGCGCATCCGCACGCGGCTGGACGACCGGGTGTCACGCCGATATCTGAGCGTGCTCCGCGTCGGCCGGCGCGTCGAGTGAGCCGGGCCTCACGCATCACAATCCGTCGGGGCCGCCCATGAGTCGAGCCGCGTCAGCTCTTGTGGGCTCAGTTCGAGGTCCGCGGCCCTGGCCGAGTCGACGACGGACGCCGGACGGCTGGCGCCCGGTACCGGGATCACCGCGGGGGAACGGGCGAGCAGCCAGGCCAGGGCGACCTGCTGCGGGCTGACCCCGTGGTCGTCGGCGATGCGGTGGAAGGCCGTGCCGGCCGAGGTGGGGCCGGAGGGGCCGTCGAGGGAGCTCCGCGAGATGCCGCCCAGCGGGCTCCAGGGCAGAAACGCCAGACCCAGCCGTGTGCTGAGCCGCAGCTGCGCCTCACTGTCGCGCAAGGCGGGCGAGTACCGGTTCTGCACGGAGGCGAGTCCGTCGCCGAGGATCGCGTGCGCCTCGTGGATCTGGGCGGTGGTGACGTTGGAGATGCCGGCGGCGCGGATCGTGCCGGCGTCGAGCAGGTCGCGCAGGGCACCGACGGACTCGGCCCAGGGCACGGCGGGGTCCGGCTTGTGCAGCTGGTACAGGCCGATCGCGCCGACGGCCAGGCGCTCGGCGGACGCCTCGGCCGCGTGCTCGAGATGTTCCGGGGTGGCGGTGACGGTCCAGCCGCCGTCGCCGGGGCGTCCCCGGCCGCCCTTGGTGGCGACCAGCACGCCGGAGACGTCGCCGCCGTAGAGGGCCAGGGCGCGGGCTATCAGCAGCTCGTTGTGGCCGGCCTCGCCGGCGTGCCAGTGGTAGCTGTCCGCGGTGTCGATGAGCGTGACACCCGCCTCCAGAGCGGCGTGGATGGTGGCGATGGCCCGCGTCTCGTCCGGGCGGTGCTCGATGGACAGCGGCATGGCACCCAGGCCGATGGCGCTGACAGTGGTGTGGGCGATGGTGCGGTATCGCATGCTGACCTGCTTCTCAGACGGTGGACGGTTCTTCGGCGGTGAGGGCCTCGGCGACGGCGCCTGGCAGCCAGTCGCCGGTGCGGGAGAAGGCCCAGCCCAGCTCCTTGGCGCGGGCGTTGCTCATGGCGTAGGGGCGGTCGAACGAGAACGGCGACGCCTGCGTGCCCGCCGGTACGGTCCGGTGGACGGGCGTCCGGCCGACCTGCGCGGCGATGACCGCGGTGAGGTCGTGTACGTCGAGCGGGTCGTCGGAGCAGGCGTTGAGGGGGCCCGTGAAGTCCTGTGCGGACGCCCACAGCAGCAGGTGGGCCAGCTCTTCGTAGTGGACGAAGACCGTGGGCAGCGGGTGCGCGTGTACGGCGATCTCTTCGCCCCGGGTGAGGCGATCCGTGTAGTGCGCGAGCCGGCCGGTGAACTCCCGTGCGCCGCCGCCGAGGACGTGGGCGCTGCGGACGGCGGCGAAGGCGAACGGGCCTTCCCGTGTGAGGACGGCCTCCGCCTGGCGCTTGCCCTCGGCGTAGTGGGCCTCCCGGTAGGCATCGTCGTGCCAGGGCAGGTCCATGGCCGCCGGCCAGGTGGCCGGGTCCACGGTCTCCTCCGCCACCGGCACGGCCGGCATGGCCGACAGCAGTGGGGTGGTCGCCGGGTCGTAGACCTCGATCGTGGACGTCATGACGTAACGCCGGGTGCGGCCGGCGAAGGCACGGCAGGCGATGGCGGCCTGCACCGGCGTGTAGCAGACCTGGTCCACCACGACGTCGAAGGCGCGTGAGCCGACGGCAGCCGTCAGGGCCGGCTCGTCGTCGCGGTCCACGACGAGGTGCTCGGCACCGGCGGGCGGCCGGGTGGAGCCGCGGTTGATCACGGTGACCTGATGGCCGGCCGCGAGCAGCAGGTCGACCAGGAGCTTTCCGAAGTACCGGCTTCCGCCGATGACGCAGATCCTTTGCATGCCCCCACGGTGGACGCCTACGGTCATCAGCAGAAGTACTGACCTACTGGATACGTGTTAAGGAGAACTGTTGATCGACGTGCAGCGGCTCCGCGTCCTGCGGGCGGTGGCGGAGCATGGCAGCTTCAACCGGGCGGCCACCGCCCTGCGCCTGACCCCGTCGGCCGTCTCCCAGCACGTGGCCGCCCTGGAACGCGGCCTCGGCGCCCAGGTCGTCGCCCGCAGCACCCGCGGTGTCACCCTCACGCCGGCCGGCCGGATCATGGTCGGCGCCGCCGAGTCCGTCGCCGCCGAGCTCGAACACGCCAGACAGCGGGTCGACGAACTCAGCACCGGTCGCGTACGACTCACCGTCGCCACCTTCACCAGCGGCGGCCGGCTCCTGCTGCCCGGGGCCATCGCCCGGCTGATGGCCGCTCATCCCCGCACCGAGCTCCACGTCAGGGAGGGCGAGCCCGAGGTCACCCTGCCGCTGGTCCGCCGAGGAGCCGTGGACGTCGCCCTCGCCTATCGCTTCGACGGTCCGCTCCCCGTCGGGCCGGGCCCCGGCTCCGGCCTGGAATGGACCCCCGTCCTGGAGGACCCCCTGCACGTCGTCCTGCCGGAAGGGCATCGCCTCGCCGGCCGTGACGTGCTCGACCTCACCGAACTGTCGGCCGAACCGTGGGTGCTCGGCTGTCTGAAGACCGAGTCCTATCTGCGCCGCTTCGCCGAGCGCGCCGGCTTCGCTCCGGAGGTGCGCGGCACGACCACCGACTACTTCTTCGCCCGCTCGCTCGTCGCCGCAGGCATCGGGATCTCCCTGATCCCCTCCATCGCCCTCACCCCCGCGATCCCGGGCCTTCGCGACGTCCCGATCCAACCGCCGGGTCCGGTCCGGCACATCGGTGTCGCCACGATCGCCGACCGGGACCGCCCCCACATCACGACGTTCGTCGAAGCCCTCCGCGAACAGGCGCCCCAGCAGCACCGGCAGAGTGACTGATCCCCCACCACCCGCCCGATGCCGTGCCCACGGCCACCATGGGTCAGGGGTGGGGGTCCGGGGCCTTCTCGATCGCCGTGAGCAGGCGGTTCACGGCCTCGTCGACCGTGGAGCGGGGGCAGCCCAGGTTCACCCGCATGTAGCCGTGGCCCTCGCTGCCGAACTTCTGGCCCTTGTCCAGCCACAGCCGGGCCCTGGTGAGCATGAACCGGTCCAGCGACTCGGCGTCCATCCCCAGCCCCCGGCAGTCCATCCACGCCAGGTACAGGGAGTCGGCCGGCAGGACCCGTACCTTGGTGGTCGCGGAGTTGACGGCGTGCGCGAAGTGCGCCTGGTTGCCGCGCAGATAGGTGAGCAGTTCCTCCAGCCAGGGTTCGCCGTGGGTGTAGGCCGCCTCGGCGGCGACCGCGCCCAGCACGTTCGCCAGGGGGAACACATTGCGCTCGTACTGGCGGGCCAGCTCCCCCCGCAGCCGGGGATCGGGTACGAGGACATTGGCGCACTGGAGGCCGGGGAGGTTGAACGTCTTGCTCGGCGAGGTGCACGTGACGCTGTTCCGCGCGAACTCCTCGCCGAGCGAGGCGAACGGGACGTGCCTGCGGTCCGGGTTGATGATCAGGTCCTGGTGGACCTCGTCGGAGACGACCAGCACGCCGTGCCGGGCGCAGATCTCGCCCATGGTGCGCAGTTCGTCCTCGGTCCACACGTTGCCGGTCGGGTTGTGGGGGTGGCTGAGGATGAACAGCTTGGTGTCGGGACGGATGGCGGCCTCGAACACCCCGGCGTCGAACCGGTAGCCGTCGTCCGTCCGTCGAAGCGGCGCGAACGCGAGGTGGCGGCCGTTCAGCAGGACGTCCTCGTGGAAGTGGACGTAGACCGGGGGCTGGATCAGGACCGAGTCGCCCGGTGCCGAGAACGCCTGCACGACCGTCTTGAGCGTGGTGATGATCCCGGAGGTCTGGATCACCCACTCCCGCGGCACCTCCCAGCCGAACCGCCTGGCCTGCCAGCCGGTCACGGCGTCCAGGTAACGGTCGCTCGCGCCGGCCGGATACCCGAAGACCCCGTGGTCCACGGCCTGGTGGAGGGCGTCGAGCACGGCCTGGGGAGCCTTGAAGTCGGTGTCGGCGACCCACATCGGCAGCGGGTCGGCCGCGGCCTCGTCCGCCGTCAGGAACTGGTCGGCCGCGGCCCACTTCATGGAGTTGCTGTTCCCGCGCTCGACGACGGTGTCGAAGATCGATCCGTCCCCGGTCGCGGTCGCGGAGCCGCTCCGCCGTTCCCGGCCGTGGGGGGTGGTGTCGGTTGCCATGACCGGATGTTAGCCAGGCCGGTCGGCGGGGCGGATCACCCGCACCGAGCGGGCCCGGAGCGTCATTTCGTCACGGAGTAGGAGTGGGCGCCCGTACCGGCCAGCGCGCCGCCGTCGACGATCAGGTATTCGTCACGGATGGGCCGGCCCGCGAACCAGGATTCCAGGATCTCCCGGGTCCCGGCCGCGTAGCGGGCCTGCGCGGAGAGGGAGGAGCCGGAGATGTGCGGGGTCATCCCGTGGTGCGGCATGGTCCGCCAGGGGTGGCCGGCGGGGGCGGGCTGCGGGTACCAGACGTCACCGGCGTAGCCCGCCAGCCGGCCGCTGCGCAGGGCCCGGTCGACGGCGTCACGGTCGGCGATCCGGGCCCGGGCGGTGTTGATGAGGTACGCGCCGCGCTTCATCAGGGCCAGCAGTTCGTCGTCGAACAGGCCCTCCGTCTCCGGGTGGAGCGGCGCGTTGACGGTGACGACGTCGCAGTACGGCACCATGGCGGCCGCGCTCTCGTGGAAGACGAGGCCCAGTTCGTCCTCCACCTCCCGGGGCAGTCGGTGGCGGTCGGTGTAGTGCAGCTTCACGTCGAACGGTGCCAGGCGGCGCAGGACCGCGAGCCCGATGCGGCCGGCCGCGACCGTACCGACGTGCATGCCCTCCAGGTCGTACGAGCGGGCCACGCAGTCCGCGATGTTCCAGCCCCCGTCGAGGACGACCTGGTGGGAGGGAAGGTAGTTGCGCACGAGCGACAGCGTCATCATCACGACGTGTTCGGCGACGCTGATGCTGTTGCTGAACGTCACCTCGGCGACCGTGACGCCGTGAGCGACGGCGGCGTCGAGATCGACGTGGTCGGAGCCGATGCCCGCGGTCACGGCGAGCTTGAGGTTCTTGGCGGCGGCCATGCGTTCCGGGGTGAGGTACGCGGGCCAGAACGGCTGCGAGATCACGACGTCCGCGTCGACGAGTTCACGGTCGAAGGCCGAGCCGTCGCCGTCCTTGTCGCAGGTGACGACGAGGGTGTGGCCGGCCTTCTCCAGGTAGGCGCGCAGGCCGAGTTCACCCGACACGCTGCCGAGGAGGTGCCCCGGGGTGAAGTCGATCCCCTCGGGGGTGGGGGTGGTCTGCCCGCCCGGGTAGCGGTCGATCGCGGGGAGGTCGTCGCGGGCGTACTCGGTGGGGTATCCGTCGGTGGGGTCGTCGTACAGGACGCAGAGGACCTTGGCCATGTCGCAGCTCCTCAACTGACAGTACGGGAAGGTGATTTCACGATCCCGGCGCCGAGGGGTGCCGGTCAAAGCGATCCTTGCTATCCCCGGATAGGCGGCGGTTATCGCCGATGCCCGTCGAGCGGCCCGGCGTGGACCGATATTCGCTGGCCGCTCCGCCTCGTGGTCCGTAGCATGGTGGACGTCGAAGCGGGGTGGAGCAGTTAGGCAGCTCGCTGGGCTCATAACCCAGAGGTCACGTGGTTCGAATCCCGTCCCCGCCACGAAGATCCGGCCCCTCCGCCCGCACGGCGGAGGGGCCGGAGCCGTATGCCCGTGTGAACCTGCCCGGCAGGGCGGTCAGTTGGCGACGGGAGCCGGCTCCTCCCGGGGTGCGCGGGCCGAGCCGGGGCGCAGGATTCCCGCGGCCGCCGCCGTGGTGACGCACAGCAGGGTCAGCAGGACGAAGGCGTGGTCGAGGGCGACGACGTGGGTCAGCCAGCCGATGACCGCGGGGCCGGCGAGCATGCCGACATAGCCGAGGCCGGCGACGCGGGAGACGTTCGCGCCGGCGGCCGCGGGGTCGGCGTGACCGGCCGCGCTGAACAACTGCGGGACCGTCCCGGACAGGCCGAGGCCGAACAGCGCCCAGCCCGCGAACGCGGCCCACAGCCAGGGGCCGAGGGCCACGAGCGTGATGCCGACGGCGGCCGTCGCCGCTCCGTGGCGCAGGACGGCCACCGAGCCGAACCGGGCGACGAGACGGTCGGCGAGCAGCCGGCCGGTGGTCATGGCCGCCGCGAAGGTGCCGTACGCGAAGGCGGCCGTGCCGGCGGGCGCGCCGAGGACGTCCTTCATGTGCAGGGCGCTCCAGTCGTTGGCGGCGCCCTCGCAGAGCATGACCATCAGCGCCAGGACGGCCAGGAGCCAGACACGGCTCCGGACGTCGCGCGGCGCCGCTTCGGTCCCGCCCCCGGAAGCGGATGCCGAGCCGGTGGCCGAGCCGGGGGCCGTGGCGGCGTCGGCTCCCGTGCCCGTGTCCGGTTCGGTGTCCGCGGTCGCGGTCGTGGTCGTGGTCGTGGTCGTGGGAGCGGAAGGCAGCAGGGCCCGTGCCGTCGCCAGGGCGATCGCGATGCCGACGGCTCCCAGGACGGCCATGCTCGTGACCGGAGTCAGCCCGGCGCTCGCGGCACCGGCCGCCACCAGCGCGGCGAGGACCCCGCCGACGGAGAACGTGGCGTGGAATCCGGACATGACGGGCCGCCCGTAGGCCTTCTCCACGTGCACGGCGTGCGCGTTCATGCCCACGTCCAGGCAGCCGTTGCAGAACCCGAAGACCAGCAGGGCTCCCGCCAGCGTCCAGGGGTCCCGGGCGAGGCCGGGCAGGATCAGGGCCGCGCCGCACAGCACTCCGCCGGCGGGGACCACGACACGCGCTCCGAAGCGGTCGGCCAGGGGGCCGGCCACCCGCATCCCCAGGAACGCGCCGAGCCCGAGCAGGACCAGCAGGCCGCCCAGCGTCGCGTGGCTGACGCCCACCCGTTCCTCGACGGCGGGGATGTTCACCACCCAGGCGCCCATCAGGGTGCCGCACAGCACGAAGTACACATAGGTCGCCACGCGGGCGGCTCGAAGCGATCGTTCCATGCGGCCAACGTAACCGAACATTCCCCATGTTCGAAAGCCCGCGAATTGAACGCGTTGCATGTTCGTTGTGTGGTGGTGTTCAATCCCGCCATGAGCAACGCAGACCGGCACGGGCTGATCGCCAAGGCCGTACGGGACTCCGGCAACGTCACGGTCCATGACCTCGCGGAGCTGACCGGCGCCTCGGAGATGACCATCCGCCGCGATCTCGACGTCCTGGCGGCCCAGGGCGTCCTGGAACGGGTCAGGGGCGGGGCCCGCACCCTGCTGCTCAGGGGCGAGGAGCCCCCCTTCGCGCTGCGCGCCAACGACTCGGCCGACGCCAAGCGCCGGATCGCCGCCGAGGTCTGCGCGATGATCGCGGACGGGGAGAGCGTCCTGCTGGACAGCGGGACGACCTGTCTGGAGGTCGCCCGCCTCCTGCGTGAGCGGCCCGTCACGGTACTGCCGCTGTCCCTCCAGGCCATCCACGTGCTCGGCGGGACACCGGGCGCGGCCACGCTGGTGGTGCCCGGCGGTCAGCCCCGCGCCGCCGAGGGAGCCCTCACCGGCCCCCTGACCCTGGCCTCACTGGCGGCCCTGCGGTTCGACACCGCCGTCATGGGCTGCTGCGGCCTGAGCGCGGCCGACGGACTGACCGCCTACGACCTGGACGACGCCGCGGTGAAGCGTGCCGCCATCACCTCGTCCCGCCGCGTGATCCTCGCGACGGACGGCAGCAAGCTCGGCCACACGGCCTTCGCCCACGTCGGCCCGTCCACGCTCCTGCACACCCTCGTGACCGACACCACCGCACCGCCCGACGAGCTGGCCGCGCTGGATCAGGCCGGCACCGCCGTCAGGACCGTCTGACCTCAGCCCCGCCGCGTGCCGCCACGCCGGATCAGTCCGGAATGCGGACCGTCTCCACCCAGCCCGGCGGCTGCGGGGCCGCGGAGCCGATGAGTGCCGCGATCACCCGGCAGGGCGGGGCCTCCTGGGGCCAGGGAGTGATCCCGTCGGTCAGGACCACGATGATGTTCGGACGGTCCGGTGTCGCGAGCGCCGCCGTGATGCCGACGCGCATGTCCGTGCCGCCCCCGCCGCCCAGGGTGATCTGCTCGGTGGCCGTCACCCGGGACACGGCGTGCACGTCGGCGTCGCAGGCGAGCACGGTCACGCGGTTGCCCCGGACGCCCACTTCGCGCAGGACTCCCGTCACCTCGCCCAGGGCGGCGGCCAGTTCGTCGTCCCCCATGGATCCGGAGGTGTCGATGACGACGGCGACCCGCGGCAGCGGGCGGCGCAGGCTCGGCAGGACGACACCGCGCAGGGCCGGCGTGCGGCGCGAGGGACGGCGATACGTGTAGTCGACGGCTCCGCCCGCCCAGGCGGCCGCCTCGCGTACCGCGCCGGACAGCGCCTGCCGCCAGTCCACGGTGGGTTCCAGCGTCTCCTCGGCCCAGCGCTGCCAGCCCGCGGGCAGGGTGCCGCGTGAACGCTGGTGACCGCGCATGGCCTCCGCGGTCTGCCAGCGCAGGGCCTGCGCCTCGACCTCCCCGATCCCCGCGGCCCCGGCGGTACCCGGCAACTCCCAGGCCCCCGGGCGGCCGTGGGCGCCCGAGCCGCAGTCCGGGGTCCGCACGTGCGGCGGCAACCGGTCCAGGTACTCCTCGAACAGCCGGCCCTCGGGAAGCCCGAACCGCCGTGGCTCCATGCGCCCTTCGGGCAGCCGCAGCCCGTCGGCGAGCAGATCGTCGTTGATCTCGCAGTCCTGGGCGACGTTGACGCGGTGCCAGTCCCGCTGGGCCTCGGCGGGAAGCCGGTCGGCCCGGCCGTGGTGGTCGCGCAGCAGGTGCGCGACCTCGTGCACCCACACGCCCGCGAGCTCGGGGACCGGTGTCGCCTCGACGAAGGCGGGGGACACATAGCAGCGCCAGCGCCGGTCCACTCCCATCGTGGGCACGTCCGTGCTGGGCACGACGGTCAGGGAGTACAACGCGGCCGCCAGATAGGGGCGGTCGCTCGCCGCCCGGTAGCGGGCGGCGAGCAGCTTGGTCATGTCCAGTGCGCCGCGCGGGTCCCCCGTGGCCCCGGAACGGTTCACCGGCCGCCGCCGGGCAGCGCCCCCGACATCTGGAGCAGGTCGAGGAACCCGTCGATGCCGGGCGGTACGGGCCAGTCGAGGTGCCGCATCGCCGCCAGGTCGGTCGCGGCCCGGGCGGCCACGTCCGGTACTCCCGCGTCCACGGCCTTCGCCAGGACCGCCCAGCCCGCCTCCCAGCGGGGCCGGGTGAGGTCGCTCTGGATGGCGGCGACCACCGCGATGAGGAAGGCCAGTTGCCGGTCGCCGCGCTCGGGCAGGGCGAAGGCGTCCGGGTCGGCGAGGACGCGGTCGGGGTCGGGCAGGTCGAGGTGTTCGAGGTACGACAGCAGTTCGAGGCCGGCGCCGTCCCCGACCGCACCGGTCAGCGCGGCGGCCAGCGCCTCGCGCCCGGCCCCGGCCGCGTACGCGGTGGCGAGCAGTTTGAGCGCCATCTCCCACGTGCGGGGGGACGGCCAGGATCGGCCGCGGTTCTCCGCGTCCCCGGGGATGTGGTGGACGAGGCCGGGCCGGGCGGTGAGGAAGCCGGAGATCGCGCCGCGGGCCCGCGCGACCGCGCCGGGCACCTTCGCGGCGCCGACGAGCGGCACCGTGACCTCGGGCCAGGTCCCGGCGAGACCGCGGGCGACGATCCGGGAGTCGTGGGTCCACTGGAGGTGCACGAACCGGTTGGCGAGCGGCGGGCTGAGGTGCCAGCCGTCGGCCGCGCTGGACGGCGGGTTGGCGGCGGCGACGATGCGTACGGACTCCGGCAGGACCAGGCTGCCGACCCGCCGTTCCAGCACCACGCGCAGCAGGGCGGCCTGCACGGCGGGCGGCGCGGAGGAGAGTTCGTCGAAGAAGAGCAGTCCGTGTCCGGCCCGGGCGAGGCGCACCGCCCAGTCCGGCGGGGCCATCGGGACGCCGGTCACGGCGGGGTCGTCGCCGACGATGGGCAGTCCGGCGAAGTCGGAGGGTTCGTGCACGCTGGCGATGACCGTCTCCAGCGGCAGGCCGAGTCCGGCGGCGAGCTGCTCCAGAGCGGCCGACTTGCCGATACCCGGTTCCCCCCACAGCAGTACGGGCTGATTGGCCGTCACCGCCAGTGCGAGCGCCTCCAGTTGAGGGTTCGCGGCGGGCTCCGTACGGCTCGTGCGCAGCCTGCGGTTGAGGTCGTCCGCGGCGGCGAGCGGGCTCGCGGAGTGGGTGCCGGGGGCGGTCCCGTTGGTACTCACAGGGGGAGGCCTCTCCTCGTCGTCAGGCTGGTTCTCGTCGCCGGACCGGTCGTGGTCCCGGGGCGGGTGGTCGTCGTGGGGCCTGTGTTCGTCGCCGGGCCGGTCGGTGTGGCCGGCCCCGCTCGTGGTCCCGGGGCTATTCCTCGTCGTCGGACGCGTCCGGCTCGTCGGCCCAGTAGTCCGCCTGCTCGTCCATCCACTCGTCCCACTCCGCGGAGCCGACGTCGGGATGCTCCGCCTCGACGCGCTCGCGGAGGAAACCGAGGTCGGGCCGCTTGTAGCGGCGGACGACCTGGGCCAGCGACAGCTCGGACCCGTCGACCACGTCGAGCCGCGCCCCGGCGGCGACCAGCGCCTCCACCAGCGCCTTGGAGCCGAGGTCGTTCGCCGCCACGAACAGCGGAGTACGGTCCCGCTCGTCACGGGCCTCCAGGTCGAGTCCCTCCGCCAGGAGCCGCGGCAGGAGCACCTCGTGATCGAGGAGGTTCAGTACGTGCAGCAGGCTCCGGCCGGTGGCATCCCGTACGCGGGGGTCGACGCCGGCGTCGAGGAGTTCCAGCACGCCGGGGGTGTCGCCGTGCTGGGCGCGCACGAACAGCTCGTTGCGCTGGGCCCGCAGCGCCCTCGGCAGGCGTCCGTCCCCGGTGGTCCACGTCTGCTGCACGGCGAAGCATCCGGCGACGGCACCGCCGAAGGCGCGCAGGGCGCGTTCGCGCTGCTGCTCCTCGTCGGTGTGCGGCATGCGCAGCAGGCCGCCGGGGTGGAAGGCCACCTCGTGCCACGCGCCCCGGCACCTCACCCGCACCGGCTGGGGAAGCGTCGGTCCGGGCGGACCGGCCGGGCCCGCGGGGGCGGGAAGCGCGGGGAACAGCGCCTCACGGACGAGGGGATGCAGATGCTCGGGCGCGACGCCCCCGAGGCGCATCAGGTCGAGGTCGGGGAGTCTGCGCCACAGTGCCTCGGCGAGGACCGGCTCTCCCTTGACCGCTTCGCGGTCGACGACTCGTAGCACCAGGCCCCCGGCGTCCGCGGGCTCCAGCACGATGTGCGTACGCCAGTCCCCGGCGATGACGAAGCGGTGGCCATTGCCGTCGGCGATCTGCCGGCGGATCTCCGGTTCGAGGCGGGTGTGGGCGAGCGCGGTCCCGGCCACGTGTTCCACCGGGTTCGCCTGGTACCAGCCCGACTTCTGCGTGGGGGTCAGGTCCGCGTCGATACCGGCGGCGGCCAGGGCGGCCTGTACGTCGCCCCTCTGGTGCAGCAGCGTGGCCCACTCGGCCCGCGCCGCCGGGTCGCCGGGGCCCGGGTCGGCCGTGGGGAGTTCGTCCGCGCCGAGCGGTGTGGCGTCGGCGTGGAAGAACGGCGGCCTGTCCGGGCCGCCGCCACAGCGTTCGAGCAGTTCGGCGGTGTGCCGGGCGTCCCACAGATGCCGTGCGGAACGCCAGTCGTCGGTGCTCGGCCCGAACCCTCCCGCTGCCCGCTCGTCCTTGACCGGACCGAACCGCAGCGCGATCCGCTGCGGTCCGGCGATCATCGCGGGTGTCGTGATGTGCAGGTGACCCGTGGTCGGGCGGTCCTCGCCGGCCGCCTTCGAGCGGTACCGCGCGAGCACGATCGTCCGGTCGGTGGCGAGCGTGGTCAGCCCGCCGAGCGCGCGCGGGAGATGCCAGCGCACGAGGTCGGGGACGAAGTGACGGAGGTCCCCCTCCAGCTCCGTCGCGACGTCGTCGCCCCAGCCGTCCGCGATCTCGGACAGGTCGAAGGTGATGTCGACGTTCGCCACCGCGCAGGCCCCGCGCCAGTCACCGGCCAGACGGCAGGCGGTCGCACGGTCGATCATCCAGCGGGGCACCGCGTAGCGGCGGATCCGGCGCCGGCTGGACACCTCGTCCGGGCGGAAGCAGGGGAGTTCACCGCGAGCGCTCATCGGTAGACACTCCCGATCGCGCGCAGGTCGGGGTGCGTCCTGCCGACGGGCCGCAGCCGCAGGGTGAAGGAGCGCTTCACCTTCCGGGGCAGGCCGGGTCCCAGCCCGACGTACTCCAGTGCCGAGCGGTCGGGCACCGCGGCGAGCAGTGTCTTCGCGCCCCGGCCGGTCAGGCCGGTGTGGCACAGTTCCAGCCGTCGCAGCGGGCTGCCCGGCAGGGCGGCGGCCAGCGCCTGGGCGCCTTCGTCGCCGGTGGTGTTGGGGGGCGCGCCGAGGCTGCGTGCCGACAGCGGCCGGCCCAGGTCGAGTGCCTCGATCCCGTGGAGGGAGTCGGCGAGGGCCCGGGCACCCGCGGGGCCGATGCCGTTGCCGCCCAGGCCGAGGCGTACGGGCCGGGCGGGGTCGACGGCTTGCGCGAGGATGGCGGCGCCCTCGTCCCCGAGGTGGTTGGCGGGGAGGTACAGCTCGCGCACACCGGCTTCGCGGATCAGGCGGGCGAGGAGCGGGGCGGCTTCCGCGGTCAGGCCGTTGCCGCCGAGGAAGAGCCGTTCCACCGGGCTAGGCCGGTCGGTGAGGGTGTCGCACAGGGCGCGCAGACCGTCGGTGGTCAGACCGGTGTTGACCAGGTCGAGGGTGCGCAGCGCGGTGTTGCGACGGAGCATGGCGGCGAGCACCCGGGCCCCGTGGTCGCCCACCGGGTTGCGCTTGAGCCACAGGGCGTGGACGGTGTCGTCCGTCGTCAGCGCGGCGGCGAGCGCGGTGACGCCTTCGGCGCCGATGCGGTTGCAGCCGAGGTAGAGGGTGCGCAGTCCGTGTCCGTCGGCGAGCGCGTCGGCGACCGTGCGGGCGCCCTCGTCGCCGATGGCGTTGGTGCCGAGCAGGACGTGCGTGGCGTGCGGGGAGGCGGCGGCCACGGGCATGAGCCGGGCGGCGCCGCCCGGGCCGAGGCCCTGCTTGCACAGGTCGACCCGTCCGTCCGCGCGTACGGTGCCGAGCGGGAACGTCTCGTCGGCCTCGACCGGCGTGCCGGACCGCAGCCGGTCGAGCAGCGGCTCCAGAGCGGCGGGTTCGCTGATCGGGATGTCGGGGTGCTCGATCGCGGGGCAGCGTACGGGCGTCGGCTGCGTCATCACCACTCCACCGGTCCATCGCCGGTGCCCGGCGCGCCCAGGGCGGCATCGCCCTCCGCCCGCCCGGGGTGAACCGACGCCAATCGATATTCCTCTACGACAAAGGTGGCAAGACCGGCCGGATTCGAACCGGCGTCCTCCAGCTCGATGCTTGGGCGCGACGACCTCTGCGCTACAGCCTTGCCATGGGTGATCATAGCGGCTTTCGTACCGGCGTTCGGGCCGAGTTGGGGAGATCCGGGTCCGAAGGGCCGCCTGCCTGGAGGCGATGGGGCGTCCACCGTCCCGTCCCTGTGCAGGCCTCTTGTCAGGGTTCCCGCGGGAGGAGGAGTATGCCGCCTTCGGCGACCGGTCGAGGGGAGACCACCGTGCTGGATCAAGAGGCGGATACTGAGGGCGACTTACCCGTGAGGACGGGACTGGCGACGGCCGCCGCGTACGGCATCGCCGCTCTGGTGCACCTCGTCGCGCTGAGCCTGCTGACCGTCGGTCTGCTGCTGGTCGTTCTGCGCCTGCGGACGATCGTGCAGCCGTTGATCGGCCTGGTGCTGCTGCTGACCGCCGCCGTGCTGCGTCCGCGGCCGGGCGGACTGGACCCGGACCTGCCGACGCTGCGCCGGGAGGAAGCGCCCGCGCTGTACGCGCTGTTGGACGAAGTGGCGGACACGGTCGGCGTGCGGCGCGTCGATGCCGTACAGGTCGGTACGGACTTCACCGTGCGGGTCCGCTCCTACGGGGTGCGGCGCAGGAGGCGACTGGTCCTCGGTTACCCCCTCTGGATGACCTTCGCGCCGCAGCAGCGAGTCGCCGCCGTCGCCCATGAGTTGGGGCACTTCGCGGCTCGCGACGCGCGACGCGGGGCGCTGGTCGGTGCCGCACTCTCCGGCCTGACCGGCGCGGTGCGACAGCTGCAACACCCCACCGCCGCGCCGGACGCCGTCCTGGCCCCTTCGCCGCTGTCACGGTACGCGGAGGAGATGACCACCGCGGCGGTGCGGTTCAAGGCCCACGGTCTCACCGCGAACTGGGCGCTGTGGCTGCCCGGACTGCTGATGAAGGGCGGGGTCCGGTCACTGCTGCGGCTCACGCTGCCGAACGCTCGGCGTACGGAGTTCCGGGCGGACGCCGTGGCTGCCCGCGTGGCGTCCACCGAGGCGGCGGTCTCGGCGTTGCGCGACCGGCGACTGGCCCATGTGGTCGACGTCGAGGTGCACCGGTTGGCGATCGCGACCCGGACGTTCGGCTGGACCGGAACGGCGCAGGGGGTGGACCAGGACTTCTGGCCGAAGGTCGCCGCACACACGGCGTCGGTGTCCGAGGGCGTATCGGTGTCCGACGGCGTACGCGACGAGCGGGCCGCTGCCGGCTCGGACAGCGAGGCGGTTCCGGGCCCGGACGGGCGGGGCGGCCGGGCCGGGGACCCGGGCTCGGGTCTGCCCGGTATCGGAGCACGTGTCGCCCGACTGTCCACGGGTCCTGCGCAGCAGGCCGCCGTCCTGCTCGACGCGGCCCGGGCCGATGCCATCGAGGTCGAACTCCGCGAGCCGAAGCGCGTACTGGCCGCCAAGGTCCTTCAGGACTGCGTCCAGGCCTGACGGGGTGAGCGCGTCCACGCCACGCGCGACGTGCCGCGGCGCGCCGGCCCCTTTGCGTCATGCCTCTCAAGCCCTGCGGGAGGGTGATCGGCGGTGGCTTCGGGAAGCCACCGCCGATCGGCTCCGTCAGCGCATGTCGGTGAGGAGGGTGTTGAGCTCGGCCTCCTGCTGTGCCGGTGACATCGGCGGGTTCGAGTGGTCGATGCCGAAGGTCTTCAGCACCTGGTCCATCTGGGCGTCGAGGAACGTCCAGCCGGTGTTGTCCAGCGGCTGCAACGTGGCCTGATCGGCGTCCCAGAGGTCGCGCAGGGACTGGGTGGCCTTGTGGGCACCGGACGCGTCGCCCGAGCGTGCGTCCTTGAGCGAGGTCGAAGCGAGTGCCTTCAGCGCGTCGACCTTCGCCGCCGGGAACTTCTTCACGGCCTGGCCGGGGGCGAGGTGAACGGTGGAGGTGGCGTCGCCCTCCGGCGCCGGTCCGACGTGCGGCTGGCCGTGCGCCCAGACCAGCAAGGCCCCCGTGGCGACCGCGAGAAGACCGAAGCAGGCCAGGCCGACACGCTCCCTCCGCGGATCGGCGGTGACCTGCGGGGTGTGCGTGGCGTCGTAGGTCTCGGTCACGTCGGAGCGCGTCACCGTCAGGTAGACGACGGTCGCCAGGATCAGACCGAGGAAGATCAGGCTTGTGGTGAAGGTGCCCAGCGCGAGGCCGGTCGGTTCGCCGGGGCCCTGAGCGACCTTCGGCGCGGCGAGCCAGTCACCGATGTTGGCACCCAGCGGGCGGGTCAGGATGTAGGCGAGCCAGAAGGACAGCACCGGGTTGGCGCCGAACTTCCACAGCAGCGTGATCGCCGCGATGAGGCCGAGCGGCAGGAGGACCGACGCACCCGGGCTCCAGCCGGTGAGCTCCAGGGTCCAGTCGCCGGTCGCGGTCCCGAGCGCGAAGGTGACGAGAACGGTGAGCCAGTAGAAGGACTCACGCGAGCGGGTCGTGACCGAGTGGATCGAGAGGGTGCGCTCGCGCAGCCACCACACGCCGAAGACCACGGCGAGCATCACCGAGAACACGCTGGAGCTGATCCACAGCGGCACGTTGAGCTGGTCGGTCAAGATGTCGGTGTAGAGCGTTCCCGTGACGCTGACAACGACCACGGTCAGCCAGTACGGGAACGGGACGTACCGCTTCAGCCGCATCTGGACGACCAGGACCACGACGAACACCGCGGTGAAGATCCACGCCGTGTTCACCAGGCCGACGCCCAGCTTCATGTTGATCCAGTCGGCGAAGCTCTCACCGACCGTCGTGCAGAGGATCTTGATCACCCAGAACCAGATGGTGACCTCGGGAACCTTGTTCAGCATCAGCCGCCCGCTGCGGTGGCCTGTGCCGACTTCGCTTGTCGTCGTCATGCGGCCAGGCTGCCTCGGCCAACCTGCACTCAACCTGACTACGCGACCGCCTCGGGCGTGGGGAAGGTGACCTCGACGCGACCGCGACCGTCGGCGATCGCGCGGACCGCCACGCCCGCGGACGCGGCGAGGCGCTTCACCACGGCCAGCCCCAGCCCGTGCCCGCCGCCGCTGGTCACACCCGCTTCGAAGACCCGGTCCACCTCGGCCGGATCGAACCCCGGGCCGTCGTCGAGGACGTCGATCACGGCCCCCTGCGGCTCGACGCGCCCCGTGACCCAGACGCGCGACCTCGCATGGCGCAGGCCGTTCTCCAGCAGGGGTGACAGCACAGCGACGACGAATTCCTCGGCCACGGCGACGTCGACGTCGGAGGGGACGGCGAGATCGATGGAGCGACCGGCGATCGCCTGTCGCGCCGCCGCCGTGAGATCGCAACAGGTGTCGCCGTCGATCCGTGACCGGGCGGAGCCCAGGATCGTCGTGATCGCCGTGTTCAGACGGTCCACCTCGGTCAGAACGGACTCCGGTGCCAGACGATGACCGGAGAGCTGGGCCAATTGCGCCTCGCCCCGCAGGGCCGTCAAGGGGGTCCGCAGTTCGTGGGCGATCTCGTCGGTGAGCCGGCGCTCGTCGGCGAGCGCGTTGTCCACACGGTCGAGCAGGCGGTCGAGGGTTCGCCCGAGCTCCCCGAACTCGTCGCGCGGATCGCCGAGGTCGAATCGGCGCCCGCGTCCGTGATCGCTCCAGTCGTCGGCGAGCGCGGCCATGTCGTGGACCACCCGCAACGCGCGACCCACCACGACGTAGGCGACGACGCCCGCGAGAAGGATGACGACGCCGCCCAGCATGAGCGACATCGTCAGGCTGCGCTGCTCCGACGTCTCGTACGGCGTCAGGTCCACCCGCACGACCGCCATCACGTGGTGGCCTTGGAGCCCGATCGGCCGGGCGTACAGAAGGTGGCTGCCGACCGTGGTGGTTCGGGACTGCCCGGATCCGACCAGCGCGTCGACGCGGCCGAGGAGGCCGTCCGGCACGAGCCCGTCGATGAGGTGCCCGTCGGCGTACACCCACGAGACCGTGTCCAGCGCTTCGTTTCCGCCCTCGATCAGCACGACGTGGCCACCGCGTACGACCACGTTCGCCGCGACCGCCTCCGCGCGGGTGTGCGCCAGAGCGTTCGCGTCCGCGTCGGTCACCTGGCTCAGCAGCACGTGTGAGACCACCACCAGGACCGCGACCACCGCTGTCGCGATCAGGACCGCGAGGGCGACGACCCTCCCGCGGAAGCCCGTCACTCCCATCGGTAGCCCACCCCACGGACCGTCGCCAGGCGATCGGCCACGCCCAGCGCACCGAGTTTGGTCCGTAGCCGTCGGACGAAGGAGTCGAGGGTGTTGTCGCTGACGTGCGCGCCGTACGGCCAGCCGGCGGCGACGAGGGCGTGGCGGCGCACGGCGTCGCCCTGCGAAGCGACCAGCCGGCCCAGCAGGCGGAACTCGGTCGGCGTCAGGCTCTCGCTCGTCGAACCGTGGGTCACGACGTGCTTCGCCGGGTCGAGGATGACGCCGTTCTGCGGGGTCGCCGCGGTCGTCCTGCGGAGCAGGGCGCGAACCCTCACCAGGAGCTCCGGGATGTCGAACGGTTTCGTCATGTAGTCGTCGGCTCCCGCCTCGAAGCCGCCCACCTTGTGGTGCATGCCGTCCAGAGCGGTGAGCATCAGGACCGGAGCGTCGACGCCGCGTGCCCTCAGCGCCAGGCAGACATCGCGGCCGTCGGCGTCCGGGAGCCCCAGATCCAGGACGATCAGTTGAGGGGTCGGGTCGAGGTTGCCCAGCAGGCTGTCCGCCGTGGGGGTGACGGCGATCTCGTGGCCGTCGTGCTCGAGGGCGCGCTTGAGAACGTCACGGACCGCCGCGTCGTCCTCGCACACCATGATGAAAGCCACGTGCTGCCCCTAGGTCGTCCAGGCGGAGTGCATCGTTCCTCGTGGTCGCCACACGTGCCGTCCGCGGGACTCATGACGGTGTCCCCTTCCGGCGCGGATGGACGGTCCTCGCCCCGGCGAGCCGCCGTGGTGACGTTCACCGGTCCTTGCGGCACGATGAGCGCGGACCGGGCGCCCATCATGACTACAGCCTTGTAGAAGCCATCTGGAACCTTAACCGCTCACCGGGTGGACTCCCGCATCCCCAGCCGATTCAGCGACGTGCGTCACAGCCGCCACGCGCCACCCATGTATGTGATCTCGAAAAAGCCGGTCAGGCCACGTGCCGACGGTCGTGCTCCGGGTCGGTGACGTCCGTGACGTCCACACGCGTCGCTGCCAGGTACACGACCAGTCCGACGATCACCATCGAGAACAGCGCGCCGGTCACGACCGTGCCCAGCTCAAGACCACCGTCGCCGCTAGGTCGGGAGAGGTAGTCGCCGACGGAGGCGCCGAGCGGACGGGTCAGGACGTAGACGGTCCAGAAGCTCCACACGAGGTCCAGGTCGAGCTGGAAGTGTGCCAGGCCCACGGCGGCGATGGCGAGGCCGAACAGCACCGCGGACAGCCAGTGGCCCAGGTGCAGCCGCTCCGACACGAGGTCGCCGGCGGCGGTGCCGAGGGCGAAGGCGAACAGCACGGCCAGCCAGTAGAAGGACTCGCGGCGGGTCGTGTCGATGCTGTGGATCGAGAGCGTGCCCTCGCGCCGGTACCAGACCACGAACACGATCGCGAGGGCGACGACGAAGACCGAGGAGGTCGTCTCCGGCGTGGCGCCCGTGGCGTCGACGAGGTTGTCGCCGGCCAGGGTGCCGACGGTGCCGACCAGGGCGACGGTCGGCCAGTACACACCCGCCCGGTACTCCGTGCTGCGGAACTGGGCGGCCAGCACGACGGCCAGCAACGCAGTCATCAGCACCGACACCGCGGTCAGGCCGAGACCGGCCTTCTGGTTCAGCAGATGGACCGCGGTGGCCCCGACCGTCGCGCAAAGGACCTTTATCGTCCAGAAGTAGGCCGTGACTTCGGGGACTCTGTTCCGGCCCGGCCGACGACCGGACGGCGGAACCGCGCGCGAAGTCGCCACTGGGAACCCGGAGGTCTCAGGACTCTCAAGGGTCATGGTGCTCGACCGTGCCGCAGGGAACCTGAACACATCCTGACCACCGCCCGACACCACGCGCACCGCCGTCCGGCCGTCCGCCGGACGGCAGGCACTGGAGGTGAGGCCGGACAGGTTCTAGACGACGTCGAACTCGTTGCCCTCCGGGTCCTCCAGCATGACGGCGTAGTGCGCCATCTCCGGCCGATCCGTGATCCGGCCCACGCGGGCGCCGGCCGCGACCAGTCTTTCCACCGTGGCGGTGACCCGCTGGGTACGGATCTCCAAGGGGACATCACGCCCGCCACCGACCTTGAGGTCGAAATGAATGCGGTTCTTGGTGACCTTGGCCTCGGGAACCTTCTGGAACCACATCCGGGGCCCGTGCCCCGCGGGGTCGACGATCGACTCCGGAATGTCCCCCGCGCCTTCGGGCAACTCCTCGTCGGGCACCCCCATGTCCGCCCAGTACTCCCGCCAGGTGGCATGCCCGCCGGGAGGAGGCTCGGGAACGTACCCCAGGGCCTCGCACCAGAACGCGACCATCCTTCGGGGATCGGCACAGTCGACCGTCAGCATCCACGTCATCTCCATGCCCAGACCATGCCAGACGCCTCTGACAATCGAGCAGCACAGCACGCGCAGCCGAGCACCGTGACTTGTCGCCGTCCGGGTCTCGTTCGTCCCGTGAGTTTCGGCGGCGTCGGGCATGCCGAGGCGCGTGGCACGGGTGTGGTCCTGCATCCTGGTGGCCGTCGACGAGATCCAACGGGGGCGCTGGATGTGGTCAGTGTTGTCAACGTGCGAGGTTCCGGCAGGGGAACGGTTCGACTGGTACTCCGACATCGTCTCGCGTGAGGTGATGCCCGCCGCGCTCAGCAGCGAGCAGCCCGCCGAGTTCCAGGGCGAGGCCGCGGTGCTGGACCTCGGCGACGTCCGGGTGTCGAGGTTCTCCTTGTCGCCGCTGCAATCCCGGCGCACGGCCGCGATGATCCGGCGCGGCGACCCGGAGCAGTACCAGCTGGCCCTGTTGCGCAAGGGGGCCACGTCCCTGTCTCAGCACCGGAACGAGTGCGTCATCGGGCTCGGTGACCTGATGCTCTGGGACACCTCGCGCCCTTCGTACAACCGGATGTCCGCCACGGGCGGCCAGGTGCAGGCGACGATCCTGCTGCTGCCCCGCGACATCGTGCCGCTGCGCACCCAGCGCCTCGACCAGGTGCTGGCCCGCCGCATCCCGGGCGGCGAGGGCTTGGCCGCGATCCTGTCGTCCTTCATGACCGCGCTCGAAGACCACGGCGCGGAGTGCGGTCCGCAGGAGCTGCGTCGTCTGGGCTCCGTCGCCGTCGACCTCGCGACGGCCTGCCTGGCCCAGCACATCGACACCGAGGACCAGCTTCCGGCCGAAGTCAGGACACAGGCGCTGGTGCAGCGGATCCACGCGTTCATCGAGCACAATCTCGGCGACCCCGAACTGAATCCGTCGGCGGTCGCCGCCCACCATCACCTGTCGGTGCGCACGCTGCACCAGCTGTTTCACGACCGGGGCGAGAGCGTCCGCGCCCGGATACGCCGGCGCCGCCTGGAACGGTGCCGCAGCGACCTCATCGACCCCGGTCTGCGTGCCCGTCATGTGAGCGCCATCGCCGCCCGCTGGGGCTTCAGCGGACCGGCGGTCTTCAGCCGTTCCTTCCGCGAGGCCTACGGAATCAGCCCCACCGAGTTCCGGGCGCTGTGCGTCGACGACTTCTGAGTCCGGCCTTCGGTGCGCCCAGGCCAACTCCCGGCTCTCGGCTCCCGGCTCCCGGCTCCCGGCTCCCGGCTCCCGGCTCCCGGCTCCCGGCCCATCCTTCCGCGGGCCCGCGCGTGCCCGCGGAAGGATGTTCACGCCTGTCTCAGCAGCCGTTGTTGATGGCCTTGGTGCCGACGTAGAGGACGCCGTTCGCGTTCATGTCGACGGTCGAGCCTCCACCCCCCTTGGTGTTCGAGGCCCAGACCGCTCCGCCGCTGCTGTTGTAGACCACGAAGTTGCCGTCCGTCTGGTAGACAGCCCAGTTGTTGTTCCCGGAACCCCAACTGTTCGTCGCCCAGCAGACGTAGCGGCTGCCGTCGTCGAAACGGAGGTACTCGACCAGGTTGCCGTCGTTCTGCATGACGAGCTGGATCTGCCAGCCCTGCGGGGAGAACCGATAGATCATCTGCCCTACGTGCAGGGCCTCGCCCCGGTACAGAAAGCTCTGTCCCGCGGCCGCCGACGCGGTTCCGTTGGCGCCGATGAGGGCGGACACGGCCAGACCGGCCGTCGCGACGGCCGCTGCAAGCTTGCGGGTCATGCTCATACTCACGGTCCTCCATTCGAAACGTCCCAGTGCGGTGCTGCGGAGGTGCGGGTACATGGCGGACCGGCCGGCCGGTCGTACGAGTGGAGGCCAGTCGCCGCCGCAGTTCCCTCGTCAAAGATGCCAACGGCCGGTGCGACGGAGTTGACGTGGCGTGCGGGACCTCTTGACCTTGCGTGCAGCGGTCATGCGCACACCGGTCAGCCGGTGGCCTCGCGTCCACGCCCCGCCGGGCGGGAGTCGGGGCCGGCCCCTGTGTCGACCTGGGTCAGAGGGACGCCAGCCAGGTCTCGGTGTCCTGGGGGCGGCCGAGGTGGTGGGTTTCGAGGGGGGCGAAGCGGGGGTCGGCGAGGCGGTGGGCGATTTCGCGGTGGCGGGGTCCGTGCTGGGACCAGGCCCACCACGCCGGGTGTTCCCGGCTCAGCCAGCCCCTCCACGTCTCCCTGTTCCCGCCGAAGAGTGCCTCGCGCGTCACGGTGCGCTTCAGGGACCGGCGCAGGACCCGGGGCATGACCACGCGCCTCGGATAGTCCAGCCAGACCACGGTGTCGGCCCGCTCCCAGAGCAGGTCGCGCACCTCCGGGTAGCCGAGCGAGTCGACGACCCAGCGCGGCTCGGCGACCAGAGCGGTCACGTCGTCGGTCAGTCCGTCGTTGACGGACCAGCCGGGGCCGTCGAAGTAGAGCGCGTCCATCTCGTGGTAGGGCAGGCCCAGTCGGGTGCTCAACACCCTCGCGAGCGTGGATTTGCCCGCCCCCGTCACACCCACCACCAAGATCCGCTGCACGGCCGCACCCTATCCCGCCGGCCCGAAGGAGGCCGCGGGGGACAGCTATACGCTCTCGGTCCATGACGACTCCCGACTGCTATGTCTGCCGCAAGGAAGCCGAGTTCGACGCCCTTCCGCCCCGTGAGTGCGTCGCGTCCGACCAACACTGGCGCGTGGCCCACGTGTTCAACAGCGCCGTGCCCGGCTGGCTGGTGCTCGTGCCCCGGCGGCACGTGACCGCGGTGCACGACCTCACCGACGCCGAGGCGGCATCCCTGGGGATGTGGCAGGTCGGGCTCTCCCGGGCGCTGAGGGGCGTGACCGGCTGCGAGAAGACCTACGTCATCCAGTTCGCGGAGGCGGAAGGCTTCTCGCACGTGCACTTCCACATCGTTCCGCGCGCGGCCGACCTGCGACCCGAGCACCGCGGACCGGGCGTCTTCGAGCTGCTCGGGCGGCCCGCCGAGGAGTCGGTGCCCTCCGACGAGGCGGACCGGATGGCCCACTCCCTGCGCGCTCTGCTCGGTGAAGCCTCCAACGCGCAGGCCTGAGCGGGCGCCCTCGGGGGTCACATGTCCTGGCAGGCCTTGGTCTTGAACTCCGCGACGGACACGGCTCTGGTGGTTTCGTCGCCGTTGTCCGAGACCGTGTCGTACAGGATCCGTCCCGGCGAGAGCCGGCTCCGGTCGGCCGAGGTGAAGGAAATACTGCCCGACGACGACGAGTTGTCGTTCGTCCACCCGTAGAGCGTGTAGGTGGTCCTGGAGGCGAGCGGGCCGAGGGGTTTGGTCGCGGTCCAGCCGGCGGCGGGAGCTTGGAGCGGCCAGGTGGTCAGACCGTGCGTGAGTGGAGGGCGGGCGGTCCATGAGCCGACCGTCACCGTCTTGTCGGCGTGGGGGTCGTCCACGTAGAGCGTCGCGCCGTCGATCCGGTGTCCGCACACCATCATGACGCCGATCAGATGGCCGTCGCCGGTCACGGAGACGCCGGCGACGGCGTCCACGGGAACCGTGCACCCGGACGTCGTGGCCAGGACCGCGGCCGTGACGACGGCTCCGGCGAGACAGCGGAACCCTGAACGCGCGGTGGTCGACCTCATGGCGGACCCCTCCCCCGGGACGCGTACCGTCCTCTGCTCAGAGGTTAGGGCGCGACCGGCCTCCGGCCGCAGGACGCCGTCCACTCGTTGTGCGCTCGTTGCCGCCCCGTAGTCGCGGGACGTCTCGCCCGCTCATCGCGTCCTCCGGGGCGGGGTGAACACGTACAGGTCGAGGATGTCGGGGCAGGGAGCGACACCGGGGCCGCCGGCCCGGACCCAGTCGGTGATGTCCGCGGTGGCCTCGGCGTCGTTGACGAGGCCGAGCCAGACGGGTCGGGCTCCGGCGGCACGCGCGGCCGCCGAAGGCTGGACGACGATCACGTTGGCGTGTTCGCACACATCGAGGCAGGCCGAGACCCGTACCGGCACCTGCTCGGACAGCCGCGCGAGCTGCCGTTCGTGATCCACGCCGGTGACTTTCGGGGTTCCGCAGCAGCAGTCCCGGCAGACGACGACCCGGCACGGCGCCGGTTCGGCGGCGACGCGCTTCTCGTCGCGGCGGTCGTCGGACACCGCATGCGATTCGGGGGTACGGGCTGGAACGGGGGTGCGGGCCGCGCCCGAGGTGGGGGCCGAGCCGGGTGTACGGGGCGAAGCGGGAGTTCGGAGCATGGGCATGCCTCGGGGGTCGGGGCTCGTACGCGGAGCCGGCCTACAGGGCCTCCGGGGGACGGAGGTGCCAGCAGGTCTTCGGACTCGGGTTCGTCCGGACGGGACGCCTTCCCGGTCTCCCAGTGGCGCAGTGCCCCGCCCGTCCCCCTCACCGCTGCGCGTCAGCTCCGGATTCGCACCGGATTCCCTGACCACGGATGTGGTTCGACTGGCCCGTCGAGGTTATCAAGTCCCGTTCGCTGCCCGGATGACGGAGGTTCCGCGCCCTTCGCGCGCGACGAACCCGTAGGGTGGCGTACGCAGCTGGTTCGCCCCGTCCGCCAGGCGGGATGCGTCGCAAGAGGGAACCCGGTGGGAATCCGGGACTGCCCCGCAGCGGTGAGTGGGAACGACCGCCGTCATACGCACTGGGTCCGACGTACGGGATCCGGGAAGCGACGGCCAGTAGGTGTCTCGTACGACCTCGTACGACGGGACGTGCCCGCGAGTCCGAAGACCTGCCAACTGCCCGCGCCCGAACCACTCGTGCGCGGACATCCCGGTGACCTCGAGGGCGGGTCGGCGACACACCAGACGGACGGCCGCGCCCTGCGCGCGAGGTCGGCACCGTCCGGTTCCGTCACCCCTTCGCGCTCTCGTCCCGTCTCCGGGATCTCAGGGATTCATCTCGCGAAGGAGATCTCCGTGACCACCGAGCCCGCAACCGCGGCAGCACGGTCCACCGTGTACGGCTACCCCCGCCAGGGAGCGAACCGGGAACTGAAGAAGGCGATCGAGGGCTACTGGCGGGGCCGGGTCACCGCCGACGCCCTGCGCAGCACGGCGGCCGGCCTGCGCCAGGGCAAGTGGCGGCGGCTCGCCGAGGCAGGCATCGACGAGGTGCCCACCGGCGACTTCTCGTACTACGACCATGTGCTGGACACCACCGTCATGGTCGGCGCGATCCCCGCACGGCACAGGGAGGCCGTCGCGGCCGACCCGCTCGACGGCTACTTCGCCATGGCCCGCGGCACCCAGGACGTCGCTCCGCTGGAGATGACCAAGTGGTTCGACACCAACTACCACTATCTGGTCCCCGAACTCGGCCCGGACACGGTGTTCTCGGCCGACGCGGCCAAGCAGGTCGCGGAACTGGAGGAGGCCGTCGCACTGGGCCTCACCGCCCGGCCCGTCCTGCTCGGTCCGGTCACCTTCCTGCTGCTGGCCAAGCCCGCACCGGGCGTGTCCGCCGACTTCGACCCCCTCACCCTGCTGGACCGGCTGCTCCCGGTGTACGCCGAGGTCCTCGCGCTCCTGCGCGCCGCGGGTGCCGAATGGGTCCAGCTGGACGAGCCCGCTCTCGTCCAGGACCGCACCCCGGCGCAGCTGAACGCCGTCGGCCGCGCCTACCGCGGCCTCGGCGCCCTCACCGACCGGCCCAAGCTGCTGGTCGCCTCCTACTTCGACCGGCTCGGCGAGGCGCTGCCGGTGCTCGCCAAGGCCCCGGTCGAGGGTCTGGCCCTCGACTTCACCGGACCGGCCGCGGCCAACCTCGACGCCCTCGCGGCGGTGGGCGGCCTGCCCGGCAGGCGTCTGGTCGCCGGTGTCGTCGACGGCCGCAACATCTGGGTCAACGACCTGGAGAAGTCGCTGTCCACGCTGGGCACCCTGCTCGGGCTGGCCGGCCGCGTCGACGTGTCCGCGTCCTGCTCCCTGCTGCACGTCCCGATCGACACCGCCCCGGAACGGGACGTCGAACCGGGCATCCTGCGCTGGCTCGCCTTCGCCGAACAGAAGACGCGTGAGGTCGTCACCCTGGCCAAGGGGCTCGCCCAGGGCACCGGCGCGATCGCCGCCGCCCTCTCCGCCAACCGCGCCGACCTCGCCTCCCGTACGAACTCGCCCATCACGTTCGCCCCGGAGGTACGGGCCCGCGCCGCGGCCGTCACCGAGGCCGACGCCCGCCGCGCGGCGCCGTACGCGGAACGCTCCGCGGCCCAGCGCGCGCACCTGCGCCTCCCCCTGCTCCCGACGACGACCATCGGCTCCTTCCCGCAGACGGACGAACTGCGGGCCGCCCGGGCCGATCTGCGCGCGGGCCGCATCGGCACCGTCGGCTACGAGGAGCGGATCAGGACCGAGATCCAGGAGGTCGTCGCCTTCCAGGAGAAGACGGGCCTGGACGTCCTCGTGCACGGGGAGGCCGAGCGCAACGACATGGTCCAGTACTTCGCCGAGCAGCTCACCGGATACCTCGCCACCCGGCACGGCTGGGTCCAGTCCTACGGCACCCGCTACGTCCGCCCGCCGATCCTGGCCGGCGACATCTCCCGCCCCGAACCGATGACGGTGCGCTGGACGTCGTACGCCCAGTCCCTGACCTCCCGACCGGTCAAGGGCATGCTCACCGGGCCCGTCACCATGCTCGCCTGGTCCTTCGTGCGCGACGACCAGCCGATCGCCGACACCGCGCGGCAGGTCGCCCTCGCGCTGCGGGACGAGGTCGGCGATCTCGAGAGGAGCGGGACGTCGGTGATCCAGGTCGACGAACCGGCCCTGCGTGAGACACTGCCGCTGCGGGCCGACGACCGGGCGGGGTACCTGACCTGGGCGACCGAGGCGTTCCGCCTCACCACCGGCGGTGTGCGGCCTGACACCCAGATCCACACGCACATGTGCTATGCGGAGTTCGGCGACATCGTCCGGGCCATCGACGACCTCGACGCCGACGTCATCAGCCTCGAAGCCGCGCGCTCCCATATGCAGGTCGCCGGTGAACTGGCCGCACACGGCTATCCGCGCGAGGCGGGGCCGGGCGTGTACGACATCCACTCCCCGCGCGTGCCGGGCGCGGACGAGGCGGCGGCCTTGCTGCGCAAGGGACTTGAGGCGATCCCGCCGGAGCGGCTGTGGGTCAACCCCGACTGCGGCCTGAAGACCCGCGGCTGGCCCGAGACCGGTACCTCGCTGGAGAACCTGGTCACCGCGGCCCGCACGCTCCGTGCGGAGCTTGCCGCGTCCTGACCGCAGACCCCATCGGCCGGGGGAGGACGCTCCTGCCGCCCTCCCCCGGCCCCGGCAGCGCAGAAAGCATCGGCCCATGGCTCTCGGCATGGCCAGCACCAGGGCTGACGCGCGCGCCGAGCTTCTCCAGGCTCGACTCAAGCATCGAGCACTACGGGCGCGAGTTGTCGCAGGACGTCGTCGAGGCTGGTCTCCTCGTTGTTGCAGAGGATCACGATGGTCATGTCACGGGCGGGCAGCCAACCGAGGAAGGACTGGTATCCCGGGTTGTCACCGATATGGAAGCGCAGGGGAAGCCCGGACAGCGTGCCGAGGGCGTAGCCGTACCCGTAGCCGTCGGCGATCGTCGGCCCGTCGGTGCCCCAGGCGCCCGCCATGGGGGCGTACTGAGTCACCATCGCCTCGCGGGACCCGGCGGAGAGCAGTTGTCCGGCATTGAAGGCGGCGGTGTGGAGAGCCAGGTCGCCGACGGTCGACCAGAGGTCGCCCGTCCCCGGCATGGCTGCGAACTCCGGGACGTCCACCCGCTGGCTCTCCCGGTAGCCGCGGGCGGCCAGTTCGACCGGGGCCGCGCCGACAGACGTCGACGTCATGCCGAGGGGCCGGAACACCTGTTCGTCGAGAAAGTCGGCGTACCGCTGCCCGGTGAGGCGCTCGACGACCCGGGCCGCCAAGAGGTAGCCGGGCGAGCTGTAGTGCCACGTACTTCCGGGTGTGCTGCGAAGAGGCACCTTCGAAAATCGCTCAAGGAACGTGCGGACATCGCCGGGGTGGTTGACGTCGAAGCCGGGGAGTTCCGGCCAGTGACCCAAGCCCGTGGTGTGAGAGAGGAGTTGATGCAGGGTCAGTGCTCGCCAGGTCTCGGGGCAGTCGGTCAGCCAGTGGGCGATGGGGTCGTTCAGACCGACCCTTCCCTCCTCCGCCAGCAGCATCACCGCGGAAGCGGTGAACTGCTTGCTCACCGAGGCGATTTGGAACCGGGTGTCGCTCGTGCACACCGTGCCGGTCTCCGCGTCCGCCATACCCGCGGAAGCCTGCATGACGATCACTCCGCCGCACGTGACGAGGATGGCACCGGAAAATCCGTCGATCGTCTCCACGCTGCAACGATAGGTGCTCGGCTCAAGGCTCAAGCTCGGCTTGATAGGCAAGTGATTGCTTGCCTATGCTGATGACCGTGGCAGAGGATGTCTTCAGGGCGCTGGCCGACCCCACGCGTCGGCGGATCCTTGACGAGCTTGTGGAGCGGGACGGGCAGACCCTGTTCGAGATATGCGCGCGACTGGTGACCAAGCACGGCCTGGGGCTCTCCCGTCAGGCGATCAGCCAGCATCTGGCCGTGCTGGAGTCCGCGGACCTGGTCGTCTCGCGACGCCAGGGCAGATACAAATTCCACGACCTCAACACCGAACCTCTCGAGCGCATCGCGACCCGATGGCTCAGACCCGACACCTCGGAGAGCACCCAATGAGGATCCATCTGACCAGCGTCTTCGTCGACGACCAGGAGAAGGCCCTGCGCTTCTACACCGAAGTGCTGGGATTCGTGAAGAAGCACGACGTCCCCCTGGGCGAGCACCGTTGGCTGACCGTGGTCTCCCCGGAGGATCCCGACGGGACCCAACTACTGCTTGAGCCCTCGGGCCATCCCGCGGTGCAGCCGTACAAGACGGCCCTGGTCCAGGACGGCATCCCCGCCACCGCGTTCGCCGTGGACGATGTGCAGGCGGAGTTCAGTCGGCTGCGCGATCTCGGGGTGACCTTCACGCAGGAGCCTTTGGAGATGGGTCCCGTCACCACCGCGGTACTGGACGACACCTGCGGCAACCTGATCCAGATCGTGCACCAGAAGTAGACCACCCGACGCGAGACCGGACGGACCCGGAACAGTCGCGTCCCGAAGCGCGGCACAGGGACCCCGGATGCCGTGAAGCCCAGCCACCGTTGGGCGCGAAGCGTCCCGGCACGGCGAAGCGCGTCACGTATCTGCCCGAGGACGTCAATCACACCGCGGGTGTCTGGGAGTTCAGTGCCACCGTCAAAGCGGACGACGGTGACCGCTGGGACGGTCAAGACGGACGGAGCCGGCAACCTCCGCACCCACGTCACGCCGCCTGCCGGCAGAACCTGGGTCCGCTCCCCCGCGTGGTCGCCATCCAGGATTGCTTGGTCCGGGGGTTCACGCCGCACTCCAGGGACGCGCCTGTGTCGCCGAACGCCGAAACGCCGGGCGTCATGCGTACTTCTACTCATGACCGTGCGCCGCGCCCCGTGCGCCCGCGAGGGGCGCCCCGGCTTCGGTGGTCCACGGCCACGCGGCTTCGCGGCCCGCCTCGATGAGGCCGACCATCCGGAACGCGGCGTCCGTGAGACCGCCGAAGGTGTGCCGGTGGGGGCCCGTTGGGATGTGGGCGGGTTGGTAGCCCGCGAGGTTCCACGTGTAGACCGGGATGTCGGACGGGACCGACTGGGCCGGGCCCCCGGCGCAGCGGCAGGCGGCGGCCTGTTCATCGGTGACGATCAGGACCCGGTCGTGCCCCCGGTAGTGCGCCTGCACCGCCGCCGCGGTGTGGGTGCCACCCAGGTCGTGGAACCGTTTCAGTACCTCGAGCACCGGCTCACCCGCCGCGAACGGCACCCGCACGCTGGTCGACCCGAACTCCACCAGTTCCGCCTGCTCGGCGCGCATGGCAAGCGCGGTGCCGAACATGGCTGCCGCGTCCGCCCGGGTCAGCTTGGATCGCTCGGAAACGGTGTCGAAGAACATCGAGCCGGACCGGTCCACCAGGATGAGGGTCCGGCCGGGCAGCGGCGGCACGTTGTTCAGGGAGTGGGTCAGTGCCTGTTCCAGCGCGGCCGCCCAGCGCTGCGACGGCGCGTGCTGGTGGGCGGCCAGGTAGCGGAAGGGGAACTGCCGGGACCTGGCCACCTCGGAGGCGTCCGCGAGGCGCGCGGCGACCTCGGCCGCGACATCGTCCGAGACTTCCGCTTCGTCGAAGTTCCGCAGGTTCCGCAGAAGCGCCATCGGCCCCATCGTGGGGATCACGGCTTCCCACACGGCCGCGTCCATCGGTCCGTGGAGCCAACCCGCCAGCGCCTCCCACGTCATGCCTGCCGCGGCCAGCCGCTCGGAGCCGTGCGGCGCGGTCACCACGGCACGCCGCTGGTCCACCGGCACTTCCATCAGCGTCCGGTGGGCGGTCAGCAGACGGTCGGAGGCCGGCGGGACCGCCAGTTCCGGGTGGTGGCGGCGGTCCAGGGCGTACCGGAAGAGCGCACCCTGCCAGGGCTTGTCGGGGGCGGGGGTGGCGTGCACCAGGTTGAGGGCGTCGCCGAAGCGCAGCCCCTTGGAAGCGGTGTCGTACTTGAGCAGGGACCGAGACGTGTACAGACGGCGTACGCCGTCGGCGATGCCCCGCTTCACCGGCTGCGGTACGTTCCGCCCGTACGCCGAGATCCAGTGGGCCAGCAACTCACCGGGCTCGTCGGCACGCTGGAGCACCGAGTCGATCACGGACCGGTTCGACGGGCCCTTGGACTCCCCCGCTGTGAGCCGGGCCCGCACATACGCGGCGGCGCCCACCAGGGACGCCGTGCGCATGTTGCCCTCGCCACGGAGCCAGCGCAGCAGACCGGCTGTCCAATCGGGGTCCTGAAGAGCGAGTTCACCGACGAGGCGGGCGTACCGCTCGTCCCGCTCGGCGCCGCTCTCGTAAAAGGTGCGCTGGGAGACGAAGTTGCCGACCGCGAGCAGGAAGAGTTCCTCGCGGGGTTCCCGGACGAAGGCCGGGCCGCCTTCGTATGTACGGAAGTGCGGCGTGCACTCATGAACGAGCCGTGCTGGGGCCAGAGTTCGGGCGGTGGCCGAGATGTGCGGGGCCACGAGCATCTCGGACCAGATCTTGGAGACGCGCGGGGTGTGACGAGGCAGTGAATCCCCCCGGATTCAAATGACTGGACGGCCCCGGGCCGAAGGATCGGCGGGGCGAAGGCGCCCCGACGGGGCCAGCGCGCCCGCGCCTCACGAGATCAGAAGTGGCGGCGGCGTAACTTGGTTTCAGAAGGAAGTAGCCGCAGCCGAGCGCATCGGAGGCGCGGTCGCGATCACAATGTACAAGCGCCACCGCGTCGCACACCAACGATTTAATGATCCACCCGCGATTCAGCATCCGCCCTGGTCAGAGGCATTTTCCGGGGCGGGTGACGCGTTCTCAGCCCGCCGAGCCCAACCGCAAGGTCACCTCGTGGTCGCGCACCGGCGGCAGGCAGCCGGCGGTCTCGCTGCACGCCCCGTACGTGAGGAACACCCGTGCACTCTCGGTGTCTTCAAGCCGCCGGACGGGGAGTTCGAGGGTGACCCGTCCGTCCTCGTACACGGGCAGGCTCACATCGAGGCCGGCGGGCCGCAGCACCCGCTGCTTCGCATCGGTGGTCGCCGGACCCGTGGCCCTCAAGCCGCCTTCGGCACGGATGCGGGTCGGTATGCCGATGCCGTCGATGCCGCCGTTCGGAAGGGTGAGGCTGTAGAGGTGAAAACCGGGCTGCTCGGGGCGCAGATCCGCGAGGACCCGCAAGTGGCCGTCGTGGGATTCCGCCCGCACCGTCACGGTCACGCCGCCGATCGTGAAGGGGGCCGCACTCGCCGTGGTTGTGGTCCCGGCCGGACCCGCGCACCCGGTGAGCGCGGCGGCGGCCGCCACGAGCGCGCAGCCGATCCTCGAACGGTGGGCCCGGAGCCGCCCCTCTACTGCCATCGCTTCAGGAACTTCTCGACCTGCGCGGCAGGCATCGTACGGGCGTTGGAGAACTCGCCCTGGTTCGTGGCCACCTCGATCCGGCCGGACGCGGCGTCCAGGACGGTCAGGGCGGGTATGCCGCTCGTACGCAGGTCGACGTAGCGCTTGGCCACGTCGAGGTTGTGGTCGAACTCGCCGACGTCAACCTTCACCACGTGGTACTTGGCCAGCAACGCGGACGGCCCGGCTTCTTCGAAGCGGGCGCTCAGGACGCGGCAGTCCATGCACCAGTCGGCGCCGAAGTCGACGAGGACAGGACGGCCGTCCCGCTTCGCCAGCTTGAGAGCGGCCGCTATCTCGGCCGCCGCGTTCGCCTTCGGGTCGTACTCGAACGCGCCCGTCCCCGCGGAAGGTGCCGTCGAAGTCCTGTCCGGTGAAGCCGACTTCGCGGCGGGTGCTGCCGAGACGGCATCAGGGGTCCCGTGGGAAGCCACGGCCTCGCAGCCACTGAGTACCGGCAGGGCGAAGGCGGCCAATGCCAGTGCGGCGGGAAGCAGGGGACGTCTCACGTGACTCCTTGTCGTTCGCCGAACGGAACCCGCCTATGGTGCGGGCGCCGCCGGTGTCCTGCGTGGTCTGCGTGTTCTGCCGGAAAGCGGCAGATGCGCGCGTAGTTTCGCACATAGGCACGCGAGCCTGCTCCTGCGTTTTCCGCTCAGGCACAGGTGACGTTGACGGGTGCGCAGCGGTGCCATCCGGAAGTCGCGGCGGGGACTCCGTCTCCGTGCCCCGGACGTTTCTCGGCACACCAGGTCAGCCCTCTTGGACCGTTGCCGATCACGCCTACGACCTGCGATGATCCGGACCCCGCCATGATCCTGTCGTTCCTGGAGAACCATGCACATCCGTACGGCCACGGCCGCCACCTTCGGCAGCCTGGCGCTGCTCACTCTTCTCGCGCCCGCCGCCCAGGCGGACACCCACAAGGGCGACACCGCCTTCACGTCGGTGACCTTCAGCAAGACCACCGTCAACGTCGGCACCAGCGCGGTCCAGAAGCTGACCGTCACCGCCACCGCCAAGGACAACTCGGGCATCAAGCTCATGGCCGGCCTGAAGCTGGTGAGCTCGGACGGCCGCCTCCAGTACGCGAACTCGTCGACGTGCACGCGTCCCACATCGACGACCATGAAGTGCGTATGGTCGTACGACCTGGACCCTGACGGCACCGACTACTTCGATCTCCGCAACAGCTCGGCCGGCACGTGGCACCTCGACGTGGAGACCGCCGGCTACGACGGTGACTTCTACACGCTCGACAGCAGCGCCACCATGAAGATCAAGCGCTTCGCCAAGCTCGCGACGACCCAGGCGACGCCCGAGCCGGTCGCCAGGGGCGGGAAGCTGACAGTCACGGGAGCCCTGACGCGAGCCGACTGGAACACCAACGCCTACGTGGGCTTCGCCGCGCAGAAGGTCGCCCTCCAGTTCAAGAAGTCCGGCACCTCGACGTACACCACCGTCAAGACGGTGACCACCGACAGCGCGGGCAAGCTGAAGACGACGACCACGGCGAACGCCTCCGGCACCTGGCGCTGGCACTTCGCGGGCACGGGTACGACCAGCTCGGCCACGGCGTCGGGCGACGGCGTCGCGTTGAAGTAGACATCTGCGGGTGCGGTCGGCCACCTCAGGGACAGCTCTTGGCAGCCCCCTCGCCGCGGTCGGCACCCTCTCCGCTCGGTGGCTCGCGCCGCAAGGAAACCCCCAGGTCTTCGGCCTGGGGGCACTGACAACGCGGATCCACGAAGCCGCCACTCGGCCTCCGCAGGCGCGTGAGCCGACGCTCCACGCCCCCTCCGGAACCGCCCGCCCGCTGTGGTCGTCTTGTGCGCTGACTGTGCACACGGCAGGGATACGGGGGATGTTGTGACGCGGAACGTGACGAAGGCCGGGTTGCTGATGGTGGCCCTGGCGACGGTGTTCGGGGCCTCGGCCTGCGGCGGGAAGGCCGGTGCGGCGGCGGACGGCGCGGTCCCCGCTCACCGGAAGGGCGAGTCGGTGAAGCCCTTCGGGCAGGGGGCGTCCGCCGGTTGGACGCCGACGCGCTCCGGCACCGCGGGCACGTCGTCGAAGGTGGCCGCGGCCTCGCCCGTCACCCGGCACGTGCCGTGGAATCTCGACATCCTGGACCAGCGGTCACGGCCCCTGAACGGGAAGCTCACGACGACCGCCCAGGGCAAGGGCGTCCACGTCTATGTGATCGACACCGGGATGGACATCGCTCACGCGGAGTTCGGGGGCCGGGCCCACCTCGGCGCCGACTTCGTGGGCCCGAGGGACTCCGGCGACTGTTTCAGCGAGAGTGGCATCGGTCACGGCACGTTCGTCGCGGGCATCATCGGCGGGGCCAGGTACGGGGTGGCGCCCAAGGCGGATCTCGTACGGGTCCAGGGCGTCCTGTGCGAGAGCTCGGGCGGCGGTTCCCAGGCGGCGGCCGAGGCGGCCGTGGTGAAGTCGGTCAAGTGGGTCACCGCGCACGCGCAGAAGCCGGCGGTGGTGAACATGTCGCTCAACCTGGACCACCGGTCAGCGGCCGTGGAGTCCGCGGTGAAGAAGATGGTCGACGCGGGGATCCCGACGGTGGTGTCGGCCGGCAACTTCCACGACAACGCGTGCGGGCACTCCCCCGCCGGCGTCCCCGGGACGATCGTCGTGGCGGCCTCCACCCCGAACGACCGCCCCTGGACCGACGGAGGCTCCTACGGATCGGGGTACGGGCCGTGCGTGGACCTGTACGCACCGGGCCAGAAGGTGACCGCCGCGCTCGCCGGGGGCGGTACGACCACGGAGACCGACGGCGCGACGTCGTGGGCGGCGCCGCACGCGACCGGCGTGATCGCGCTGTACCTGTCGGCGCACCCGCACGCCACGGCGCGCGAGGTCCACGTCTGGCTCGACCACACCGCCACCCGGGGTGTCCTGCACGGCGTCCGCTCGGACACCCCGAACCGGCTGCTGAACACCGGCGGGCTGTGACCCGGGCGGGGTCGGAGAAGCCGATCCGGTGCCGTCAGGCCTTGCGGGCCATCCCCGCGGCGATCAGGTGCTCCCAGACGGTGAGTTCGCGTTCGGTGCCGCCGTTCCACAGCTTGCCGACCGGGGTGGGGCGCCACAGCGGGGCGGCGACGACGCCCGGGTCGAGGATGTCCAGACCGTCCAGCAGGGAGGCGATCTCCTCGTCGGTACGCCAGCGGCCACGGCCGAACGTCTGCTGGAGGACCTTCTCCGCCTCGGCCGTCTCCGGGTTGTTGCCGGAGCGGAAGTGGCTGACGAAGAAGTAGCTGCCCGAGGGCACCCGGTCGCGCCAGTAGCGGACGATCGCGGCGGGGTCCTCCTCGTCGTTGACATGATGGAGGATGGCGCTGAACACGACGGCCACCGGGCGCTCGAAGTCGATCAGTTCGCGCGTCTCGGGGTGGTGGTAGACCGCCTCGGGGTCGCGGACATCGGCCTCGATGACCCTCGTCCGCTCGTTCTCCTCCAGCAACGCCCTCCCGTGGACGAGCACTTGGGGGTCTATGTCGACGTAGACCACACGGGATTCCGGGGTGTGGCGCTGCGCGACCTGGTGGACGTTGTCGGCGGTGGGCAGACCGCTGCCCAGGTCGATGAACTGGGTCACGCCGGTGGTCGTCGCGATCTCGGCGACCGCCCGGGTCAGCGCGGAGCGGTTGGCGAACGCGATCGCCACCGAGCCGGGGAGATCGCGTTTGAACACATCGCCGATCTCCCGGTCCACGGCGTAGTTGTCCTTGCCGCCCAGCAGATAGTCGTACACGCGCGCGATGCTGGGTTTGGTGGCGTCGATCGAGGTGCCTTCGCTCGTCATGGTGACCATCCTCCCCTGCGATAGAACCGCTGCCCAGCACTTTGGACCATCGAACTGCCCAGTATCGCGGGGAGGTTCAGTGGAGGTCCGGCCCGGTGACGCCGGTGCGGACCGGAAGGGCGAGGAGACCACGGGAGCGCATCGAGGGACGCCACCGCAGTTCGCCCGGCGGCACGTCCAGGGCCAGGTCGGGGAAGCGGTCGAGGAGGGCGGACAGGGCGATCTCGGTTTCCATGCGGGCCAGCGGAGCGCCCAGGCAGTAGTGGATGCCGTGGCCGAGGGCGAGGTGACCCGTGGCGTCGCGGTCGATGTCGAAGCGGTCGGGGTCGGCGAAGCGGTGCGGGTCCCGGTGGGCGCCGGCGAGGGACAGCAGGACCGTCTCCCCCGCGGGGACGGTCACGCCGCCGATGGTGACGTCCTCGGTCGGGAACCGGCGGATGGCGAGGGGCACCGGGCCGTCGTACCGGGCCAGTTCCTCGACCGCCGCGCCCAAGCGCGTGGGATCGGCCCGTAGTTCGGCGAGCTGATCGGGGTGGCGCAGCAGGGTCAGCACCGCGTTCCCGATGAGGTGAACCGTGTTCTCGTACCCGGCGAACAGGATGAGGAAGGCCAAGGACATCAACTCGTCCTCGCTCAGCCGGTCTTCCTCGTCGCGCACGGCGATCAGCGCGGAGAGCAGGTCATCGGTCGGAGCGGTTCGTTTGTCGGCGATGAGCCGGGTGAGGAACGACAGCAGGCTGCCGACCGCCTCCTTGGCGAGGTGCGGCCGCGTCGGATCGGGGGCGACGAGAGTGTCGGTCCAGGAACGGAAGTCCAGCCGGTCGGCCGGGCGTATGCCGAGCAGGTCGCAGATCACGGTGATCGGCAGAGGCGCGGCGTACGAGGTGATCAGGTCCGCGCGTTCGGCGGCGGCGACGACGTCGAGCAACTGGTCGGCGGTGCGCCGGACCGGCTCGCGCAGCCGCTCGATCTGGCGTGGGGTGAAGGCCCGGTTCACCAGTCGCCTGATGCGGGTGTGGTCCGGGGGGTCCATGTTGAGCAGGTTCGCGTCCAGTGCCGGCGGTAACGCCATGCCTCGGTAACCGCCGGGCGGCGCGTTGCGCTTGTCCAGGGAGAGCCGGGGGTCGGCGAGAGCCTGGCGCACGTCGTCGTAGCGGGTCACCAGCCAGGCGGGCAGCCCGTCCGTCCCGGTGACCCGGTGCACGGGCCCGGCCTCGCGGAGCCGCGCGTACACGGCGTACGGGTCGGCGGCGAGTTCGGCGGGGTCAACAGGAGCCTGGGGGGCGGGGGTTGTATGGGTCATGCTCCGACCCTACTGATCCAGTGATCCGCACCGAACGGTACCGGCTGGAACCTGCCGAGTACCTCCGGACGGACGGAGGGGCGCCGGCCTGCCGGAGGGGCGCTGGCCTGCCCCGCAGGCCGACGCCCTGACGGACCGGCCCGGCGGACCGGCCCGGCCAGCAGGTCGGCCTGGCCAGCAGGTCGGCCTGGCCAGCAGGTCGGCCTGGCCAGCAGGTCGGCCTGGCCAGCCAACCCATCTGGCGAGTTCGGTCAGTCCGCCCATCCGGTCCGTCCTGTCAGCGGATCGGCGCGGCTGAGCCGGCCGG